>JAVZOA010000124.1:0-2722 GCA_038882535.1 Bathyarchaeia archaeon | reverse complement strand
CTGCGCCAGAAAAGGGATCGAATTCCTCGTTCTAGACAGACCAAATCCCATCAATGGAATAGATTTTGAAGGACCAGTATTAGATTATCCCAAGTACAGGTCATTCATAGGGCCATATTCCATAACGATGAGGCACGGAATGACCCTGGGGGAACTCGCAAGAATGTTCAACGAAGAACTTTTTGGTGGAAATGTAAGTTTGAAAGTATCGCCACTGAAAGGTTGGAAGAGGAGGATGTGGTTTGATCAAACTGGATGGCCGTGGGTGCTACCCTCACCAAACATGCCCTCGTTAGGTACTGCAACAGTTTATCCGGGACAGGTTATGTTCGAGGGAACAAATGTTTCTGAAGGAAGAGGAACGACAAAACCGTTTGAAATCATTGGAGCTCCCTGGATAGATGGCTATAAATTTGCAAAGGATATCAACTCGCAGAAGTTGGATGGAGTGAAGGTAAACGAAATTAAGTTTACCCCCACGTTCTCCAAGTACAGCACCGAACACTGCGATGGTATTGAGATTCATGTGACGGATAGGACCAAGTTTAAACCGTTCAGGTTTAGTCTGAAACTTCTTGACTGGATCATTAGAAACTATAATGGAGAATTTGTCTTTTATGAGAAATATTTTGATAGAGTAGTCGGTAACTCTTATGTACGGAGCAAACTACTCGACGGTGACCTGGACGACCTATGGGATAGACTAGCGACCGACGAATCAGGATTCAAGAAGAGGCGGGATGAATACTTGCTCTACAGATAATATTCTTTAAAAATCAACCAAAATATTCCGAAAATTAAAGAAAAAAATAAAAAATGTTTAAATCGTGATCATCAGGTTTTATTCTTTGGTTCCTCAGGCGCCGGAGTCTTAGCTTTCTTATTTGCCTTGCCTTTCTTAGACATTACTAGCGCAACTGGAACGATTATAATTATCAGCACGACTGCCGCAATCACAGCATATATCTAGGCCGCTATTAGGGTAGAAGTTGTCGTAGTCGTTGAAGGAACGTATATTCTCATCAAGTTGTACAGCACGTCTGGAGGTTCAGTAGCAACGAATTCTCTAATCTTCCGACTGTTATAAGCGTAGTAGTCACCTATGTCTCCTATCAGCACCGTTGGTACCTGTGCAGCTATTATTCTCTGCACAGTATAGAGGTTGTTCATCATTTGGGAATAGTTGGACGCTTCTACTGCAGTCTCATTGAAAATTGTGTTCACCATTGAATTGTTCCAGTGAGAAACGCAGGCTTGCCAGAAACTGATGGAGGAGTACAAGTCCTGTAAGACACACTACGGATTAGAAAACGAAGGTGTTGCGCCAAAGTAGCTCATGCAGCTCGTAGCCGCACAAACTTTGGGTTCGAACATACCAGTCGCCCAAGTATCGATAGGTATTACGGATTCCGTCACTTCAAAACCTGCAAGACTCAGGTCGTTCGTGATAAGCAATGCTGCAGTGGTCCAGTCTGAAATTGGAGGTTCTATTATGTGAAGTTGAACCGTCGTGTTATTGCTCACATAAGCTCAGAAACCACCTCTCATAACTAAAGCTGCCGCTTTAAATTGTGCGGTTGCGTTTGTCAGATTATAGTAATAGTACGGAAGGTTTGGTGCCCACCAAGACGCGTTTGTCCATGGCTCTCCGCCGAATGATTCTTTTCCAGCTATTCCATCCTCAGGTTTCTGCAAAATTGCTGTTTTATTGACTGCTTGCGCAAGCCCCGATCCTGAAGTGTGTATTGTTGAAAGGCGTTTTCAGTGTGTCGAACCACAGGAAGTAAGACCATGGTTCTTTATACATCACATTAACGGCATTCGGTAAGTTCTTGAGTGCTGAGTAGTCACTTATTGCTGGGAATTCCGCATCGATGGCTCCACTCTCTAAGGAAAAAGTCATTGCCGAAGTTAATTTGGATGGAGAGATCACAAAGTTCTTAGCATGGGGGACCCCTTTCCAAAAGTTAGTATTGGCCTTGAAGGTCAGTCCGGATTCACTTACAGACTGCAATATGAATGGTCCCGCTTGAAGCTGATGAGGAGTATCCAAATTGTCATATTCCCCGATCGCCGATAGATTTCCTCCAGCGGCAGAGCTCCACGCTGCTGGAATAATGAATTGTGTTCTGAGGAAGGTGAGGATCATTACTGACGGTTTGTTAAGATTGAACACTACTTCGTGACTATTCACTGCAACTACCGATTTTATATTCGGATCAACTCCATATGCATCAAGTGTCGAGTTTGCTTTCAGAACATCAAAGGTGAACACGACGTCGCTAGCAGTTATAGGGGCCGCTACCGTTGTACCATTCTCCTAGATAGCGTTTGTAGCAAGAGTAAAAGTGTACTGTGTTCCACTTGGAGCGATCGAATATCTGATAGCCAGCCAGGGTATTAGCGTTCGATTTATCAGAGCATATAAGAGGCTTGAATACATAATATCTGCTGCCTCTGCACCGAGGTTCATTGCGGTTAGGGGATTGAGATCCGTTACAAGGGTAGATACCTGAGTCCCCAGATAAACGTTCCTGAAGGCCCTGAGGAGGCTACCGCTGAATTGAAGAGTGTTGCAAAAGACATCAACACGACGGCCGACATAATTCCAATTGTCAAGAGCTTCTTCGAATTGCTAACTAATATCGTTCGTCCTAGGTTTCTCAGAACCCATAAGATCTATACTTTCTAGCGGTATTTAAATATTTACTTTCCCGGGACG
>JAVZOA010000123.1:0-2755 GCA_038882535.1 Bathyarchaeia archaeon | reverse complement strand
TCCCGACACAACTGTAGGCCCTTAAATCTTCAGAATGTATCTTCTCAACTATGGACCTGATACTCATGGACGAGATTAGTCTGGTGTTGTTGTTGACTCTCTCCGTGTCTGGGATACTTCTCTTTACTCTCATCTTGCAATAAATGCGTATTGAATATTATAGCTTTCAGAACTCTACAGCCTTTTCGTACTTGATGACTCCCTTAACTTTCAGTGACCTGTCCAAAATGGTTATGTTCGCTTTGTTTCCGATTCTTATTGTTCCCAAGTCACTTCTTTTCACAATTCCTGGTGGCTGAAGACATCTTTAGAATTTCTTCGAGTCTATTATCTATTGAATTCAGATTCCGCATTGCTTTATCTAAAACCAGTACGCTGCCCGCAAGAGCGCCCGAACCGAAAAGAGTATACATCTCTCCCTGTTTCTTGACACTCAGAGTGCTAAGCTTGCAAATCCCATCACGCTTTTCTATTGCACTAATCGAATCAGAAATTAAAACCAACTTTTCGGAACCCCTGTTGTTTATCGCCATCCCAATGGCTTCCAAAGAAACATGAACAAAATCACAGATAATCTCAGCGTAAATCCTATTTTCAAGAAATGCTAAATCAATCAAGCTAGGCGCCTTATGATTGAACTCCCTCGTCACGTTGTACAGATGGACTATCAACCTATCCCCATTATTAACCCCGTTTTCTGCCGTCACATAATCGTAATCTGTGTGTCTAATAGAAGGGACTTTTCGGCCTTAAATAAGTTGCCTATCATCTCTTGAGCACCTCCAAATTCAGGAGCTATATCAAGAATTCTCAGCACTTTACCCTGGGACAACAGCTCTTGTTTGTAACTGCCACCGGAAGGTGTTTTCAGCAGTTTCGCATCATGAGCCCCCTTATATTTGGGATTAATGTATGGTCCCTCCAATCTGCATCAAGTATTTCGGCCCTGACTCTCCTTCCATTGTTGCAGATATTGTATTCAGAAATCCATTAACCCTGTCATATGGAGCGGATACGAGTGTGAGGACAAATCCCGTGGTTTCCCTCTCTAGCAAGTTGGTGCTTCACTTCTTCAAGCCCCGTTTGTTCAGTTCATATGAGTCAATTCCATTTATCTCGTGGGTGTGGATATCTATAAAACCAAGAGCTGCAATTCTATCTTCAAAATCAAAAGAATCGGAATTCCTCAACCTTGTTCGTTTGATTGTACCCCTACGTATCTCCAATCACCTTTCAGTTAGGGTCTTGTCGTTAGTATAAATGAGGGAGAATCTGTAGGAGTAAGTCAATGCTAATTCTAAAACACCTTTGACTCCCTCTTTCTGCTTGAAATATTAGGATTCATACCTTTCCACACTTACTTTTTCTCCTAATATAGAAGCTTACTGCGACCCCAACCACCAATATAAATCCGCTAGCTATGTATATAATCGTCATACCTGCAGACCCCAACGCACTTCCAACTGAAAATGTTGCAGCCTCTTCAACGGAGCCGATTGAACCAGTCGCTATAACCTCGATCTTGAAGTTCCCTGAGCTTGGAGTAAAATTGAAGAACTGACCAGAAGATATCTGCTTTCCATTAACCAGCCATTTGTAAGAGTAATTTCCCTGGCCTACTCCATTAGGAAATGATGCTATGAATGTTAACTTCTCTCCGCTTTTCACTTTCGTTAAGTTATCCGTAATGTTCTGATTCTTGTTCAGCACAGATATTCTGACACTTGGATCTACGAAGGTTGGAATGTGGATATACAAAGAAGTGACATTTTTTCCCAGGTAGGTCAGCAATCCATAGAAAGAAATGTTTGAGTCAACAGCGGGACTGTAGTTCCATATTGCGTGCGGGTCAGTCTGCACTACCTCCCCATTCCCGATGTAAAGCATAGCGTGACCATTGCCAGCACCTCCGTCTACTATCACATCCCCAGGAGAGAGGAAGTACGAGGGGAACATAGAATAGTTGAATACGTAAAAAATCGAAGCATGTGGCGAACCAGCATAGGAGGAGGGTATTGGCTGATAACCGATCGTTTGTTCATCAGTCGAATTTGCAGGAAATATTGGAAGATCATAACCAGCAAGCCAATCCGCAAGCCTGTACGCACCTACTATTCCGTAGCTTCCAGGAAACCCACTCAGATATAAGGTAAGGTTATCTCCCGGAGGGTTGTTCGCAAGGACTGTGAACCCTCCTGCGATAAGCGCTTCAGAAACAAAGTGGGCGCAATCTTCTGAACCAAAAGCATCAAGATTCTTTTGCATAACGGACTCATTTATCCCCGATGGATAGTATTTCGTGTGAGCATAATCCTTGAATATCAGCATGCCATAATTAACTGCAGCCGTCCGATTATAATTAACTGGAGTCGTCCAGTTGTAATAACTTAAAGTTGTATCTGAAAATGGATTTTCAGAGGTTCCTATGTTTGAGGTGTGAAATCCAGGGGCGTAATCCATTTCACTAATAGATGCAGCGACAAAAAAGAGGAACGCTATCAAAACTACAAGCCAAACTCTTCTCATCTCAAAGTTATAGGTTTCTAAATTAAATACTCTTCTCCCGTTTTGCTCTGTTGAATGAATAATTCAGTAGAAACTTTCATCTTATTCATGGATTTCGGCATATTATTGCTACGTAGTGTTGTTAGGGTATGCACTTCTTCAAATTCCTTCATCTCATCATATACCCGGAATCTCTGGTAACCCTCTGCCAGTAGACTTTCCTTTGATCTAGAGAGTGTTCTCCCCGAAC
>JAVZOA010000122.1:0-2873 GCA_038882535.1 Bathyarchaeia archaeon | reverse complement strand
TTTCAGAAGCTATTGAGCCATTAATTCGTAAAAAGCTCAAGACGAATAAGGAGTTTAAGGCTCAATACGAGCGTTTTGCGGAAGAGGTTGGCTATAAACCTGATGCGGCTCAGTTGGCTAAGGAAATGGCTTACGTTTTCATGAACAAAATTGTTTTTTACAAGGTTTTGGAGAGGCATTTCAAAGAGCTGGGCGAACGCAAGCTTAAGCCTATTACGGCGCCTGATGCTAAAGCCTATTTGGACTTGCTGTATCGTTATTTTGCTAAAGCTGTGGAGGTTACCGGAGACTTTGAACCCGTGTTTTACACGGGGATTTATGACCAGATTGAGCTTCCAGACGATCCCTTTGTTTTGGAGGGTATAAACGCCCTTATTGAGGATATGGAGCATCATAGGCTTGAGGATTTAGGTTCGGATATTGTTGGCTTTATTTATGAGGAGCTTATTCCAGCGGCTGAGAGGCATGCTCTTGGACAGTTTTATACGCCGCCAGCCATAGCTGAGCTGATTACGAAGTGGGCTGTAAGAAGCCCAGACGATAAGGTTCTGGACCCTGGCTGTGGTTCTGGAACGTTTCTGGTTAAGGCGTATAAGCGTCTGTTGGAGTTGAAAGGGTATAGAGAGCCTACTGAAAAGGCGCATAAGGAGATTTTGAGGCAGCTTTATGCTTTTGATATTAACCCGTTTCCGTTGCATTTGACTGCTTTGAATTTGGCTTCGCGTTATATTAGGGCGCCTTCAACGGAAGTGAACACGATTCACACTGACTTCTTTAGGGTTGAGGCTGAGCAGACTGTTGTTTCGCCTTACGTGGTTAAGACTTTGGCTGGGGAAATAAAGCGTGAAATTGCAATTCCAAAGTTTGACGCTGTTATTGCTAATCCGCCTTACACACGGTGGACTGAAATTCCAGAAAAGACGAGAGAAGCCATTAAAGATTCTATTGGAAGATTACTTACAGAGTATAATTTGACTGCTCAGGTTCAGAGAGGCGTGGAGCCTGGCATTTACATCCATTTTATTATGCATGCCTTTGACATGCTTAAGGAAGGCGGAAGGCTTGGAATGATTATTTCCGACAGTTGGCTTCAAACGGATTATGGCGTTGATTTTGGGCGTTTCCTTTTGGACCATTTTAAGGTTAAGGCTTTAATCGATATTTCTGCCAGAGTCTTTCCAGTGCCATTAATAGGCACATGCATCATACTCCTTGAAAAATGCACTAATGAGCAAGAACGCGAGAATAATCAAACGGTCTTCATGTATGCAGACATAGCAGAAACAGAAGCATTCAAGGTCGATGAGATTTTAGAGGCCATTGAAAAACCAGAAAAATACGAGGAACGCTACATCATCAGAGCTTTAAAGCAGAGGGAAATACCAAAAGACCAAAAATGGATAAACCTTCTATTTGATGCAAATGCCATATTAGACAAATTAAAAAGAAAGACTATTAAAATGGTGGAAATTTTTGAACCATCCTATGGCAATGCAACATATCTTTATCTTGCATCACGTGGGAAAACAGGTGGTCCCAGAAACTTAGGAACTAAAGAGTTCTTCTATTTGGATGAGGGCAAGGTTCAGCATTATGGCTTAAAAGACTATGCTTATCCGGCTTTGACAAGTGCGCGGTATGCTAAATGGTTCACCTTCACAAAGAAAGATTGGGAAGAGCTGAAAAAGAAGGGCGCGCCATGCTACTTTTTTATGTGCCATGAACCACGCGAGAAGCTGCCCAAAAACGTTTTGGATTATATTAAGTGGGGAGAAACAGAATGCCGAACAATGATAAGAGGCACAAGGGGCGGTGGAAAAATATGCAGCCAAGCCTTAGCATGTCAAGCGAGAGAGAAAAAGAAAGACCTCTTTTATGGATGGTATGACCTCGGCGGAATAGAAAAAGCACCAATAATGGCAATATATCAATCACAATATAAAACAAGGTTTATCCTAACTAAACATCCAGTTGTAACATATCACGCTATTATAACCTTCATCCCAAAAATCGAATTAACTGAAAATGAAACAAAAGCATTATTGTCTTATCTAAATTCAAGCTTTCCGCAATTATATATAGAGTCTCATGCTCGCATAACTGGAATGGGCGTTGCAGCATTAGAAGTCAAACATGCTGAAGAAATGCCCATTTTAGACGTTAAAACTTTAAAACATAAAGACATAGAGCTATTGGCTTCTCTTTTTGATGAGCTTGAGGTTGAAGCACGGAGACTTGGCGGTGCAGACACCGCTGAAAACATTGAAAAACTCTGGGACACTGTCATTGAGAAAATAGACATGGAAATAACGAGAATCCTAAAGCTGCCAAAGGAACTGGCAAAAACAGCAAAAATCGTGGCTAAAATAATGATGAAAAGAAGGCTTCAAAGGGCAGAAGAAGCCACACCAGAAGCCATAAAAGGCGAAGAAGAACCACGCCTAAAACCACCAAAAAAGTTTGAGAAAGAACCCGTTAAAGAACCCACTGTTCCATTAGATAAATTCATGACTTGACTAGAATCTCTCGTTAGTTGCAGATAACAGAAAAGTTTGCGTAGGATGGTGTCAGTTTGACTCCTTCTTTCTCTTCCCTACGTATTCTTCCAGTATTTGATTTACTGTTTTGTAGTCTTTTTTCCATCTTTTAGGCAGAGAAGATTTTTCTATTTCCTTTATGTACCATCTTCTTTTCCTATCATAGTGTATAGTTAGTATGAATCCTGCTGATAGGGTTAAGAAGCCTGTGATGGTTAAGATTAATCCTATGTAGGCTGAGGATCCTTGCGCGGTGTATGGAAATATAAGGAGCCAGTTAGGCTCCTTTGCAACAAGGATTACCACAATTAAGCCACCAACTAAGAGGTTCACTCC
>JAVZOA010000121.1:0-2998 GCA_038882535.1 Bathyarchaeia archaeon | reverse complement strand
AGTCGTTCTGTATGTGCGCTATGTCAGAAATGCTCTGTGAGTCAGTTCCTTTCAGCGCAGGCCTACCAGCATTCACCGTCACAAACGTGGAATCTATCGTGAAGTCCTGCGCCACGAAGCTAGGGTCCTTTCCTATATGGTGAAAGTTATGCACACAAAATTGTCAGTCAGCAAGAGCTCTGAAGCTTTGCCCTTGCTGTACGCCAGGAAGTGCTTGTTCTCAGTGTTTATTGGGACGTAAGCGTAATGCCAGGGCTGGAGCGTTGCTTTGTTGCCTTGAACAGCTCGCCGTCAATCCTCATTTCAAGCTTCTTCACATCAGGTATCCTCAGCTAGCCATGACGGTTCTTCTTATATTATCAGGCAACGGCGGAAACGGGGTTGAGGTGGTGAATCGCATAATCGTAGTTTGACATGAACCACGGCTTGACCTCAATGTAATTGGCGAAGGTATCCTATTGTAATCGCGTATAGCCATTTCATAGGCAACTTCAATAGCATACCTTATCGCGTTCTGCATGTCCGTGAGGTACTTCATTACTTCCTCCTGTGGCTCATAGTGCCCGACAATTGTCCTCTTATCCCCCCTGGATTTCCATGGATGGCTCATGATTTTATCACCTTCAGTATTTCCTTTATCTTCATATATATTATAGCTACTTATAAAGATCATCGTGGCTGTTTCTAACCCCATTTAGCTCCCGCTAAACTTCATCATACACTACCATTTAGGTGCACCAGTCCCTTCCCTTATAGCCTTTCAACGGTGCGTCCGAATTCATATGCTATTTCATACTGTGATTTCTCCCTTGTTACAAGCATTGTACAAGATTACTGCCAGCATGAAGTAAACAACCCCTACATCAAAATTTCTGCTTGATGGCCTCAAACCCATCTTACATACATGAAGTCTCTATGCCCCACCTGTACTCCTCAGGGATTGCACTTATCATCTGTTCAGCGCTATCAAAATTTTGTAGCAAATGCCGTATATCTGTCCTCAGGCCTGCCATCATTCTTACAGTTCCACTTTGCTATTACCAAGCCTACCTCCATGGTGTAATCAATTACAGCAAGCAGCTCACCATACATGTATTTGATCCTTCCAGCAACCCTCAATGGTGAAGAACGCCCTGCCCATGAGGAGCATCGAGGGCCTTGGTTAATTCTTAAGCAATTACACATTGAGCCTGGTAACTGGAAAAGCGTAAGCCTTGCCAACAACACTTATCGTAGCATTGTCAGCGCTACTCTTACCCCTAGTAACATCTCTGTCGATCTTGCCATGTCTCTGTGCAGTCTATAATTATCATCTTTAACATAATGCTTTTGTCTGTTAATGCTCTTACAGCATAATCCAAGCCTGCGGGGAATCAGGAGATGAAATATCAATGTTGTGCTTTTAAGTCAGTTAAGGTTGTATTGTTGACTGATCTTATTATGCTCTCGGTTGAATATTTGGAATGGTATGACAAAATTCTGATTCAAGGCTTTAGAGGATAACTTCCTTGTGCTTTTCCTGTTGGACCTCATTGGCTTGTTCATACTTAAAACGCATAAGCTAATGAGGCCCTAAATAAATTGTTTTAAAAGAAATGCTATACTTTCGGAAGCACTGATTCAGAGCAAAAGATTATTAAATAATTAATAACTCATCTCAGAACTAATGTTTTCAGCTTTTTTTATGAAGCTTTTTATCAACAATGAGCGGGAAAACTCACGCCATTTATGGATGAAAGCTAGACCAAGGTTTATAAACTACAATATAATATATTAATCAATGTTCAAGACCATTAAGCTTCCCTATGACCAATCCCTCCTGTAAATAGGAATGCAATTCAGGGAAGCATTCCAGATGGTTCTTGGCTTTAAAAAGAAGACATATAACAAGCTGGACAGGGGAACATACAAACATGTAGAAAAAGCAATCCCCACACTTCCATCGGCTCTGTTACAGATGGCTAGAGATACAGCATCTGAATCATTGAAGCAGACGGAACTGAGCAAGCCAATCAGCAGGTCTTCATATACAATAAGGTATAATAATAGAAAGTTTTACTCTGACTCCCTTACAGCCTCCTTAACAACTGTAAAGGGAAAGTTGGTCTTTCCAGCTGCCAACTCACCGTTGATTGATAAATATAAGGGTCAATACACTAATGCACAGCTCACCATAAAGGAAAGGAAAATATTCTTACTGGTTCAGGATAGCAGAAAAAGAAACGTAAAAGTTGTAAATGGCTACACGGTAGGTAAAGCTGGCTATGATGAGAATGGGGTTTGGCTGATTTAAGCATGAAGTGGATCTTGAGCTCTGAGCCTCCTTTTATGGGTTAACTGCTCAACTGATGTAACTCATATTTTTTACTTTTTTCTGTAGTCCACCTGTTCGGAGTTTCTCCTATCACATGAACTGCTTTCATATAAAGAATATGGTTTTAGCATGCTAATGGAAGCATAATCATCTGCCACTATATCTTTGCCAATGAGCTATAAGCTCACCGCTTTGCAGAGGAGTAATTTTACGCTGTTTATATTAGCTTAATCATTGCCTGAGGAAGGGTTGTTGCGGAACTTATTCAACTGTAATTGGTTCTAGGTTAACACCAGAATAGTCCCGGACTCATACATTGATACCGATGCAGAGGTTGTGCAAGCTCTTGGAATGTGCTTTGTTGCATTAATTGATTATTCCCGGCCAATGAACAAATTAATTAAGGCACGTGTCCCTTTGTCCAGCTTACCCGAGCCTCGTGCCACCGCGATGCGCCTCCACAACATTATATGTGAACACCTTGGCTATTATTTCGTTGAATATTCCTGCATCAAGCACTGATGATACGTACTCTCCTAGCATTCTCTTTAACGAAGAGAACACCGCTTCCACCTGCCACCTCTGTCCGTATCTATGCTTATTTTTCCATGCAGTTGGATCATTGAGGAACTCCCTAACTACCTTTGACCTGACGTACGAGCCCTTCGATTTTCCAGTGGAGTT
>JAVZOA010000120.1:0-3036 GCA_038882535.1 Bathyarchaeia archaeon | reverse complement strand
CTTTAATGCCGTCTATTTGGGCGTTTCCCTCCCTATCTACACGAGAGACATGCACAATGCTGAAGTCCGGACGCACAGAGGGAACAAGCACAACCTTCTCGCCGGTGAAGGGGCAAGTTATAACTTTAGCCTTTTTAGGTCTAAACCTTGTTTTTGTCAGCAGGTCTGTTCCAAGCATGCTTTTCAAGGGCATGAATGGAACGCCAAGCGCTCCGCCAAGAAAGCGCAGAGCCATAGCCAAATTTGTATAATCCTCGATCTGAACAGCGCCTTCCCGAACTCTCCGCTGGATGTTTGGAGCTAAACCAATCCCCTCTATCGCGAAGAAAGCCAGCTCAAAACGTGAAACAACATAAGCCCCGCATAAAATGTCTATGTCCATTTCCGAGCCGCAAGTGTAAATTGTTAGGTTGCGCTTTTTCTGCCTCACCAGTTCGTGGGCGAAAGCCATTGGCGGTCTCTGGAAGCCAAAGCCTCCCCAGAAGAGGTGCGCCCCATCTGGAATAAGTTTCGCTGCCTCTTTAAGGGTTATCCGCTTATCCTCTACTGGCGCCTCCACCAACAAAGACACCTCGAACTACTATTGCCAAAGTTTTCAATTTAAACTTTCAAACTTCACAGCTTGAAGATTCTTAAGATGCTGAATTCTTATATAAGTGCTTGCGGAATATCAAGATGCGTTTGCAATTCCTTTACTTGTTGGAACGTGGTGTTCATGCGGAAAACAATCTTCAAGAAGCTTGAGGCTCAAGGTTTAATAGTCAACTACAACCGTTTGAGGAAGAACCTCCCGCCGAGGCTTCCCGACAGAGTTTATATTTGGGACGAAACCCTAAGGGAGGGGGTTGAAACCCCGACTGTTTTCTTAACTTACGTGGAGAAGGTTAAATTGGCTAAGCTCTTGGACGAGGCTGGAGTTTCCATAATAACTGTTGGCTTTCCAGCGCTTTCAGAAGAGGAGAAGAACGCGGTTAGGAGGATAGCCAACGAAGGTTTCCAACAAGCAAGCATAGCTGCTTCCGCACGAGCAACGAGGAGTGATGTGGATGCATGTCTTGACTGTGGCGTTAAGGAAGTAGTCATCTTCACGCCTTTTAATGGGCTAAACCTCCAGTATAGGCTTAAAATGTCAAAGGAGCAAATTTTCAAAAACACTGTGGAGTGCATAGAATACGCTAAAAGGCATGGCGTAACCGTGGACTTTGTTTTGGAAGATGCCTCGAGAACACCTTTACCTGAAATTCTACAAATTTTTGAAGCTGCTGCTAAGGCTGGTGCTGACAGACTTGTAATTGCCGACACTGTTGGCTTCTTAAGACCTTTATCGGTGCGTTATCTTGTTTCCCATGTTAGAGATGGACTTCAACAGGCTCTGGGAAAAGATGTTGTACTTTCTATTCATTGCCATAATGATTTCGGCTTAGCCACGGCAAACACTTTGGCAGCTATTGAAGAAGGTGTCGCCTACGTGCACACATGCCTTGTGGGTTTCGGCGAGAGGGCTGGGGTAGCCCCCCTAGAGGAGGTTGTCGCCGCCATAGAGCTTCTATATGACATAGACACGGGCGTCGATATGAAGAAGCTTTATAGGCTTGCCCAACAAGCGGAGAAAAGCTTTGCCCTGCCAATCCAGTTCCATAAACCAATTGTTGGCGAAAACGCCTTCTCCTACGAAGTTGACGAGCACGTCGAGGGAATGCTTGCCCACCCACTGCTTTTTGAACCGTTTCCGCCTGAAATGATTGAAAGAGAAACACAGTTCTACATTGGCAGAACCGGTGGAAGACTCCTCGTTGAAAAGCGGCTTGAGATGGCGGGTATAAAGGCTACGCCTTGGCAGATTGATGAAATAATTAGGAGAATAAGGGGTTTGCAGGAAAGCCTAGACAAGGGCGGAACCCAAATGACCTTCTACCAAATCAAGAAGCTTATGAAAGAACTCCGAAGGGGCTTAACCGAAGAGGATTTCTGGCGCATAGTTGAGCAGGTGACAAGGCAAAAGCCAAAAATTCCGCAGCAACCCCTTCTGGAGGCAAAAGGACCTTAGGTTAGGGCTAGTTCTTCAAAAGCCTTTGCTATTTCCTCTTTGCTAAGGGGTCTTGGATAGTTGTAGATTGGGCCGCTTGGCTTTTCGTTGTAGTATGGGCGGTTGCAGTTTGGGCATCCGGAAGTCCTAAAGGGTTCGCCGGAACCAACTATTCGCTTTAGTGTTTGCTCATTTACGCCGAAGCTTGTTATGCGACCGTTTTCATCAAAGGTCATGGATTCAACTCTTGCAATTCCATGGAAGATTAGGTGTCTGGCTAGCTGTACCCGTCTGCACTGTTGAATTGGCGGCTGCTCTAGGTTTCCTAGGGCTGTTCCAGCGACTGGCGTGAAAGCGAAGAGTGCCGGTAAGACACACATATCAACGCACTTTTGAATCATCTCCACCATTTCCCTTTCAGATTCGCCCAAACCAACAATTAAGTGAGTGCTGACTCTTCTCTCCCCAAAAATTTTCACGGCCTCTTTGAGCAACATTAGTTGCCCTTCCATATCATATGGTCCGCCGGCGGAAGCTCCCTTAACCTTGTCGAAAATTTCTGGAGTTGCCGCGTCCAATGGTATGCTTATCCTTTCAACGCCCGCCTCTGCTAAACGCCTCATGTTTTCTGGATTTAGAGGCTGGCATGAAACTGATATTGGAACGTTTGCACGTTGGGAAATTTCCCTTGCAAGCGTTTGGATGTGCGCATGTACTTGTGGATAGTTTAGGGCTTGTATACAAATGCGTTTAATCCCGCCATTTTTTGCTGTCTCCTCTATCTTTTCAAGAACTTGTTTTGTGTTGAAGGTTGGCCATGAAACCCTTGAAAGCATGTCAGCTCTGCTGTGGCTTTTCCTTGCTTGGGGGCAGAACCCGCAGTTTGCAAGACACTTTCCACGCCTATATGTCATTATGTAGGCTGTTGTTGGTTTGGCGTCAAGCTTTCCATTAATCAGCCCTAGAACTATGGCTGAGCCTAGCGAAACGCGAATCTTTTCTGGGGTTTT
>JAVZOA010000119.1:0-3061 GCA_038882535.1 Bathyarchaeia archaeon | reverse complement strand
TACTTCGGCTTCGTAAGTGAGGAGGAGGTTGGTCCATTACCCCACATCTCAATGTAGTTTCCTACATTGATTCGGTTTGGGCTCTTCCCCTTTCACTCGCCGTTACTTAGGGAATCCCATTTTGGTTTCTTTTCCTCCTCCTACTTGGATGTTTCCGTTCGGAGGGTTCCCGTTCTCAGCTTTTTAAGCCGAGAACATAGTATGCAAGGTTAAACCTTGCATACTATAGGAAATCCCATTCGGGAATCCCCGGATCAACGCCTGCATGCGGCTACCCGGGGCTTATCGCAGCTTGCCACGCCCTTCCTCAGCACCCAAGCCTAGTCATCCACCGGACGACGTATTTTCACTAAACACAATTCTAGTTGGTGGTTCCCAGTTATACAAGCAGTCACTGTAAGGAAATACCTTACTCCTGCATCCAGCTTAGATATTCTATATCTAAGCTTTCATAAAAAATAATGGGTAAGTTTTCTAATCGCTATAAAAAATTTCAATTTACAATAGGAGGTGATCCGGCCGCACGTTCCCGTACGGCCACCTTGTTACGACTTCTGCCTCCTCACCATGTCTAGATTCGACATAGCCAACAAGACCATGCCTCATCTAGACATAGCTCGGATGCAGCGACGGGCAGTGTGTGCAAGGAGCGGGGACGTATTCACCGCGCGATGTTAACGCGCGGTTACTAGGGATTCCACGTTCACGAGGGCGAGTTGCAACCCTCGATCCCAACCTAGGTAGGGTTTAGGGATTGCCTTCCCCTTTCGGGGTCGGAACCCACTGTCCCTACCATTGAATGTCGCGTGCGGCCCAGGGGATTCGGGGCATACTGACCTGCCGTGGCCCCCTCCTTCCTCCGCCTTTCGGCGGCAGTCCCCCTAGAGTGCTCAGATACTTTCGTATCTGATAGCAACTAGGGGTAGGGGTCTCGTCCGTTGCCTGAATTAACAGGACGCCTCACGGCACGCACTGGCGACGGCCATGCACCTCCTCTCAGCTTGTCTGGTAAGGCCTTTAACCTGGCCTTCATCCTGCTGTCTCCCCTGGTAAGGTTTCCGGCGTTGACTCCAATTAAGCCGCAACATCCACCCCTTGTGGTGCTCCCCCGCCAATTCCTTTAAGTTTCAGCCTTGCGGCCGTACTCCCCAGGCGGCAGACTTAATGGTTTCCCTTCGGCACAGGAGTGGCCCGTAGCCACTCCTACACCTAGTCTGCATCGTTTACAGCTGGGACTACCGGGGTATCTAATCCCGTTTGCTCCCCCAGCTTTCGTCCCTCACGGTCGGGCGTGTCCTAGCCACCCGCCTTCGCCACTGGTGGTCCTCTTAGGATCAGAGGATTTTACCCCTACCCTAAGAGTACCGGTGGCTTCTTCCACCCCCAAGCCTAGCAGTATTTCCCGCAGCCCAGTGGTTAGGCCACTGGATTTAACGGGAAACTTACTAGGCCCGCTACGGACGCTTTAAGCCCAATAAAAGCCCCCACCACTCAGGGAGCGGGTATTACCGCGGCGGCTGACACCCGTCTTGCCCCCCCTTTATTCGCCTAGCTTTTTACACTAGGCAAAAGCCATCATAAAGATGGCACTCGGGGTAGCCCCGTCGCGCTTGCGCGCATTGCGGAGGTTTCGCGCCTGCTGCGCCCCGTAGGGCCTGGACTCTTGTCTCAGAGTCCATCTCCGGGCTCCCGCTCTCACGGCCCGCACCGGTCACAGGCTTGGTGAGCCGTTACCTCACCAACTACCTGATCGGCCGCAGCCCCATCCTAGAGCTAGGCTAGGACCATTCTCCTAGCCTACTTTCGGTAACGAGTCATTCCAGAACTCGTTACCTATAGGGGTTTACCCTCAGTTTCCCGAGGATATCCCCTTCTCTAGGGTAGGTTAGCTACGTGTTACTGAGCTGTACGCCATGCCCACAAGGGTGGGCATAGACTTGCATGGCTTAGTCCCACCCCGATAGCAGTGGGGTCCGGCAGGATCAACCGGAGTCTTTTATTGGCCGCAAAATTGAAATTTTTTATAGCGATTAGAAAACTTACCCACATCAGATTTGAGCATCTTTTTTCGCTCAAATCCTCATTATTTAGCTACAATAGGAGGACGTCTTTTCATTTTGGGGAGAAAACTCCCCTATCGAGACGTTCCGCCGTCGACTGTAGCTAAAGCGTAGTTAATATTTAAAATCTTATTTATAAACTTTTTTCTTTAAAAACTAAAAAATAGGCCTAATTTAGAGCTATTTTTAATCTTTTAAATTAAAAATCCAATTTTAAATGGAAAATTAAAGAAATTAAAAGGATTTCGATTAAATAGGAAATTACTGCTTTTTATTATTATAATATTCTAAAAAATAAATAATTATAAAATTATAAACAAGTTTTAATTTATTTTTTAATAGTTTAAGTGATTTAAATGGGCCTGTAGCTCAGCATGGCTGGAGCGTTCGACTAAAAAAGGACGAGGCTGATAACCGAAACAATCGCGGGAAAGGTCCTGGGTTCAAATCCCAGCAGGCCCATGTTTTTAAAAATAGAAAATTTCTATAAAAAATAAGAGCCATCCAATGTTCATAAATATGCTTATTTTTCTATGCCAGCCATCTTACGTATTTTTTTACCTACTATCTCAAGTTGATGTTTCTCAATTTCATTAAGAAGACGTTTAAGATTTTTCCTACCAGTCTTATCTTCTTTAATCCATTCTTTAGCATATTTTCCATTTATAACTTCTTTAGCAATTTTACGCATATTTTCTTTAACTTTTTTATCTATAACTCTAGGCCCTCTAGTTAAACCTCCATGTTTAGCAGTATCTGAAACTGCTTGAAGCATTCCTGTCATACCTTTTTCATATATTAAATCCATTATTAACTTAGCTTCATTACATGCTTCAAAATATGCAAGCTCAGGAGGATAACCTAACTCAACCAAAACTTCAAATCCATTTTTAATGAGTTCTATTAATCCTCCTACTAGAACGCATTGTTCACCTATTAAATCACTTTCAGTTTCATCTTTAAAAGTAGTTTCTATAACACCTGCTTTAGTGCATCCTAAA
>JAVZOA010000118.1:0-3065 GCA_038882535.1 Bathyarchaeia archaeon | reverse complement strand
ACAGTGTCAGAGCAGGGGAAACCAATATATATAACTCTAAGTTGGGTTAAATCCTAAGGTAGATGATGTGGCTCGAAAGTGCTAAGCGGTTTGGTGCTGAGCCCACGCAGAACTGATACCTAACATAAGCCTCGGGCGGGATTTGAACCCGCGACCCACAGCTTACAAGGTTCAACCGGCTAATGCCGTCTGTTGCTCTACCGGGCTGAGCTACCGAGGCTCACATCTTCTTATTTCCAAGAGTGTTTAAAGGTTTACCCAAAATTTAACTTTTTCACGCATGTATTTCACGTCTATGGAGCAGTAGTTCCGAAACAAGCGCGGAGGAGACTCTGACGCCAATTCTATACATCGATAGAAGCCCAAAGATTTTTAGGCCTAAAAAGTCTTTTTTATAAAAATAGCCCAAATAGCTGGGTGAGTATAGTACGGTTAGGTATATGACAACAATTGGTCAGTTAGGTGAGACGCGTCTAATAGAATGGCTGGTTAACAGGTTTCGTGCACAAGATCCCAACGTAATAGTCGGCAACGGGCATGACGCCTCCGTTATAAACTTATTTGGAACAACTAGCTTTAAAGTGGATACATATGTATCACAAGAGTTGCCGCCGCATTTCGATTATTATGACTTGGGTTGGAAGTCGATTATGGCTTGCGCCAGCGACCTCGCAGCCATCGGATCGAGACCAAAGTATGCTTTGGTTTCATTTTCAGGCCCGCGCAACTTGGAGACAAAGAATTTTAAGAGGGTTTTTCGTGGAATAGAAGATGCTCTTCAGACTTTAAACGCTGTGCTGCTTGGGGGGGATCTAAGCGAAACAAGCGAAGTATGTGTAAGTGTTTGTATGCTGGGGGAAGCTAAGGGGAGACCATTGTTACGCAACCATGCTAATCCAGGCGACATAATAGCTGTTTCAAGGTATTTTGGATTGGAGGCGCTTGGCCTAAAAATTTTATTCAACCAGATTCAAACGGGGGCTCGCCTTACAAGGAAGGCTGTCACAAGATTCAAACATCCATACGCAGAGATTAGTTACGGGGAAAAATTATCATCCCTCGGCTTTATCAGCTCCTGTTCGGATTCAAGCGACGGCTTAATAATCGCGATCAAACAGTTAATTGGAAACAGAACCGATGCGATAATAGACACGCTACCAATTGACGAATCCTTAAGGAAGTTAAATTGGAGGTTGCAGGAGGAGCTATGTATGTATGGAGGTGAAGAGTATGCGCTGGTATATACATATAATCCGGAAATGGATATAAAATTAGTCGAGGCCTTAAAAGGAATTAATCGAAGCAGGATAGTAATCGGAAGGGTCTTAGCAGGCAATGGTCATATATTCTTGCGGGAAGGAAAAACAACAAGAAGGCTTAGGATAAAAGGGTGGAGGCAATTTCAAAGCCGCCCACTTCACCAGCTTTTTAAGGCCAAATGATAGTCGCATCGCCTTACGCTGCTTGGAAAGCATATATGGGCTCGCCCGGATTCGAACCGGGGACCTCCACCGTGTGAGGGTGGCGTCCTAACCAGACTAGACGACGAGCCCGCACGAAGTTTATACCGCTACTATAATATTATTGTTTCGTGATTAATAGTTATTACCACACTAGGTCGGTCAAAGACAATTGTTTAAAAGCCCTCGCGATATCTGAGCAGAACTTAAAGAAACCGAGTGCACGAATTGTTATTTTGCATCGATAATTTATTCGGGTGATGGAAAAACCTTTTATTTAGCTGTAAAAGCATATAACACAGCCCCTGTAGCTCAGTGGGAGAGCACCCGGCTGAAGACCGGGTTGTCGTGGGTTCGAACCCCACCGGGGGCACTATGCGTTATTTTACAGTCTAAAGTGGTTCAGTCATCCTATTTTGCTCGCTATGACTATATAATAAGTTAAGTTTCCTTGATGTATATCATAATTTAATGATGTTTCTGGCTAACTTTTGATTTAACGCGTTACTACTATATTCCAGGATAAGAACGTAGACTGATGTTCGCAAGTTAGTAGCTAATTGATATTTTAGATAATTATACGTGTTGATTTTTATAATAAGAATACTTATTACATGTAATCGTTATTTATAGGAATGCGATATTCGCTCACACGAGCATGGTCCACATCAAAGGATTTTTATTGTAGATCGTTAATCATGTATATTAAAGTGGAAGAAGTCGAAATCATAATAATTTATGAAGCGAAAGATAAGAATGTAGTTGAAACCTTTAAAAAGGATTTAGTTGAAAAGATGGGTTCACGTACAACAATTAAGCTTTCAGAGCTAAGTTTTGGCAAAAAAGAAGATGTTTTAACCGAAGGCCGTGACCTAGCAGAAAGATATTTTAATGCCACGGTGGGCTTGAACTACCTCGCAACCTTCGAAAAACAAGAGGCCTCCGGCCTCGCCTTTACGCCCGAGGGGTTTATCACGTCATCTGGGAAAAAGGTGGATGAGAGATCACTGGCGGAATGTTACGTGTATAGTAAAATATATGAATTAAATGATTTCCCTGCTGTAATTGCTAATAACACGGTAGTTGCCACAGGCAAATTACCCAGTATAGATGAGGTAGCTTCGAAAATAATAGACACAGAGAACATGGAACCCCCAACATTAAGTGGTGGGGAAAAAGGTGGTATAAAGGTTCTTATTAAGGAGGAACAAGAAGCTATTCAGAATCAGGCTGAACCACTTCGTGTTCACTTGGCCCAAGAGCAACCTGTTACTGCGGGTATGAATACTACAGTGGAGGAACAATTACCCAATAGCAAAACGGAGAATTCAATCGAACAGACAACAAAAACACGCATAACAGAGATCTTAAAAAGAACTGGGTTTCGCGGGCCAGAAGAATGTACCGAATGCTTATACTTTATTGACAGCGAAAACAGATGTGGACTACTTCATATCACCATTTTCGACGTAAAGAGACCTGTGTGCAGAATGATTTTCAGTTGACAATGCTGTTTGGAGGCTATTGGTCTGCTGTGTTTAACAACTCTATTCTTATCGGAAGTTTATAGAGAGCTAGTTTCATAGCTAGATACTTAAACAGCTC
>JAVZOA010000117.1:0-3089 GCA_038882535.1 Bathyarchaeia archaeon | reverse complement strand
ATCGCTATGCGGTCTTCAGCTCCCGCAAAAAGAACTACCTAGGCGTCTTAGAAGATGGAAGCGTGGACGTTAAGGGCTTAACTGGCAAGAAACGCCACATCCCAATATTTATAAAAAAGGCTTTCGACAAAATGAAAGAGCGCCTAGCCACAGTAAAAACGCCAGCAGACTTCGAAGCAGCCAAAAAGGATATTATTCAAACAATCCGCGACTGCTACATACGCCTAAAAAGACGCGAATGGGAAAACCTAAACGAACTAGCCTTCAATGTGGTTTTAGGCGAAGAGCCGGAACGCTATACAAAGACAACGCCGCAACACGTGAAAGCCGCCAAAATTCTAAAAGAAAGCGGAATGGAACTAAAAGCCGGAGACTTGATAAGCTTTGTAAAGGTGGTAAACGAACCCCATGTAAAACCAGTTGAACTAGCAACAAAAAACGAAATAGATGTAGACAAATACGTGGCCTATCTACATTCCACCTTCGACCAAGTCTTAGACGCATTAGGCTTAGACTTCGACGAAATAATAGGCTTAACAAAACTGGAACGTTTCATGTAATCAGTAGCTTCACTTTTCTTCAAGCACTTTTAGTCCGCGCGCCTTCAGCGAATCAATAACGCCTTGTCTTGATAACGCCTTTAGCAGAGCAAACCCTATAACAGCGATGGCCACCAGACTGCTGATTAAGAGACTTAAGACAAAAGCAGACCATAGTGGCAGTGGCACCCCAAAATTTGGTGTCTGCTGCTGGATAATCGGGTTACCTTGCACATAAAGGTAGTATAAATACAAACCTATTGGAACACCAACAATCAAGGCGCCAGAAACGCACGCCAAAAGTTTCCGTTTCCACAATGCAAAGACAATGAAAGCTGCCGCAAAATTCACAATAGGCCCTATGACAATGTCAGCTGGGTCAAGCATATAATATACATTACTGAAACAACCAATCCCAACCCCCAGAGCCACAGGCCACCCAAACAATGCAGATAAGGCTATTAAACAGTCAGCAAGACGCAACTGCACTGGTCCATACGTTATTGGACCGCCCATCATTGTTTGTACGATGTTGATTACGGCATAGAGCGCTGCAAAAACCGCTGTCAAAGCCAAGTCTTTGCTATCAAGTTTCATTTTTTCACCTCCCTACACCGGGGTTTATATGGCGGAACGGGCGGGAGGTCCCACTCACCCGCCAACAAGCAGCATACTACAAAGCGACTATAAAAGCATTCTTTTATTCAACCCTCTTTTCCGCTTCTCTGGCAGTCTCTTCCTTAACCTTTACTGCCGCTTCTGGTTCAATAGCAACGCCTTCAGCTGATACTTCTTCACTTCTGAAAGGGAGGAGGTCTATTGGTGGCGGGGGCGTGTTCAAAATCGTCGAGAGTAAGTACATGGTTGTAAAGGTGTGCTGATAAATCTTCTGAAAAACATAGGGCACTTTTGTTTCAGGGTCAACCTCAAGCATCTTGTTTATCTCCGCATCCTTCCCTGTAAGCGTTGCAGCGCCCTCGATCTCAAATTTAACAATGCCCGGCTTCGTTGCCAGTTGGAGGTTAAAGCCAACAACTACCATTTGGCTTTTCCTTTCCTTCTCTTCAAGCCTAGCCTTAACATCAAAATTAACGGTTCCAGCCCCACCCTTAACGTCCAGCTTAACCCCTATAATACTGGTAACATCCACTTTAACTGAAACGTTTGGAATGTAAAGTGTGGGGCAAATAGTTGATTCCTCACATTAAGCCTATATGCCGAATTCGGCTTTTCCTTAGCAACCTCCGTGATTAAGGCTCATCTTAAACCAATTTTTGCCTTTTGTGTGTAGCGTTTTGTTACACACAGCCTAAAACAGAAACAGCTGAGCAAAAACAGCGAAAAAAGTTGAAACAGCAACCAAAAAGGCTATAATAACAACCACTTGCCGCTCAGTCATAGGCCTCTTATAAGTAATAAGCGTTATCAAGCTTCTCCTATGGTCTGAATAAAGCCTCTTTCCATCGAAAGAAACATTCGCTTTGGTTCGAAAAAAGAAATAATTTAACAAAATCATCGCGGAGTTGATTATGTAGGGTATGAGCGAAATCAGCAAACACCATTTCACATCTGAAATTATTGCAAAAGCCACCAAAGTAATCCCAATAGCGAAGGAGCCAGTATTACCAACAAAAATTTTCCCTTGGAAATTGAAAAAGGCAAGCACAAGCCAAACAGCCAAAGGAAGTGTTAACAAAACCGCATTTCGCCCAGAAGCCACCATAAGCCCAACCAAAATAATGGCGGGACAAACCGTTTCTAAACCGTTCAATCCACCTAACTGGTTAACAGTGTTGGTAACCACCGTCACAATCAGCGGAATCAAAACAAAGAAATAATATACGCCAAAATTGATGGTTCCTAAAAATGGAAGCGTAATAGCCGTGCGGGCAATACCCATCCTATAAGCTAAAGCCATCAAGGGAACAGCTGCCACCAGTGGAAAGAAAGCCTTGTAACGCCAACGCAAATCCATCCAGTCGTCAAGCAAACCCATAAAACCACCAAACAATATGCAAACAGCCAAGGTCAAAGCTGGAGAAACACCGCCAACGTCAAATCCGAAGGCATGTAGAAAGAAAAGATAAGCTGCGCTTATCACGACATATATGACACCTAAACCCGTCGGAACCAATGGTTTGCTGGGTTTATGCTGATCTGGAACCTTTGGAAACAAGAGTTTCTCCCTTACCCGCTTGGATGTTCACTGTAATACTTTTCCCAGTTAATTTTGTAGAGGCAAACAAGTGGAACAACACCGCCATAATTGCTTCCATCATTATCCAAGCCAGCAATATATTCTGGCGTAAAGTAGAGCAACTCAACTGTTGAACCGCCCTTGCCGTGCCTTTGCTTCCAACTTTCAACAGCATACCGCATCAACTTGTAAATAGTTGCATTCTGCCCCTTAGGCGATGGGCTTGTGTAATCACTACTATCGTAATATCCATTTTCATTGCTATCATGCCAATCTGTTCCGAGGGTTAGGTTTCCAAACATTGTTCTAACATCGTCAAGTTTTTCATTCCACATTTCATCTGCTGGAATGAA
>JAVZOA010000116.1:0-3093 GCA_038882535.1 Bathyarchaeia archaeon | reverse complement strand
GGGGCGAGATAAAAGACCCGGTGCATGGATACATTTACATAACAGAGGAAGAGAAGGAAATAATCGACTCTTATCCCGTTCAGAGGCTTCGTAGGCTGAGGCAGCTGGCTGGCGCTGAATACGTTTATCCAGGGGCGAACCACACACGCTTTGAACATTCTATAGGCGTCATGTACTTGGCCGGTAAGGTGGCTGAAAACCCAAACATTTCCCAGTTAATAAGCGCGGAAGAAGTTGGGGCTGTGCGGATTGCTGGCTTACTTCATGATGTTGGACACGGCCCCTTCTCCCACGTGTTTGAGCATTTGTTGACGAAGAAGCTTAACAAAACCCATGAGGACATAACCGCATGGATAATTAAGCACAGCGAGTTAAAAGATGTACTCACCCATTTTGGATATAAAGCCGAAAATATAGCTGAGCTCGCCGTTGGCTCTTTGTCTATACGTGGAAAAGCCTTCCTAAACCAGATAATAAGGAGTTCCATAGATGTTGATAAGCTGGATTTTGTTGTTAGAGACACCTACCACACAGGCGCCGAGTATGGTTTTGTAGACGTTTTTCGCCTGATCCACACCTTCGACGTTTTAGACGGGAACTTGGCCGTTGATGTTGGAGCGCTTTCAACCCTTGAATCCTTCATGATAGCTCGAATAGAATCCTTTAAAAGCATATACTTCCATCGTGTTGGGCGAGCAGCCCAAATAATGCTTGCCACAGCACTTGAAAAGGCAGATGAAGAGCTTGGCTTATCCACCTTTAAGACGCCGGAGGAGTATTTGGCGATGGACGACTACATGGTTTGGGCTATGCTCAAAAACTGCAAGAAATCCAGTTCAATCATAAGGAATCTTGAAAGGCGGAGAATGCTGAAATGCGCCTACGAGCAGACCTTCTACGTTAAGGACAAAACTGTTTCAAACATTTTTAGTGCCGAGGAGTTCCGCAACCAGATAAGGAACAAGATTGCCAAAGACGCCAAAGTCGATCCGGAAGCCATAATAATCGACGTGCCAACAGTGCCTTCTGTTCCATATCATCATTCTATGTTTATGGAGCCTATGGAAATTCCGGTTTTTGGAAAAACCTGTGATGGAAAGAAGGAGGTTAAGAGACTTAGTGAGATTTCCGGGATATTCGAGGTTCTAAAGGGTTTCATAAACATCCTAAGGGTTTACACGGACGAAAAAAATCGTGGGAAAGTGGCGGAAGCCGCCTCGAAAATCCTCGGCGAAATTCCATCATCAGCCAAAATATCCTATTAAAGGGCGTCTAAAATGGCGAAATATGTAGTTTTGCGTGGACGTGGAATCGTTGAAGGATATTGCAGAGCAGAGGCGCTTGTCTCCGCCAAACCCCTAAGCTTCCTTGGAGATGTAGACCCAGAAACCGGAAAAATCATTAAGAAACCGCATGGTTTGTACGGAGAATCTGTAAAGGATAAAGTTTTATGCTTTCCCCATGGGCAAGGCTCAACAGTCGGCAGCTACGTTCTATATTCACTGGCGAAAAAAGGCTTGGCGCCAAAAGCCATAATAAACCATAAGGCCGACCCAGTCATCGTTGTCGGCGCGGTTATAGCTAACATTCCCATGGTAGACCAGATAGACATCAGCCAAATTAAGAACGGCGACTTGGTTGAAGTTGACGCCCACGATGGAACCGTTAAAATCCTAAAATCAGCGGAGGGCTGAAAGGCACGTACTTAACGAGAGAGGAAGAACTCATTTACAATGGCGAGTTTGGCTGGGCGAAACAAGTTTGCATGAAAATACTTGTTAAACTGGGAGAGCTTTTTGATGCGTCTAGGCTTATACCGATTGAATCCGCCCATGTTTCTGGAGTTTCATACAAGACCCTTGGTGATGCGCCTACAGACTTCTTAGAGGCTTTAGCAGACGCAGGCGAAAAAGTCAGTGTTGAAGCCACCCTTAACCCTCAAAGTTTGGACCCGAAATACTTGGCGACAAGGCTGCCGAAGAATCTTGTTGAAATGCAGCTGAAGCTCTGCGAAATTTTTGATAAATTTGGCTTTCAAAAGTCTTTCACGTGCACGCCCTACTATATTAAAGAACCGAGAAAGGCCGCTCACTTGGCATGGGCTGAATCCTCAGCCGTTGTTTACGCCAACTCTGTTTTGGAGGCTTGGACAAACCGTGAAGGGGGTCCAAGTGCTCTGGCAGCAGCTATAATTGGCAAAACACCAGACTGCGGGATACATAGAGTTGAAAACCGGACGCCAAAAGTTGTTGCCGAAGTTAAGGCTACTTTAGAAAACGAAGTTGATTATGGCGCCTTAGGAATATTCCTTGGCAAAATTTTGGAAGACAAAATTCCATCCATCAAAGGCTTAAAAAACCCGTCACTAGAAGACTTGAAACAGTTGGGCGCTGCGCTTGCCTCTGCCGGAATGGTGAACATGTTCCATTATAAAGAAAGCACCAAAGCAGAAAGAGGGACTGAAAAGATGACAGTAGAACCAAAAGACATCAAAGAAACTGTGGCAGGGCTAACAACAGCCTCAACACGAAAACCAGACTTAGTCTTTGTTGGGTGTCCCCACTGCTCACCCCGTGAAATCAAAGAAATTGCAAATGCCATTCAAAATCGAAAAGTCAAAAACGGCATTGAATTTTGGATTTGTACCTCCCGCCTGACAAAAGAAAAGGCAAAAGCCTACGTACGCAAAATTGAGGCAAGTGGCGCCAAAGTCCTAACGGACACATGCGCCGTAGTCACATGGACAGATCAGCTCGGAATAAAAACAATAATGACAAACTCGGCAAAAACAGCCCATTATGCGCCAACACTGAATAAGGCAGAAACCATTTTGGCGCCGCTAAAAGAATGCTTAAAAACAGCCCTAAAAGAATAAGGTTTAAACGAAACCGCAAATATTTGCATGATGTCAAAATGCATTAAGGGCTTAAGTGCTCCGGTAGTATAGCCAGGTCAAGTATTCCGGCCTTTCGAGCCGGAGACGCGGGTTCAAATCCCGCCCGGAGCATTGTGAAAACCCTGAGGGGGTTTCCACACTTACATCTCTTGTTTGTGTTTCTTTGCATTCAACAAGCTTTATATTGTGTATTGCGA
>JAVZOA010000115.1:0-3127 GCA_038882535.1 Bathyarchaeia archaeon | reverse complement strand
ACTATTTCCCTTATTTTGTTTTCGATCAGTTTTGTTACTTTATTATATAATGTATATACAGCTATACTTATAGTTATTACGTTTGCAGTAGTTGTCAACAGTACAACAGCAGTCCCGTCTAATGCCATATAAACTCACTTTGTGGTACTGTCTTTCTCATGAGAGTACAGAAGGCCAAATCCAAATCCGGCAGCGCCAAAGCCAAACGCAAATAAAAAAGGATATGCAGTAGCACTGACTACAGCACTATGTAGATAACTTGAATTGTAAATTGAAGCAGACAATACAATAGCGTAAATGGCAGTACCAAAAATATAGCCTAAAATAAAGCCAAATAGCGCACCGGCAACGCCGTAAACCAAATGTTTATAGTCAAATATTGTTGGCATTTGTTTGTTCCCCACTTTCTTTATTATCACTACTACTTTTTAAGTATTTTGGATTTATTTGCTTTAAAACAGGATTGCCATTTTCATCGACCGTCTCGCTTTGCCAAATGTAATAATCTTCTGGCTTTTCTTGTGTTTGTTGTGTTTGTTCTTGTGGTTCTTCTTCTTGTTTTTTCTTTCTTCTTCGCTTTTTAGGTAGTTCGTTTTGTTGCGGTATTCCTTCTTGTTGTGTAGGCTTATATTCGTAAAAAACAAACCACCGGCCACAACGTGGGCATTGGTAAAGTAGCGCACCACTTTGCGGGTCTTTTTGCCTAAAGACCAAGTGGTACATACAAGGCACATGTATAATATCTATGTCATACTCTAACAGATCGTCAGTCACTTCGCATACGCCTTTTGTACCTGGATAAAGAATCTAGCGCTTAAGCACTGTGGTACTCCAGCAGCTTGCAACATCCTAAGCAGGCCTATTTTGTCAATCTCAGCCAATTCTTGATTAAGGATATCACAATTCGTTTTTTGCAAGTACTCCCTTACAGCTTGTAATGCCCTTACTCTGGCGTTACCTTCGTTAATTAGAGCCTCAAGTAGGAGTTGATACAGTTTGTTTTGGCTACTCATCAGTTGTAAAATAAACAGAACTGGTTAATAAACCCGCCGGTACGCCGTCACCGGTAAATGGGGGTACTACCGGTAATAACTGTTTGTGTGTGTGTGAGTGTTAGTGTGTGTAAAGTTTTTTCTTAAAAAAAACGTAGTAAAGTTTATATATTTGTATTTAGAGATTAACATACAAAAGGTGAATTCGTTTGGCAAAAACAATTAGAAGTCCCGAAATAGCCGTAAATAACTGGGTAAACAGGACTAGCGCAGCAACTAATTTTTACGTTCAGCAAGTCCAGGCAGCAGCCTGGAAAGTTTACGCAGCAAGTAACCAAGCAGAAGCTAACTTCGCTACAGCTATGCAACAAGTAATAGCTAACAAGTCAAGGCAAGCAGGCATAAACGCAAGTTCAGATGAGGCGTGGAAACAAGGCGTAGCTACTCTTGGAGCACAACGATACCCGCAAGGCGTATCAGCAGCACAGCCAAAGATGGCAGCAGTAATGAATAAGCTAATACCAGCGATTGACCAGCTAAGAAAGAGCTTACCACCGAGGGGAGTAGCAGGATCACAAGAGAACATTAACAGAATGGTCAATTTCGTCACGGGATTACATAAGCAAAAAGGCCAGTTTAAAGCTAGGGGAGTACCTAAGTAAAGTGATGATACAATATGGCAGCTAATCCACCACAAGAGGTCTGTGTTTTTAATAGGATTACTGGGCAGAGTGCAACACAGCTTACAATCCCTAACCGTGTTAACTACAGAAACAAGCTAATCGACTTTTTCGTCACTGGCGTACCGCTAGGTGGTTATGCGGACATTTACGTAGGCAGTAGAGTTTATATGCGTTTTCCTTTCCAAGATAACAGCGCAGTTTTAATTTATCCACCAAATGCTAAGTTTGACGGATTAGGCGGACTTGGCTTCTTTATCAAAAAGATACTGGGTGATGAAAGCCTTTATCCTAATGCGGCCGAAGATGAAGAGATCGTTATAAACTTAAGTTCAGCAGCGACAGAGATTGACGCTTACTATTTACAATGCCAAGGAGGTGACGTAACTAGCCATAACGTACCAGGCGGTAGTGACTACCCGGTAAAGCCCTTTATCGACCTATTTACCTATACAGCTACGTCAGCCGGGGCAGGTCAGCAGATAACGAACGAGGTAGTACCGACTGGCTTAGCGTTGCTTGACAGTAACAGAAGAATTAGCCCAACTAAGCAATTCATACTGTATACACTTGCGGCGGACTACGTATACAGTGGATCTAATTACACTGTATACAACAGACTTCACATTTTTGACGAAGAGAACGAATTGTTCACACCTTTAGATCATTCCGGGCTTGAAATTAACATACTAGCAGGCACAAACGATATAGCATATAACTTTAGTAGTAATAACTACTTTAAAGTAAATCCGCCCTACGTCTTCAATCCCAATCACTTAGTGACCCTACTTACTGACGTTAGTAGTGTAACAGGTAGTGGTAGTACGCTTTACGTCTATTTGCTAGGAATTAAGAAGACTTTAAGTGGAGGAGGAGGATAATGGCAACACGTATTTATCGTTTTACAGTAACGCTTAACGCAGGCCAGACCAACAATGGGCAAGGAGGAAACCCAGCGCAATTTTCCATTTCCCCTCCACAAGGCATTAACAGAACGATAGTAGAAATAAGGCCTTGGGGTACTCAGCCCTTCGAATATCAAGGTTACTACGATACTGAGCTTTACCACGACATTGACAGCAACGATATAAACACTTACCATCGGCCACACTTCGTTGGGCTATTGATAACTTATACCCACTCTTACATTGCGCAAATGACAAATTTGGGCAGTAGTTCAGGTACGTTTGGAGTTGACATCGTTGTAGAAGAGACTGTAGCAAGCACTGGAGGAGGTGGTGGAGGATAAGCACATTTTACACTTTTTTGAACGATAAGTTTAATCTAGCGTCAATGAAAGAAGATATTATTAATGCTATATTAAATAATATAAAAGTACAAGTTAGCAGTCCTTCAAACCCAAGTGGTACTACTAGTACTTCAGCCGTACAGATGGGCTTAGGTGTTACTTATACACCAGCCACAACAGGTAGGCTACTTGTTATTGTTGTTGGC
>JAVZOA010000114.1:0-3230 GCA_038882535.1 Bathyarchaeia archaeon | reverse complement strand
ATGAACAGTTTGAAGCCATGAAGGGCATGGGGCCCTTCCGCAAACTCTTGAAGATGTTGCCCGGCATGTCCTACAATGTGCCAGAAGAAATGCTTGATACGGCTGAGGACAGGTTGGAAAAGTGGCGGGTCATAATCCAATCGATGACTCCGGCGGAGAGGGAGAACCCCAAAATCTTTAACGCTTCAAGGATTAAACGTGTGGCGCGGGGCTCCGGAACCAGCGAAAAAGATGTGAAGGAACTTTTGAAACAGTATGTTCTCATGCGGAAAATGCTGAAAACATTGAGGAGGAAGAAGAGGCTCCCCTTCTTTGGAAAGGGACTGCCCGTTGACGTAGGCTAAGGCTTATCGCGAAAATATGCGCCTAAGGGGAAGTCCTCTATGGGGATATTAGAAAAAGCCCTACAAATGCTTGAAAAACACCCATTATGCGACCACTGTCTGGGCAGACAATTCGCTTTTCTGGGACATGGAATGGAAAACAATGAAAGAGGAAAAGCCTTAAAAAATGTCTTGTTGATGGAAGCCCAAGCTCTTGCCCGCACAAAAAAAGATGAAGGAATAAGAACCCTCAAAATCCTTGCAACAAACGGCTTCTATGAAAGGGCATTGGAAACTCTCCGCAAAATGGGAAGGCGTGTTTCCGAGAAGAAAGTAGCAAAGACTTGTTTTTTATGCGAAAACAGTTTTGAAATTGTTGACGATTTGGCAAAAAGGGCTGTTGAGAAGCTACGGGAATACGAGTACAGCAACTTTCTGGTTGGCATAGAACTTCCAGTTGAGGTTGAGGAACGTGAGGACGAGTTTAAGGCTTGTTTTGATGTTGACTACGGCGAAAATATTAGGCTAGAATTTGGGAGAATCTTAGGTAAGAAAATCGCCACGTACAGCCAAAAGCCTGTGGAACATCGAAAACCAGACATTGTTTTGCTCCTAAACCCAATAACAGGCGAAATAAGAGCTCAGGTTAACCCGCTCTACATTGCCGGACGCTATAAGAAGCTTGTTAGAGGTATACCACAGTCAAGGTGGTTCTGCACCAACTGCCGCGGGAAAGGCTGCGAGAAGTGCAACTGGACTGGGAAAAGATATCCAGAATCCGTTGAGGAGCTAATAAGCGAACCCATCTTGAAGGCTACGGGCGGTGCTAAAACGTCGTTTCATGCCTCTGGAAGGGAAGATGTGGACGCTCGCATGCTTGGAAAGGGCAGACCCTTTGTTATAGAGATAACACAGCCGAGAAAACGTTTCCTAGACCTTAAAGAAATCGAAGAAACCGTGAACACCCATGCAAAAGGCAAAATCGAGGTTTCAGAACTGCGCTTTGTTGACAAGGACTTTGTGCGAAAGCTGAAAAGTGTGGAGTCAGCGCAAAAAGAGTATTGCGTCACTGTAGAGTTTGAAAAAGAAGTTACAGACGCGGATTTAAAGCTGTTGGAGGAAAAACTTGGCGGCTCTGTCATTAGACAAAGGACACCTTTACGTGTTTTGCACAGACGGGCGGATTTAACGCGGGAAAAGTACATATATGAGGTTAAAACTAAAAGATTGTCACCGAATAGGGCTGAACTGAAGGTTCGATGTCAAGGAGGACTATATGTCAAAGAGCTGGTGACTGGTGATGAGGGAAGAACAACCCCAAGCGTTTCAGAAATTCTCGGAAACAAAGCGAAGCCTATAAAACTTGATGTTTTAAAGGTAATTGTAAGGGAAGGTTGAAAATTTGAGGAAGTCAAAGGGATATCGGTCAAAAACGCGACGTCTCCTTAAGAAAAGCCCTAGAGAAAGGGGCAAAATGAGACTGAGTAAACTGCTCCACGAATACCAGCCCGGAAACAGTGTGGTCGTAAAAATAGATCCAAGCGTTCAAAAGGGCATGCCTCATAGGCGCTATCATGGAAAGGTTGGCAAGGTTGTTGGTGTGCGTGGGAAAAGCTACATCGTAAGCGTTACGCAAGGCGATGCTGTCAAGGAAATCATTGTTAGACCGGAGCATTTGGAGCCCTATAAAGGTGGTTGAAATGCTGGAAAAGGCTGAGACTGAAAAGGTTAAGGAGAAAAGCCTCACAGTCCCGCAGGTCAAAAAGCTACTGGAGGAGCTTGGCGAGGAAAAATTGGACCAGTTCCAAAGGCGTGTGCTTGACTATGCCTCAAAGTTTTCGAAGGTTGACGCCGAAACCGCTGAAAAGCTTGTGGAAAAACTTGTTAAGGAGTTCAGTTTAGAAGAAGCCGAAGCTGTCCAAATAGTTAATTGTATGCCAGGCACCGTGGAAGAGCTTAGGGTTTTTCTCGGAGGCGGTCGCAAGATTATTGAAGCCTCTAAATTGGAAGCTATGGTTAAACTTTTAAATGAACATAGATTGAAATAGCTCTTCAAACCGTATTTTAGAATGTGAGGAGTTTAAAAGGGGATACAATGGAGAAGGAGAAACGCTACGAAGAGTACGCCTACGTCCTAGACTTTCTTCCCCACGGGCGCCCTGGAGTTCGGATAACTGGGAGAGCTGGTTACAGAGCTGGTGCCCTAGTTCAGCTCGTGGGCGAGGAGTTTTTCACGCTTTTAGAGGCACTCGTTAAGGAAGGCGTGACTTTAAAGCCTCATGACCGTGTTTATGTTGGCAAGGAGGCCCGTGAGGAGATAACCTACATCATTGGGCGGATAGGCTATGACGAATTGACTTCTGCCGCAAAGATGGAGCTCCCAGCGGTCGTTAGCCGCATAGTCCTCAACCGAGAAAAATGGTTTGTCAATTTCTTTAATACAGCTCAAGCCATAACCCCTCGAATGCACGCGTTAGAGCTTATCCCCGGTATAGGCAAGAAATACATGTGGCAAGTTATAAACGAGCGAGAGAAAAAGCCCTTTGAAAGTTTTGAGGATTTGCAGAAGCGAACAGAAATCCCCAACCCCGTTAAGCTCCTCACAAAAAGGATTTTAGAGGAGTTGGCTGGCGAAAGCAAGTATAGGCTTTTCACGAGAGCCCGTTGAACGTGGCTGGTAAACGCTCTTATGAGCCTAATTGAAGAAGCGAAGTTCCTCCTTCGAAGGTATCGAATTTTTCCGAAAAGGTGCCTCGGGCAACACTTCATGGTTGAGCCGTTAATTTTTCAACTTCTAGCCAACTATGCCTCACTCTGCAAAAGCGACATCGTTTTGGATGTTGGCGCTGGTCTGGGTTTTCTAACACGCTTTTTAGCCGAAAGGTGTGGAAGGGTTTTGGCTGTTGA
>JAVZOA010000113.1:0-3235 GCA_038882535.1 Bathyarchaeia archaeon | reverse complement strand
TTGGATGAATTCCTAAGGATGCTGCCGCCACCACAAGTGCTGGGCTCCCAAGCGGAATGACTGTTCCAGCAAGTATAGTGGCGAGGAAAACGCCTAATACGCCATAATTCCTTGCAAAAGCCTTCACATCCGAAATAATTTGGAAACTGCCAATATTCACAGCTTTGAAGATGAATATTGCGGCTATTCCTATGGCGAGAAAAATTAGCCCAACGATTATGGCGGATTTAACCCATGAAGTCTTAATTACATCTGAAAAATTTTGCTTTGCTTCTTTTTCTGCATTCTGCGGTTTCTTCAAAATTCTATTCCTTCCCTCGCTTGACATCCCCTCTTGAAGGGATGTTTAACTTCCCGCATTTCCGTGACGAGGTCTGCAACATCAATTATTTCTTTTGGTGCATAACGTCCAGTTAAAACCAGCTCCACATGTTTTGGCTTGCTTTTAATAAGTTCCAGTACCCTTTCTAAGCTTATGAGTTTAAGGTTTAATGCCACATTAATCTCGTCTAGTATGACTAGGTCGTATTCTCCACTTTTGATGGTTTTTTCTGCCAGTTGGAAGGCTTCTTCTGCAAGCCTAACATCCTCTTTTGATGGCGGTTGCGTTGTCACAAATTTTCCCCTTCCAAAGGCTTTCAGCGTTAGGTTTGGCAGCCTATCCACAATGTAAAGTTCTCCATAGTCAAATCCGCCTTTGATAAATTGTACGATGTAGACTTTTAATCCTCTGCCTATAGCCCTTAAAGCCAGTCCAAAGGCTGCTGAAGTTTTGCCCTTTCCATCTCCGGTGTAGACTTGTACAAGACCTTTTTCAAGTTTTGGCATTGGCTTTTCAGCCTTCTACTCAAACATTTGGTTTAGGAGTTTTTCAGCAGCCGAAGCTGGGTCTATTTCGCGGTCAACAATCCGCCTTAAAATTTCCTCGAAGCGTTTTTCCCTCTTTAGCTTCTCAATTATTGAGCTTGTTACTTTATCTTTTATGGCTTCAACAAGCTCCGCCTCAGCCTTCTCCAAGCTTCTTTTGTGCAATATCCCTTTCTGGAGGTACTGCCAATGCTCCTCTATCTTCTCAATGAGTTGTGGCACGCCTTCTCCTGTGAGGGCTACTGTCTTTACTACTGGCGGCGTCCAAGCCTTCTCCTTACTATCCAATTGTAGCATGGCTTGAATATCCATGACAGCTTTGTCGGCGTTTTCGCGGTCAGCCTTATTGACAACGAATATGTCGGCAATTTCCATTATCCCAGCCTTTATGGCTTGAATCTCGTCGCCAAGCCCAGGAGCATGAATAACAATTATTGTTTGCGCCACCTTGATTATCTCCACTTCCGATTGTCCAGCGCCAACAGTTTCAACAATTATCACGTCTCTTCCAGAAGCGTCCAGTATTTTTACGGCATCTTTTGTGGCTTTGGCTATTCCTCCAGGATTGTTTCTTGTCGCCATGCTGCGAATAAAAACGCCATCGTCTGTGCTCAACTCTTGCATGCGGATTCTGTCGCCTAGGAAGGCTCCGCCAGTAAAGGGGCTTGTTGGGTCGACGGCTATAACGCCAACAGTCTTGCCTTTCCGTCTATATTCGCGGACCATTTTTTCTATTAGGGTGCTCTTTCCAGAGCCTCCTGGACCAGTCAAGCCTATTATGTGGGCTTTTCCAGTGTGGGGATAAACTGCTGCGATTAGGCTTTGGGATTCTTCCGGGCTGTTCTCAGCCATAGTTATGGCTCTTGCTATGCTTCTTTTGTCCCCGGCGAGCACGCCTTTAGCTATTTCCTCAATTTTCTGCAATGGTTTTTACCGGCTTTTCCTATCTTCTTTTCGAAGCATTCTCTAATACATACTTAATAATTGTTTCAGTTGGGGTTCCGGGTCCAAAAACCTCTCTTATCCCAATTTTTTTAAGTTCTGGAATGTCTTCCTCTGGGATTATGCCTCCGGCAAACACTAGAACGTCTGTTAAGCCCTTCTCTTTTAGCAGTTCCATTATCCTTGGGAAAAGTGCCATGTGTGCCCCTGACAGAATGCTTAATCCAATGACGTCAACGTCCTCCTGCAAGGCTGTTTCAACGATTTGCTCCGGCGTCTGCCTAAGTCCAGTGTAGATTACTTCCATTCCAGCGTCGCGTAGGGCTCTTGCAACAACTTTTGCTCCTCTGTCGTGGCTGTCCAGTCCTGGCTTGGCTATTAGAACCCTTATTTTTCTTCCACTTTGCATGTGCTTCGCCCCTTTCATAATTCAGATTTTAGATTATTATTAGTTCTTTGTATTCTCCGTAAACTTTTCGCAGGACATCTACAATCTCGCCTAGGGTGGCGTAAGCCTTAACAGCCTCAATAATGGTTGGCATGAGATTCTCATCCTTCTCAGCCGCGTAGTGAAGTTTTTCCAGCACTTCCTTAACCTTTCTGTTGGCGCGTTCCCTCCGCAGTTTCTGCAGCCTTTCTATCTGCTTTTTCTCAACGCTTGGGTCAACCCTTAAAAGCTTAACTTGGATTTCTTCCCCTTCTATGGTGTATTCGTTTACGCCTACCAATATGCGTTTTTTCTCATCTATTTCCCGCTGATAGCGGTAGGCGCTGTCGGCTATTTCTTTTTGGAAGAAGCCTTTCTCTATGGCTGGGATTACCCCTCCCATGTCGTCGATTTTCTGGATGTATTCCATGGCTTTCTCCTCCATCTCGTTGGTTAAAGCCTCAACATAATAGGAGCCTGCCAATGGGTCAACGGTGTTTGCTACTCCACTTTCGTAGGCTATTATCTGCTGGGTTCTTAACGCCACTCTAACGGATTCCTCTGTTGGCAGACACAAAGCCTCATCGAAGGAGTTTGTGTGCAGTGACTGGGTTCCACCGAGAACGGCGGCTAAAGCCTGAATTGTTGTGCGGACAATGTTGTTTAGGGGCTGCTGTGCCGTTAGGGTACAGCCGGAAGTTTGGACGTGCATGCGCATCCACATGGAACGCGGGTTTTTGGCGTGGAAACGCTCCTTCATTATCCTAGCCCATAGGCGTCTGGCGGCGCGGAACTTGGCAATTTCCTCAAAGAAATCGTTGTGGGAAGCGAAGAAGAAAGATAAGCGGGGTGCGAATTCATCCACTTTTAAGCCTCTTTTAAGGGTTTCCTCAACGTAGGCTATACCATCATAAAGGGTGAAAGCCAACTCTTGAAGTGCGGTGGCACCCGCCTCTCGGATGTGGTAGCCGCTGATGCTTATGGGATTCCACTTCGGCA
>JAVZOA010000112.1:0-3295 GCA_038882535.1 Bathyarchaeia archaeon | reverse complement strand
GGCTATTTTCCCGTACTCTGTAGAGTTTCCAGTTTTTAACACAACAGCCGTTGCTGTTCCGCTTACGACTGATGTACCCATAAAAATGTAATTGGACCATTCCGTAATTGTCATGGTTTTTGTCTTCAATGGCGAAGTCGTTTTCTCGACGGGAAAAGCTTCGCCTGTTAATGCTGACTGATTAACAAACAAGTCCTTTGCGGTAATCAATCGCGCATCCGCAGGCACAATATCTCCAGCTGCAAGATACACTATATCGCCTGGAACTATTTCAGAAAGCTTAACTTCTTGTTCAACGCCATCTCTCAGCACAGTCGCAGTTGTAGTCACTTTTTCCTTAAGCATTTCAGCAGCTCTTTCAGCTTTTGATTCCTGATAAAAGTCAAGTATCACGCTTAGAAGCACTATTGAAAATATGATGAGAGCGTTTATTGTTTCTCCGAAGAAGCCAGAAATCAAGCCAGCAATCAGTAATATGATTACTAATGGGCTTCGAAAATGGGAGAGAAATTCAACAATAGCCGCTCGTTTTCGCCTTTTAGCAAGCTCGTTAAAACCGAATATTCTTAAGCGTTCTTCTGCTTCCTCAGAAGAAAGCCCAGACAAGGACGTGTGAAAACGGGCTAGAAGCTCGTCGGTGGGCAGACTTAAAAGCTCATCATCGCTTGGTAGAGCCCAACTCCCAATTTTACTTGTAGCAAGGGCCTTTATTTTTTGTTTAACCATCTTCCTTCGCTTTCCTCTTCCCTTATTTTACTAAGTTGGAATAATAGCTAATCGTGGTTTATGCATCTCTTTCTTTGTTATTGTCATTCTATGATGCGCTTGAAACTTATTGACGCCAAAATAAATAACACTGCATCGAAAATAGCTATTGCGACCAAATCTATTAGAAGATTGGAAAGGTCTCCCGTGATTAACAAACCTCTTACTGCATCGACAACGTAGCTTAGCGGGTTGAATGTTGAAAATTCTCTTAGGATTGGAGGCATCATTTGGATGGGGTATAGGGCGTTGCTTGCGAAGAATAGGGGCATGATTATGGCTTGACCTATGCCCATAAATCGTTCTCGTGTTTTCATGAAGGAGGCAACAAGTATGGATATGGCTGCAAACCCGCCTGAGGCAAAGAATATTATTGTGAAGGCTAGAATGAAGTAGGCAGGGTTAGGTATAAACTGCACACCAATTATGAGGGCTATGGGCAGAATTATTAGAGCTTGGAATAGGGCCCTTACGCCTGAGGCCATAGACCTCCCTATCACCATAGAATACCTTGAAGCTGGCGTGACAAGCAACTTCTTCAATATACCGGAGTCCCGCTCCCAAACCATCATCAAACCATAAAATATGCTGACAAACGTTGTTGTTTGAATCATGACGCCTGGAGTTATGAAGTCCGTGTATGGCACTCCGCCAGTCGGTATAGCTCTAACACTGCTCATCACAGGACCGTAAATGACTATCCATAGTATTGGTTGAACAGCCCTAAAGTAGATTTCCGTCCTGTCATGGCGCAGTCTCCTCAATTCCAGCTCAATCATAACCAGCATATTTTTGAAACCTTCCATCATGCCTTATCCCTTCCTAATCATGTAACGCATATGTGTGACATCGCTGATTCTACCCTTCTCTTCGAGCCTTTTGCCTACATATTTAAGGAAAACATCGTCCAAAGTTGGTTTAGTTATAGAAACCTTCCCTACAGACAAGCCCTCACTTTTCAAGGCAGTCATTAGACTTGGCAACGTGGATTCGGCGTCATCAACAAACACGCTTAGACTTCCATTCTCCACAAAAACGTCCTTTACAAAACTTAATTTTCGAAATTCTTCAACTAGTTCAGGTTTAATGGCTGTCTTTTCAAGTGTAAATGCGATAGTTTCGCCGCCCAAGGAGTGCTTTAACTCTTCGCTTGTGCCTCTTGCCACTATCTTTCCTTGGTTAATTATGGCTATGTCATCTGCATACAAGTCAGCCTCATCCATATAATGCGTATTGAAGAATATGGTTACGCCATACTCCTTCTTGAAAACGCCGAGTCTTTCCCAAACAACTTCTCGCGCGGCAGGATCTAAACCAATAGTTGGCTCGTCTAAAAACATGATTTTGGGCTTGATAAGCATGGCGCAAGCTATTTCAAGCCTTCTTATCATTCCCCCAGAATATGTCCTAACAAGTTCGTCTTTCACCTTAGTTAAACCCATATTTTCCAAAACCTCATCAATTGTCTTAACTCTTTCATAACTGGGTATGTCAAAAATCTTTGCATACACTAAAAGATTCTCATAACCACTAATGTCTGTCCAGACACTCATCTCCTGAGGAACATAACTTATCAACCTTCTAACCTTGCCGCCATCACGGACAACATTTAACCCGAAAACATAGGCTTCTCCAGCGGTAGGCTTAAGCTGTGTTGTCAAAATCCTTATAAGCGTGGTTTTTCCAGCGCCATTCGGACCAAGCAACGCAAATGCTTCTCCGGGCTTAACATTCAAGTCAACACCGTCTAAGGCTTTCACCTTCTCATCATAAACCTTAACAAGACTGTTAACTTGAACCGCAAAATCCATTCACTATCCCTCGAAAGCAACCAATTAGCTTACCAACACTTGCTTAAAAACTTTACAGAAACAACAGGTAAAAATAATTGCGCGTTAATGAGTGCTTTATATGAAGACTCGTACAACCGTTTCGATTAGCCAAACATTAATGAAGGCAATTTTAGAAAATGCAAAATTACTTTACCCAAAGGAAACCATTTTATTGCTTCGCGGTGAAAAAAGCAAAAACACCATTAAAATTACTGATTTAATTGTGCCTCCATTAGCTACGTATGGACAAGGCTTCGCCAATATCCCAACACACATGTTGCCCATTGATTTTTCCATTATTGGAACAGTACATTCTCATCCATCGGGAAACCTGACGCCTTCACCAGCCGATTTGAACCATTTTTGGGGAAAAATACTAATGATTGTGGGCTTCCCCTTCATAGATGATATGAACATTGCCGTATACAATCAGGAAGGAGAAAAACTGACACTAAAAGTAACAGAAACATAAAAAGGACAAAGCACTATTGGTTGCATGTTCGCAAAGTTACTCGACTTCTGTTGTCAGACGAAGGGCAGAGTAGGTTTTGGCAGAAGCATTAAACGTTTATAACATTATTATGGGCTTATTGACTTCATGAGCATGCCTATCAAGACAAAGAACACATCGGACTTTAAGCAGCTTTCCATCGAAGAAACGTTCAAGATATTAGAGACATCTATGCAAGGACTTACAG
>JAVZOA010000111.1:0-3338 GCA_038882535.1 Bathyarchaeia archaeon | reverse complement strand
GTTAACAAACTCAAACTCCTTAACATCGCCCAAACTAATTTCAGAAGAATTGAACTTAAACCACAAGTAGAAATCCAACCTATAACTACTCGCAGCCAAATCCACTTTTTCAACATTTACAAGCCAAACTCCAACCATAACTTTTGCAGGCTCTAACGAGCTTTCAGCTTTAACGTTCAACATCAATAATGGGAAAAAGAACAGCGCCAAAGCAAACAATGATATAAACTTGGTTTTCATAAATTCCACCGATTATCCGGGCATGTTGTTTCACTTCAATAATCTATCTCAACATATAAATATTCCGGGCGGGGCGTGCCACGATTTCAATTAAAATTTTGCCGAAGCGTGAGCCCTGGTTCTGTTCTATGCCGTTTCAAACATGTTTTAGGAAAAATTCTTTGTGTAATGGTTAAATTTTAGGCTTGTTTGAATATTTTCGGTGTGCGCGCCATGAGGGTTTCGGTGCGTTTCTTCACAAGTTTGAGGGAGTTAACCGGAAAGAGGGAAGAAACTCTAGAATTTTCTGATAGTGAAAGGGTTACTGTGAATTTGGTTCTTAGGGCTTTGGCTGAACGTTATGGGAAGGGTTTTGTGGACTATGTTTATGATAGGAAGGGTGAGGTTAAGGGTTTCCTTCAGTTTCTTGTAAACGGCAGAAGCGTCTCGAACTTCAAGGGTTTAGATACGGAGTTGGCGGATGGCGATGTTTTAGCAATAATTCCTCCTGTTGGAGGCGGCTAAATAAAATTTAACGAGCCCTAAAGGTGCCCCAGCATTCCTAAGGAAACGTTTGTGATGGCATTGTTAGTTTGGATAGTAACCCAACACTGTTGCGGTTCTAGCTTTAACCGGATGGAGTGTAATAGTTAAGTTTAAAACAGCTACAATGGAGAGCGCCACCAAAAGTGGTTTGAGATGTTTAGCGTTCATGCCTTCACGCCTTCACCTTCCAAATTTCTTGCGGTTTTTGTAAACGCCGATGCCTAGTAGGATGATGGCGGTTGCGATTGGAGCCACCAGTATATAGGGCGAAAGTTGGGGACTCTGTTCAACCTCTGGCTCTCCTACGCAGAGATTGTCAGTAATTATCTGTGCTTCCCAATGGTAGGGCTCTGTTGGATATGAACGCTTGCCTACAAGTTCGCCGTTGTCAGCCCAGAGGCAAACTTCATAGCCTATAAGTTTTGTCCGCGAATCTATGGGGATTTTTTTGTCGAAGTAGAAGCGCACATGCCAACGCGGATAAAGCATGTGCGTGTCGTTGCCTCTTTCAACCCATGGAACAAGGGGGTCTTCTCCGAGGAATCCTACTGCAACCTCTAATTGCACGTCTGTGGAAATCACCTTTACGGTCGTGTAGATTGAACATTTTTCAAGAAATTCGTAAACTTCAGTATAGTTCAAATATAATTCTGCTATTTTTATTGCTTGTTCGGGGGTTATGTTCACTTCGGCTGAGTTCGCAATGTATCGAGGTTCTTGTGTTACACATGTTATTATGCCGCTTTTGGTCACAGTTAACTCGGTTTGGAACCATATTGAAGAAAGTTTATATCCGTCTATGTTGGCGATTCCCCACTTGAGCAGATAGCCTGTTTTCGTTGAATTAATTTGTAGGACGTATATCCCCTTCTCTATTATTTGTCCGTCTACGAAGGTTGATGGAATCATTTCGGCGTAGTGTTTCATGCTGGCGTATTTGCTGCGAGAGCTAAGGTCGAAAAGCTCAGCGTAATGCGCCACAAACTTTCTAGCTACATCTAAGCATTCTTCGGCGCTTTTTTCCGGAAGGTTTGGAACACTCTCTAAAGTAAAACCGCCAAAAACGTCGCGGTTCCACCAAACTTCTGCTTTCACGCTTACGTCGTATAGCTTTCCCTCGGCAGAAACTTTAGTAAAATTGGCAAACTTACCTTTGAATGAAACATTTTTCCACCCCATGAATGTTAGAAGGTTTCGGGCAGCCTCCTCCCTCCGGGCTTCCTCCTCTTTTTGGGCTGGGTCCTCAGGTTCTTCCCATCCTTGGATTGGAATCTTGTTTCTGTCAGGGTCTATAAGACACGTGTATCCTTTATGGAAAGTTAGCATGGCTTCGGCCTGTTTTAGGACTTTAAACTCTATTTGGCATAGTGTTCCGCTTCCGCTAAACGTTTTTTCGCCAATAAATAAGAGGCAGCCATACGACACACGACCCTCATCATTATGTATTCCAACTGGCAGACTCCAATAGTTTTTGCCGGCGAAGACATGGTCAGCTGGATACCACGCGTCTGTGCAATTTAAAATTGATGGGTCAAAAAGGACAGTAATATCCCAGCCAAAAAGGTCAGCAACGTCCGCAACACTTACATTTATGATGACCGTGCTTCCGGGCGCCGATATTATGCTGTCGGGCTCTATCAGAAGCCATGCCTTGCGCTGTTCTTCGCTCATGTAAGTTAAAGCGTCCGCAAAGGAGCCCCTAGGCCCAACTACAAAACCATTTAGTAGTGCAATTGCCAACGTTATTAAAAAGACCCAATTTTTCCCCTTATTAGAAAGACCCGGTTTCACAAGTGATATGGCGTATGAAAAAGATTTAACTTTTTTGGTCAAATTAAAGTTATCACTTCCAGTCTACAGGAAATGATAAACAATTAATGAAATGCCGATAAAGTTTAACCTTCCATGCTCATTAAATAAATAAAGGGTTAATATCGGCTTTTCTCTTGTATATAATTGATTGTTTATGGGAAAATGTTGGGTTTGCGGAGAGAAAGCCACCACAATTTCAGACGGTTTAGGAGTATGCGCAAAATGCATTAAAGAAAAACCAAGCCAAGCTTTAGAAATAGCTGAGCGTGCACATGCCGAAAGCCGCGCAAGTTTTGGTCTGCCGCCTAAGCCGCCAAAAGACCCGGATGGGCTGTCATGTGGAGTTTGTGCAAACAACTGTGTTATTGGCGGTGGGAAAAGCGGCTTTTGCGGGCTTGTCTGGAATGTTGGAAACCGTTTGGTGCGGTTTGGAGGTACAGCTGAACAAGGCGTTTTGGAATGGTATTATGATGGTTTGCCAACAAACTGCGTAAGCTGGTGGTTTTGTCCCGGCTGCACTGGTAAAGGTTATCCACGCTATGCTTATGCGCCGGAAGCCGAATACGGCTATGCAAATTTAGCTGTTTTCTATGGCGCCTGCAGTTACGACTGCCTCTACTGCCAAAATTGGCATTACCGTAACCTATCTGCAAAACATAAACCAGTTTTAAGCGCCGCTGAATTAGCCTCAAAAGTGGACAAGCATGTCTCATGCATATGCTATTTTGGCGGTGACCCCTCGCCGCAGATGCCCCACTCAC
>JAVZOA010000110.1:0-3353 GCA_038882535.1 Bathyarchaeia archaeon | reverse complement strand
CGATCAGTCATCCATGTTCACCAAGCTCCAGTTACTGCACATCAAGCCAGTGGTTAAGGTAAAGAAGAACGCATCTGCTGATTTGTACAGGAAGGGGGCAAGTATACCGTAGGAGGATAATCAGGGAACAAAAGAACATGGGGTATAAAAGGTGATCCTCATTGAACAACTATGGAATGATGTGGCCCGGTACGGAAGGGATATTCTCAGCTGTGAAGAGAAAGTTCGGGGAGAACACAGTTTCGAGATCAGAGGAGGGACTCCTGGCAGAGGGTTACCAGAGATTCTGGGTATAATGATGAGATGAAGGAATACGGAGAAGTGCATACCCTAACAACACTACGTAGCAATAATACGCCAAAATCCATAAATAAGAGGGGGGAGTTTCTACTGAATTATTCATTCAACAGAGCAAAACGGGAGAAGAGTATTTAATTTAGAAACCTGTAACTTTAAGATGAGAAGAGTTTGCCTTGTAGTTTTGATAACATTCCTCTTTTTTGTCGCTGCATCTATTAGTGAAATGGATTACGCCCCTGGATTTCACACCTCAAACATAGGAACCTCCGAAAATCCATTTTCAGCCACAACTTTAAGTTATTACAACTGGACAACTCCAGTTAATTATAACCAGACGGCTGCAGTTAATTATGGCATGCTAATATTCAAGGATTATGCTCACACGAGATACTATCCATCAGGGATAAATGAGTCCATTACGCAAAAGAATCTGGATGCATTTGGTTCAGAAGATTGCGCCCACTTTGTTTCAGAGGCGCTTATCGCTGGAGAGTTCGCAGTCCTTGCGAACATCCCTCAGGGGATAACCTCACCTCATATCTGAGTGGATTTCGTGGAAGCGACGGAATAGTAGGTGCGTACAGGCTTGCGGATTGGCTTGCTGGTTATGATCTTCCAATATTCCCTGCAAATTCGACTGACGAATAAACAATCGGTTACCAGCCGATACCCTCCTCCTATGCTGGTTCGCCACATGCTTGGATTTTTTACGTATTTAACTATTCTATGTTCCCCTCGTACTTCCTCTCTCTAGGGGGATGTGATAGTAGCCGGAGGGGCAGGCAGTGGTCACGCTATGTTTCACATCGGGAATGGGGAGGTAGTGCAGACTGACTCGCACGCAATGTGCAACTATAGTCCCGCTGTTGACTTAAACATATCTTTCCATGGGTTGCTGACCTACCTAGGAAAAAATGCCACTTCTTTGTATATCCACATTCCAACCTTCGTAGGTCCAATTGTCAGGATATCTGTGCAGAACAAAAATCAAAACATTACGGACAACTTAACGAAAGTGAAAAGCGGAGAGAAGTTAACATTCTTAGCATCATCTCCTAATGGGGTAGGCCAGGGAAATTACTCTTACAAATAGCTGGGTAATGGAAAGCAGATGTCTTCCGGTCAGTTCTTCAATTTTACTCCAAGCTCAGAGAACTTCAAGATCGAGGTTGTAGCGACTGGTTCAATCGGATCCGTTGAAGAGGCTGTGACATTTTCAGTTGGAAGTACGCTAGGGTCTGTAGGTATGACGCTTATATACATAGCAATCGGATTTATATTAATGGTTGGGGTCGCAGTAAGCTTCTATATTAGGAGAAAAAGCAAATGTGGAAAGGCACGAATCCTAATATTTCAAGCGAAAGAAGGAGTTAAAGGTGTTTTAGAATTGGCATCGACTGACTCCTACATATTCTCCCTCATTGATACTGGTGACAAGACCCTAGCTGAAAGGTGATTGGAGATACGTAGGGGTACAATCAAATGGATAAGGTTGAGGAATTCCAATTCTTTTTGTTTTGGAGATAGAATTGCAGTTCTTGGTTTTATAGATATCCACACCCACGAGATAAATGAAATTGACTTATACGAACTGAACAAACAGGGGCTTGAAAGAGTAAAGCACCAACTTGTTAGTGGGGGGGGGGGAACCACGGGATCTGTCCTCACGCTCGTATCCGCTCCAGATGACAAGATTAATGGATTTCTGAATACAATACCTGCAACAATGGAAGAGGAGTCTGGGCCGAAATACTTGACGCAAGATCGGAGGGACCATGCATTGGTCCCAAATATAAGGGGGCACACGATGCGAAGCTGCTGAAAATACCTTCTGATGGCAGTCACAAACAAGAGCTGTTGTCTAAGGGTAAAGTGCTGAGAATTCTTGATATAGCTCCTGAATTTGGAGGTGCTCAAGAGATGATAGGCGACTTGTTTAAGGCCGAATAGTCCCTTCCATTAGACACACAGATTGCGATTATGTGACGACAGAAAACGGGGTTAATAATGGGGATAGATTGATAGCCCATCTGTACAACGCTATGAGGGAGTTCAATCATAGGGTGCCTAGCTTGATTGATTTAGCATTTCTTGAAAATAGGATCTACGCTGAGATTATCTGTGATTTTGTTCACGTTTCTCCGGAAACCATTGGGATGGCGATAAACAACAGGGATTCCGAAAAGTTGATTTTAATTTCTGATTCAATTAGTCCAACAGGAAAGCGTGATGGAATTTGCAAGCTTGGCACTCTGAGTGTCAAGAAACAGGGAGAGATGTGTACTCTTTTCGGTTCGGGCGCTCTTGCGGGCAGCGGGCTGGTTTTAGGTAAAGCAATGCGGAATCTAAATTCAATAGGTATTAGACTCGAAGAAATTCTAAGGATGACTTCAGCCACCTGGAATTGTGAAAAGAAGTGACCTGGGAACAATAAGAATCGGAAACAAAGCGAACATAACTATTTTAGACAAGTCGCTGGGAGCTAAGGGAGTCATCAAGTACGGAAAGGCTGTAGAGTTCTGAAAGTTATAATATTCAATACACATTTATTGCAAGATGGGGGTAAAGAGAAGTATCCCAGACACGGAGAGAGTCAACAACAACACCAGACTAATCTCGTCCATGAGTATCAGGTCCATAGTTGAGAAGATACATTCTGAAGATTTAAGGGCCTACAGTTGTGTCGGGAAGGCGGTCGCAAAAATATCTAAAGTAATAGAACGTGCTCTTGAATGCGTGAAGTCTGGGGGTAGGATCATATACGTTGGTGCCGGAACTAGCGGTAGAATAGGAGCACAAGATGCAATTGAGATGTGGCCCACGTATGGACTGGGCAGGGAGACGTTTGACTATGTGATAGCTGGTGGAAAAATTGCGCTGACAAGATCAATTGAGGGGGCAGAAGACTCTGAAGAATCTGCGGTCAGAGAATTAAGAAAAAAGAAGTTAACTGATAGAGACTGTGTCATCGGAATAAGTGCCTCAGGGCGTACTCCTTTCGTTGTCGCAGCCCTGAAAGAAGCCAAATCACGGGGTTGTTTTACTGCCGCAAT
>JAVZOA010000109.1:0-3354 GCA_038882535.1 Bathyarchaeia archaeon | reverse complement strand
TTGGCAGTGAGCCGAATATTCCGGTATACCCAAGTTTATGTGTAAGGCGTTAAGCCTAAGCCTTGGGTAAGCTTGCCGAAGAACATGCAAAAGTGCGGCGCTGTCTTTCCCGCCTGAAACTGCAACTCCAACAGCGTCATCCTCCCGAAACATTTTAAATTCTTCAACAGTTTTCCGCACTCTGGCTTTATAGAAATCCGTGAAGCAGTTTGGGCAGAGGTTTAGCTTGGCGTAGGGAATTTGCACTTCAGCGTTTGCTGAACGGCACTTGCTGCAAATCAAAGGCATGGCAACCACTAACCCAATAAACAGCGCGAAAACATGATGGAAAAAGATTCCTTTAAAGTTTTAAGGGAAAAAATAGTCAAACGGTTTTATGGTTTAGAAAAAGTTGGGTGGTTTTGTTAGAATTCTTCGCTTTCGGTTTCGCTTGGAGGCTTTTCTTTCTCCTTTTCTTCTTTCGGTTTTGATGCGGCTATGACGTCGTCTATTCGGAGTATCATTGAGGCTGATTCTGTGGCTGATTTTACTGCTTGCTCCTTGACTATGGCTGGTTCCACAACGCCGTTGTTGTACATGTCTTCGACTTTGCCGGTGAATACGTTTACGCCCATGGGGCAGCCGTCGGTTTTTTCGTGGGCAGCCCTAAGCTCAACTATTATGTCTATTGGCTCCAGCCCAGCGTTTTCAGCCAGCGTCCGCGGTATCACTTCTATAGCGTCTGCGAAGGCTTCTATGGCTAGTTGTTCTCTTCCGCCAACTTTAGCCGCATAATCCCTAAGCTCTTTGGCTATTTCAACTTCTACTGAGCCGCCTCCAGCCACGATTTTGTTATGTTCTATTACGTCTGAAACCACTGAAAGGGCGTCTGTCATGGCTCGTTCCGCCTCATCCACCATTCTCTCAAGTCCAGCCCTGATGAGAACGCCAACGGAGCGGGGGTTCTTGCAGTCTTCAACGAATATCATTTTGTCTTCGCCGATTTTCCGCTCTTCCACAACACCAGCGGTGCCCAAATCTTGGGGTGTCAAGTCGTCCAAGTCGGTGACTATCCTTCCGCCAGTGGCTCTTGCCAGCTTTTCCATGTCAGACTGCTTAACTCTCCTGGCGGCTAGTATGCCCTCTTTGGCTAGGAAGTGCTGTGCCATGTCGTCTATGCCCTTCTGGCAGAAGACAACGTTGGCGCCTACAGCCTTAATCTTCTCAACCATCTCCTTGAGCATTTGGGTTTCCTGGTCTAGGAAGGCTTTCATCTGGGATGGGTCGCGGATGCGTATTTCAGCGCTGAACTCTGTCTTCTCAATTTCTAGTGGGCAGTCTAGCAAAGCGATTTTAGCGTTTTCAATTTTCTTCGGCATTCCTGGGTGAACAACTTCCTTGTCTATTATTACTCCCCTCACAAGCTGGGATTCGAAAAGCCCCTTGCCGGTCTTCTTAATTATTTGGATGTTGTCTATGTCTGCAACAAGCCTATCGCCCCTCTTCTCAACAATCTGTTTTACGGCGTCTATGGCTATTTCAGCCAAGTGTTCCTTGGCTGGACCGACGGCTTTGCTCGCCATGGACGTCAGAGCCACTTTGCGGAGGGTTTCACGATCTTCGATGTCCACCGGCTTGGCAATGCGGTTTATCACTTCAACGGCTTTCTGGGCGGCTTTTCGATAGCCACTGACGATTATTGTTGGGTGGATGTTCTGGTCTAAAAGCTCTTCAGCCTTTTTTAATAGTTCTCCAGCCAAGACAACGGCTGTTGTTGTTCCGTCGCCCACCATGTCATCCTGAGTTTTGGCGACTTCAACCATCATTTTTGCGGCTGGATGCTCCACTTCAATCTCGTCTAAAATTGCGGCTCCATCATTAGTTATCGTTATGTCGCCAAGACTGTCGATAAGCATCTTATCCATTCCGCGGGGTCCAAGCGTTGTTTTTAATACTTCGCCTATGATGCGGGCTGCCATAATATTGTTTCTTTGGGCTTCCCTTCCTCGGCTTCGGGCTGTACCCTCTTTTAGGATTAAGACGGGCTGTCCCGAAGCTGTTGTTGTCAAGTAAGCCATATTCATCTTTCCTCCAATCAGTGTTAAAATGGTTTCGTGGTTAAGCAAAAATGCGGTAAAATATAAACTTTTCCAAAGGAAGTTGGAAAGTTTAACCTAATACTTGTGTGGCTTAAACTATATGCTCAATAAGAATTTTTATGCCTATGGCTATTAGGATTATTCCGCCTAAAACTTCAATTTTATCCGATAAGGTTTTTCCAAGCTTGTCTCCTATGGTTGCGCCTATAAAGGATAATGTAAAGGTTATTGTGCCTATGATGGCTATTGGCGTGGTTATGGAGATTTTTAGGAAGGCGAAGCTTAAGCCCACTGCCAGGGCGTCTATACTTGTGGCAACAGATAAAAGCAAAAGCGTGGATAGGTCAAGCCTTCTGCTTGTTGGCTGGTGTTTGGCGATTACCGCTTCATAAATCATTTTGCACCCGATTAGGGCTAGGAGCAGAAAGGCAAGCCAGTGGTCGAAGCCAGCTATTAGTCCTAGGATTTCGACACCCATCAGCCATCCTATCACTGGCATAAAGGCTTGGAAAGCCCCAAAAGATGAAGCCATTTTTAAGGCGTTGGCTTTGCCGTTGCCTTTGGCTGTTATGCCGTAGGCTATGGAGACGCTAAAGGCATCCATTGCAAGCCCAACGGCTATGACCAGTATTGTGGCAATGTCCAATAGTGTGCACTTTAATGGAGCATTTTGCCTATAAGAGTGGCTTCTCCCATGGGAAAAGCTTTTCCATCCGTTTTGTATTCCATTGTTGATGGTGAAAAGCTCTTGAAAGTTTCGGTGCGCTTCTTCACCACCCTTCGGGAAATCACAGAAAAACGCGAGGAAACGCTGGAGTTTCCGGATGGCGAGAACCTTACAGTAGAGAAAGTGCTCGAGAAATTGGCGGAGCGCTATGGGAAAGATTTTGTTGAATATGTTTATGACAGCAAAACCGTAAACGTGAAGGGTTTTCTCCAATTTCTAATAAATGGGAGAAGCGCCTCAACCCTTAAGGGGCTGAAGACGGAACTGGCAGACGGTGACGTTTTGGCGATTATACCACCAGTGGGCGGCGGCTAAAAGAAAGGCTGTTTCGGGGCCAATTTTGGGCTGTGGGGTTTTGCTAAATTGGATACCCCTCTAGTCATTTTTGCGCTTGGCAAGCAGCCACAATACACCACCTCTCTATAGTTTTTGGCTTGTGGGAAAGCCAATAGCAAGTTCTCCCCTCTAGATTTTTAGGTTTGATAGGCAATAGTTTTCTTGAGTTTGCGATGGGTAAATGCCGAGTCTGCGGTGAAAATTCGCCTTTAA
>JAVZOA010000108.1:0-3533 GCA_038882535.1 Bathyarchaeia archaeon | reverse complement strand
AAATGTGAACACTAATATATGTAATTGGTCAATTTAAGCTAAAAGCGTAAACCGGCTGGTGCACAAGTGAAAAAGAAAATAATTTTTTCCGAGAAGTGTTTGGAGTACGGGTCGTGGCACATTGAAAGTCCCCAAAGGGTTAGAAAAGCCTTCGAAATCCTAAAAGAGCGAGGCTACGAGTTTGTAACGCCAGAACCAGCCAAGGAAGAGGACCTACTAAAAGTCCACGACCCAGAATACATAGAACTGCTCAAGAGAGGCGCCATAGAAGACCCAGACACCCCGGCCTACGAAAACATTTACGAGTATGCAAGACTCTCAGCCGGAGCTGCAATCCTAGCCGCAGAAATCCAAGGCTTTTCGTTAATGAGACCGCCAGGACACCACGCTGGCAAGTACGGCATTGCGTTAGGCGCCTATACAAAAGGCTTCTGCTACATAAACAACATTGCAGTAGCCGTTAAGCACTTGGACAAGCCAACGCTAATCTTGGACATTGATGGACACCACGGAAACGGGACACAGGAAATCTTCCAAGGAGACCCAAAAGTAGTTTATATTTCACTACATAGGCATCCCCATTATCCAGGCACAGGTTATCATTCAGAGGCTAACTGTCTAAACTACCCGCTGCCAGCGGACTGCGGCGAGGAAGTTTACCTAAAAACCCTTCAAGAAGCCTTAAAAAAAGTCAACATGCAAAAGATTGAAGTGATAGCCGTTTCAGCCGGATTTGACGCCTACGCTGGTGATTTGGCCTCTCTCGGATTAACTGATAAAGCCTATTATGAGATTGGCAAAATGCTTGCAGCCTTGCAAAAGCTAACCTTCTTTGTCCTCGAAGGCGGATACAAGGGTGAAAATATTGGAAAAGCCATAGACGCTCTCCTCAAAAACTTTGGATAACAAGAGCCCTAACGCTAAAGCTTATGAACTCTGAAGGTTCATTTAGGATCATGAAGCAGGTAAATAATAAGATGGCTGGAGCCCTAATATTTGTAGGGACAACCCAATTCATTCTGTGCTTGCTGATTGCTGAATGCATATATGCTGGCTACAGCGTTTCTGGAGATTACATAAGCGACCTTGGAAAACTGGGTCTAACATCAGCGCTGATTTTTAACCCTTCAGTTTTTGTGCTTGGCTTAACCGTGGTGGCTGGCGCCTACTTTCTGAGGCAAACCATAACGAACAAACTCTTTCTATGCCTTCTAATTTTATGCGGAGTCGGTGCCATGGGAGTTGGAATATTCCCAGAAGACTTCGGCCCAGTACACCTCGCGGTCTCGCTAATGGCCTTTCTTTTTGGGGCATTGTCAGCCATAGCCTCCTACAAGTTCCAAAAAGCTCCACTATCCTACTTCGCGGTTGTTTTAGGCGCGATTTCGCTGGTGGCGCTCATACTATTTGGACTAAAAATCGACCTTGGCTTGGGTATTGGCGGAATGGAACGCATGATAGCTTACCCAATATTATTGTGGGCTATAGGATTCGGCGGGTACCTAATAAAAGAGTAAAAGCACGATAGTCATATACAAACCATAAAGGTGGCTGCTATGAGCGAGGACGCCGTTCGTTGTTTAAGGGACAGATTGGTGAATATTGGCAAGCAATTATACGATTATGGCCTCGTGGTTGGAACAGAGGGAAATATAAGTGCACGGATCCCCGGAAGAGATAGGGTTTTGATAAAGCCCTCCGGTGTTTCTATGGGCTTTTTGAAGGCTGAAGATCTCATAGTTGTCGATTTGGATGGGAATAAAGTTGAGGGTAAGCTTTCTCCATCGATAGAGACGCCTTTGCACACAGCTATATACAGAGCTAGAAGCGACGTTCAAGGAGTTGTTCATACACATGCTCCTTTTTCAACAGCCTTCGGAATAGCTGGAACAGAAATAATCCCATTGCAGGTGGAAATGTTCCTGTATATTCCAAACGGGGTTCCAATAGTGCCGTTTGAATTGCCCGGCTCTAAAGAGTTGGCTGAGGCTGTCCAGAAACTGGTTAGGGACTATAACGCGGTTATTTTGGAGAATCATGGCCTAATAACTGTTGGATCCGCAATTGAGGAGGCTTGCATGCTAACCAGAATGGTTGAGGAGTGCGCCAAGGTTCAGTTAATTGCCATACTGTTGGCTGGAAAAGATGCCATAAGCTGGGAAAACTTGAAAAAGAAGCTTTTCGCTAAAGCTGGAAACATAGATTTGGAGGCTCTCAAGAGGAAGTTTAAGGTTTTCAGAATCTAGGTTTCGGTTTTCGCTGTTTCCTTTAACAGTAGGCAGAGGGCTAGGGCGATTAGGTTGAATATTAATATGGATATAACTGAAAAGTAGTACGGATTCGTTGGGTAAAGACTCTCAGTGGCTGATTTAACAGCATCCATTAATAGAATGAAGATGACGGAGCCAGCTTGTGAGAAAAGCCACAAAAAGCTTGAGGCGCTTCCGGCTAATGCTGAACCTACAATTTCAGCTGACATTTCTAGGCCTATTGGTAACGCGGACATGAGGAAAAATCCTAGAACAAAGCCTACTACAGCCAATATGACGAAATCGCTAATTTCAGCTAAAAGGAAAAGTGCGCCAGCGGCAACCGCCAAATCGACGATTATGAAGGGTTTCCTTCGCGCAATTTTGTCGGATATCCCCGGAATAATCAGCGATCCGAAAATCCCGCCAATGATTATTACTCCGCCAACAAGTCCAGCCTCTGTAACTGCTAGCCCACGTGCGTGCAATATGGTTTCTAGCCAAGTGAGCAGAGCTGTGAAAAGTCCAACGCCGATGAAGAACAAAGCTTCAAGTATTATAAAGTCCTTTTTTCCAAAGAATCTCCTTATGTCCTTAAATGATATGGATGCTTTAACCTCTTCTCTTAAGGTTTCAGATTGAACGAATTCCGGTTTTTCTCTAGCCAAGGCTATAAAAAGTAAGGCGCTTATCACAGATATTGCCGCGTAAATTACCAGCATATTTGTCAATAATACGATGTCTGATGTTGGCACAAGAAACGGTGTAAGCATCATAGCCACTATCATCCCAATGTACTGACCCATTATTCCAATTCCCGTGGCTAATGCCCGCTCTTCAAAGGGAAACCATAAAGTTACAAGTTTTGATATAGCATTGAAAACAAATGGCTGACCCAGCGCGGCACACGACTGGAAAAGAAGAAGTAACATGAAGTCTGTTCCTGAAAAGATTCGTAAAACGGCAGAAACAGCCATTATCGAGGCTCCTATGGAAACTCCGAATTTGAAACCCTTTTTGTCGATGAGGATTCCAGCCGGGATGGAGATTAGTATAAAGAGTAGCGGCCAAACCATTGATAGAAACCCAACATCAGATTCTGTCACTCGAAATATGGACGTCATTATCGGCTTTGTTATTGGAGCGAAGTTTAACCAAAGTATTTGCGAAACAACAGCCACAATCATATATGAGAGCAGAACAACCCAGCGATAAGAATATACTTTTAATTTGTCCATGCTTTTTTGTTTGAAGTTTTCCATTGATATGTTTTGCTGTTTACTC
>JAVZOA010000107.1:0-3584 GCA_038882535.1 Bathyarchaeia archaeon | reverse complement strand
GTTTCCGCCATTTATCTCCTAAGTGAGTCGCACTTGAGTGTTCACACATGGCCTGAGTATGGTTATATGGCTTTAGACATTTTCACATGTGGTGATGACGGTCCGGCCTTGAAGGCTTTTGAATTGTTGCTGGAGGAGTTTCAGCCCAAAAGTTTTGAGAAACGTGTTATTAGGAGGGATGTTGTTGGAGAGGTTGGAAGCCAGAATACTTCGTGAACTTGCAGTTTCAGGGAAAACCTTCTGGGAGCTTCTGGACAAGATTAACAGTCCCTTGAAGGATTTTGTAACAGCGCTTAAAAGACTAAATATCGAAAGGCTTATCGTCACTGATGAAAACGGCTTCTATATAACCGAGAAGGGCAAAGAAAAAATCAGCCCAAGAAGCCTAGACTTTGAGGGAAAAATCTGCCCTTCATGCCTTGGCAAACGGATAATTCCCGAGGCAAAGTTCAAAGAAGTTCTCGAAAAGTTCAAGAAGATTGCTGAAAAAAGGCCAACCCCCTCCCTTAACTTTTTCCAAGGTTACATGCTTGAGCGAGACGTGGTTGCGCGGGCAGCCCTAATGCACTATTATGGGGATCTAGATCAAAAAGAAATTGTTTTGATGGGTGATGACGACCTATTGAGTGTCGCCTTAGCCCTAACTGGTTTGCCTTCCCGCATAACTGTCTTAGACATTGACAAGCGGTTGGGCGATTTCTTGCAAGAAGTCAATAAGGATTATGGCTTTAACATAGAATTTGTTAAATACAATGTTGCGGAACCGTTGCCGAAGGAACTTCGAGGGAGATTCGATATATTCTCTTCGGAGCCTCTCGAAACGGTTTCTGGCTTAAAGGCTTTTATAACGAGGGGTGTGGCTTGCCTCAAAGAAAGCGGCGTGGGATATTTTGGCTTAACCCATTACGAAGCCTCGTTGAAAAAGTGGTTGGTTGTTCAGAAGTTGCTTGCCAAAATGAACTGTGTAATCACGGACATTATTCAAGGCTTTTCTGTATACCCGATGGATTATGGCACTGCCAACTACGAAGAATTCGCCTATGATTTGGGCTTTAAAGTGGGCAAAAATCCGGGAATTAACTGGTATAAATCGGCTTTGTTTAGGTTTGAAGTGCTTGGTGTTGCAAAACTTCCAGCAGAGGCGGATCGAAGATTAAGGATTAAGTTCATAGATATTGATGAAGATTTGACTCATCCGCAATTGCACAAGGAAATTCTCAAGAAATTAAATGTTGACAGCGGAGCGTTGCAATAGCTCAAAATTTTGGAAGTGATATTATGTCGCCCAGCAAAGCGAAATTTTCAAGCGGTTCTCTTGTAGATGTGAAGATTCGACATGCCAATGAAGAGGATTTGCAGGAGATTGTTAAGCTTTCGAAAAAGCTTGGAAGGGACGAGAGCGCTATGGACTCTATGATTTCTCCACTGCCCAGCGAGTTTCAAAGTCCAAGCTGGCTTCTCAAGAACATAAAGGGCGAGAACACGGTTGTTTTTGTCGCCGAAGTTGAAGGAAAAATCGTTGGCTACTCACTTGGCTGGGTTAGCCAGCCTTGGGCTTATAAGGGTAAGAGGGGCTATATATGCGACTGTTTTGTTGAAAAATCTTACAGAAGACGCGGCATCGGTAAGGCGCTTGTAAAAGCCATGCTCGATTGGTTCATAGACAAGGGCGTGGAATGCGTGGAGGCCGACGTCTACTCTAACAACATTCCATCCCTAAAACTGTTTAAGAAGTTGGGCTTTGAAGAAATTTTTAAGCGGCTACGTTTCACAGTAGATAAGCATAAACAATAGAACCGATTATTTCAGTATCATATCCACAAATTTTTCCGGCTGAAACTCTTCTAAATCGTCATACTTTTGTCCGGTTCCAACAAACAAGATGGGTTTTTGTGTGACATAGGTTACGCTTAGGGCTGAGCCGCCCTTAATGTCTGCATCCACTTTCGTCAGTATTGTTGCATCTATGCCGACGCTTTTGTGAAACTCTTCTGCTTGCATTACTGCATCATTGCCGGTTAAGGAGTCGACTGTTAAGATGGTTAGGTCTGGGTTTACAATCCGCTTAATTTTTGCAAGTTCGCTCATCAAGTTGCGGTTTGTTTGCATCCGACCCGCAGTATCTATCAGAACGGCGTGAATTCCGTGAGCCTTTGCATGGCTTATTGCATCATAAGCTACAGCCGCAGGGTCTGCACCGTACTTGTGCTTTATCATTCGTATGCCTAAACGCTTAGCGTGAGTTTCCAACTGTTCAATTGAGCCCGCTCGGTAAGTGTCGCTACATGCAAGGACAACGGTATAACCTTTATTGTTCAAGAGTCTGGCGACTTTTGCTATTGTTGTTGTTTTTCCAGTGCCATTTATCCCAACAAAAACAATGGCAAAAGGCTCCTTTTTTCTTCTTTTTTCCTCGATAGCCTTAAACAAATCTATTTTACTGTTTGTACGCATGACTTCTATAAGCACTTCGCGGAGGTGCTGCTCCACAACCTTCTTCTTGTCCTCAAGCCTTTTAACTTGAACACCGTTTAGGCGTTTCCCCATCTCCTCGCATATGCGTTCCGCCACAGGCACTGCAACGTCATTTTCTATTAGGTTTAGCTTAAACTCTGAAAGTATCGGGCGGAGATTTTCGGCTCTAAGCTCCGTTGTTGTAATCTTGTTTACTAAGCTGCTTAAGCCAGACTTAAGCTTCTCAAACATTCCTTGAAGGGGTCTCCTTCCTTAATTGGGCTGTCAACTCTTCAAAGCGTTCTCTATCCTCGTTTATCCTGTCAACAACTTGTGAAAACTGCTGCTGGAGAGAATTCCTACTCTTCTCTAAGTCTTCAAGCCTTTTCCTAATTATCTCTTTAGCCTCCTGTAAAGTTTTCTCAACTGAGATACCAGCCCCGATTCCGACGGTCACTTTGTCTGGTGTTTCAAGCCTCGCCTTTATGTAGGAGTTGCCCCCTATTGGGACCAGAAGTTCAGCGTTTTCCTTCTGTTTTTCCAAACCTTCCAGCGTCATGTTTGCATAGGTTAAGTCGGTTATTACGGCGTTTATCATACTTATTCGCGATTGTATGGTTTCTGCTGTCTGCTCTAAAATGCGCATTTCAACGCTTAATCTTCTAAGCTCTTCTTCAGCTTTTGCCGCCAACTTGCACTTCCCCTACAACCATCTTCCTTATCAACGGGTCCTCGATTTCTTGTGGTGAAATTTCGTTAACGCTGGTTATTTTTATGTGGAAGCGTTTAACGCGGTGTTTGCTACCCAATTCAGTATAGACCTTTTCTATGGCGTGTTCTGGCTTGATTGCTATAACCTCTTTTCTAAAGTGAGTTTTCAGGTTTGGTTTTCTGATCTCCCCGGTAACTCTGAAAATTTTCACTTCACTCATCTTCCTTTACTACACCCAAGGCATGTCCAATTATAAACATTTCTGGACCAGTTGTCAACGAGCCAGCAACAACGGCGTGACTGTTGCCTATAAGTCCTGTTCCAACATATGGTATGCCACAGTTAACCGTGCCAACGTCCACCGGCACTTTAAGAACATCTTCCAAAAGCTTCCGCTCCTCTTCCTTTAACAAAGGGT
>JAVZOA010000106.1:0-3600 GCA_038882535.1 Bathyarchaeia archaeon | reverse complement strand
AAAAGGGCTGTCATGCTTAACGGGGCAACACAAATAGCCCTAACAAAGCTTGACGTCGTCTACCCTAAGTGCAAAGGCGCAAGAAAATATGATGAGCTCACACCAGAGGCTAAGGAATTTGTGAGGGAAATTGAGCACCAGCTGGGCATACCAGTGGTTTTAATAGGCACTGGACAAGAAGTCCTAGACATAGTGGACAGAAGAGCTTAACACGTTTTTGACCCATTTCAGCGTCCGATGCTACAGCATTAAGAATAATAGTGAGCAGCACAGATACGTTGAATAAATGCATGGGAGACTCGCATTTGCCAACAAAAGCGTACAGAAGACTTCTACGCTTCAGCTTTCCAATTGATGTTCTAAACAGGGACCTAAAACTGATTTTCACATCAAACCTTATAGGCGCCTTTGGAGACGGCTTGTATGCCTACCTCCTCCCATACTACATGAAGGAAACTCTCAAGGCAAACTCTGTGGAGATAGGCATCCTATACGCTTTCACAAGCTTAACAGCTGCCCTCACACTTATTCTAGCGGGAGCCATCGCCGATAAATACGACCGTAAGAAAATCATGATTGCCGATGGCTTGCATGGGTGCCAGCCCCAATAATCTTTTCCTTGGCAAGGGACTGGATTCAAATGTTGCCCGGAATGATTCTTTGGGGGTTTTGGCTTGGAGGACCAACAAGCACAGCTTACATTGTGACATCAGCGGACGAAAATAGGCTTACCCTAACTTTTACGGTTATATCTTCATCATGGTCTTTAGGCTATATTTTCTCGCCAGCCCTAGGCGGGTACATGGCTGGGAAAAATAGGAATGCAAGCAGTCTTTTACATGGCATTTATCCTATACGCCTTGGCAGGGCTCGTCTTAGCTTTTATAAGCAGCCAACATGCGTCAGCCCGGCAAAAAAGGTCTGACGGTCCATCAACAATAACGCTTTTGAAGGATAGGAAATTAATTGGCATTTCCGCCTTCTTCGCCTCCATAATGTTCGTTATGATGATGTTCCGCCCTCTGGTTCCCCAGTTCCTAGCAGACGCATACCACTATGGAGACTTTGAAATAGGGGTTTTAGGCTCAATAGCCTTCTTCGGCTCAGCAGTTTTAGGCATAATCCTTGGCAGGGCTGGAGACAAATGGGGCAAGGAATACGCACTCGCAGCCTCGATGATATCGTGCAGCATATCCCTAACAATAATGATCCTAACAGGCAATTTATACGCGCTCACAGCAGCATTTTTCCTAACGGGGGCATCCTACATAACATGGTCGCTGATGAGTGCAATAATAGGACCGCAAGCCCCGGAATCCATAAGGGCTAAGTGGATATCCATACCCCAAACAATCAGCATGTTCGCCTCCATAATTGCACCATACATAGGCGGAATCATATACGAGATTTCAATTTATTACCCCTTCATAATTGCAATAGGCGCTTCGCTTGCACTTGCCCTAACCGCCTCTTACAAGACTTTAAAAGTATAGCCCCAAAATGGCTTAGGCATCCAGAAATTTTATCTAATTAAAATGCATGGATGCTCATGGTGAACACGCATGGACGAATATTCTACTGTGCGGTTCTCAGCGGTTTTCCTCGCGCTAATATTTGTAGTGGGGTTGATGGTTGGTGGCGCAATAGCATCTTATATAGCAATTCCGCAAATAAGCAGTTTAAAAACAGAGACTTCAAGGCTAAGGGCTCAAGTTTCAGTTTTGTGGGGCCTTAAAAACATTCCATGCCAAAATGTCACAGTTTTTCAAAACTTGACAACATTGTCTGACATTTATGAAAGGGTTAAGGATTCTGTGGTTCTAATCCGCGTTCAAACATCAAGCGGGACAGTTCAAGGCTCCGGCTTTATTTATAACTTTACCGACAACGCCACCAGCAGAATGGTTGTCAGAATGGTTGTCATAACGAATTACCACGTCATCCATAAAGCGGTAAGCATCAGCGTAACATTCCCAGATGGGGAAGCCTACAAAGCTGAAGTTCTAGGGAAAGACCCATATGCAGATCTAGCGGTGCTCACAGTAATAGGTGCTCCAGAAGAAAAGTTTAAGCCGCTCATAGTTGTTAGTTCCTCAACATTGAAGGTCGGCGACCCAGTTATAGCCATAGGAAACCCCTACGGCTTAATGGGCTCAATGACAACGGGCATCGTAAGCGCCCTCAACAGAACCATCACTGAAGAGTATACCGGTGGATTTGCAATAGCAAACATAATCCAAATAAGCGCGCCCATAAACCCGGGAAACTCCGGCGGCCCCTTGCTGAACTACTGCGGTGATGTTGTGGGGATAACAACGGCCATAGTCGCGGACTCTCAAGGATTAGGCTTCGCAATTCCATCGGACACGCTGCGAAGAGAAATATATGCGCTGGTTACGTATGGAAATTACTCAGGGCACTCTTACATGGGCATTTATGGAAGAGATATGGACTATGAAACAGCACAGGGTATGGGGCTTCCAGTGACTTATGGATGGCTAATAACAGACGTTGTCAAGAACGGCCCCTCATATAATAAGCTTTACAAATCTGATGTCATAGTGGCCTTAAATGGCACACGCATAAGAAATGGAGACGATCTGGCAAGCTATCTTGAAGTGAACACCCTTCCAGGAGACTACCTAGAGGTAACAGTTTGGCGAAAGGTTGGCAACTCATGGAACTCAACAACTGTTTGCATACAATTGGGTGAGAGACCTCCACCATCAGTGTAAAGCGAAAGTTTCCTTAGAATGCGTGTAATGACCAAATGTTTAGTCAAAATTAAACTATTCAAACTCTTTCTCAAGCTGCAATGATTCCTTTTCCAATCCATGCTTTTTGTAAAGCCTAATAGCCGGCTCATTATCAAACCCGGTTACCACGTGAATTTCTAAGGCGCCCTTCTCTTTAGCCCTTTCAACGATTTTCTGCAGAAGCCTACTTCTAACGCCAAGCCGCCTATACTTAGGTGCAACATACAAGTTCTGTATGTAGGTTAGCTTTCCTCCATGGCAAAAATCATGAATAGTCCACAAGTCTATGAATCCGACAATGTCTCCGTCTATCTCGGCAAGCCACAATTCGTAATCCGGATTTTTAAGAGAGTTTTTTAGGATGGATAGGCGCTCCTCATCGTTTGAGGCTCCACGCAGGAAATCTTTAGCAAGCAATACCAGTTCTGGCGCATCATTTTCATCGGCGCGTCTAACTTTAACATGGGACATGGTAGACCAGAGATCATAGTTTTACACCGTACAATTAACATTTTCGCACATTAATTTAGAAAGCTGTGGTGGGGCTGCCCGGATTTGAACCGGGGTCTAGAGAGCCCAAGTCTCCAAGCCTAGACCAAGCTAGCCGACAGCCCCACTAACATCAATAAGGTAAAATTTTAACAGAGGATTTAAAATGTTTCTCTTTGCCAAAAATATTATTGAGGGCTGTTCTCAACGTTTTCTGACGCTGCACTGAAGGACCTTTGGACAAACTAGACACTCGTCTGGTATTGGCATATCCCTCGGAATAGAGTTCAAGAAACCAAAATAATGGGCACATTTCGCAGGTGAATCAAGAACTTTTGGATATTCAGCCGGCCTA
>JAVZOA010000105.1:0-3642 GCA_038882535.1 Bathyarchaeia archaeon | reverse complement strand
AATTGATTTCAATGAATGCTCCGCCCATTCATCATTGCAGCTCCTAAAAATCACACTTACCCCGTTTGGCCTTTTTGGCGGAGGTTTGACGACCCCGATTTTTGGTAGAAAGCTAAAACAGTAACGCACAAAATCAACACCCCTATGCACTACAGCTTCATAAGGTTTTAAGGGAAGTTTTAAATCAAAATCATCATTGTTTTCTAGCGCCATAAACCACCACTCAACCCCGCTACCTCTTCTCCTAACTTTTCTACGCGTTTTCTGACCTTCTCGATTTCCCCCTTAACACTTTCATCCATAATCTCCATTTCACGTTTTTCATTAGACTCCAAAATAAACCACAAAAGTTTAGAATCGCAACTTTTTAGAAGCAGCTTAGCATTTGGGATTAGGCAGTGACCACCAATAACCCCCGGAAACATAACTGGCCTATCCAATCTTATGCGATGTGTGTCCTCAATAAAATCAACCACATCATCAAAATCAGCCCCAAAATGCCTACTAATCCTATGCATTTCTTGAAAGCAAACAATCATCCAAGCCCTATAAGTGGTCTCAAAAAGCTTAGCCAACTCCGTTTCCAAACAACTTTTCAAAATCTTGGTCTTAAATCCCGCCTTTTCAAAATGTTTCTTGGCTGCTTCGGCCGATTTCTCATCAACACCACCAACATACTTTGTCCAACGCCTCAACTCCCACTTCATATGCTCTGGACTCTTATGCACGCCTCGAACAGGCGAATGTACCACAAGACAAGCGCCCTTGATCCGCCTATAAACATCTGAAGTTGTGCCAGGTGCAACGGTGCTGTCAATGATCACCAATTTAGGCTTAAAATGCTCCACATAACCTACAACATTTTTCACGAAATCTTCTTTGTCGTGGCATGGAATACAAACATGCATAACATCGAACTTATCAGGCAAGGCAGCAGACTGCCCAACCTCCCGCATCTTATCCTCGTCTAAATCGTAACCATAAGCATCAAATTTTCCGCATTCCTTCAAAAGTTCAAAAAGAGGACGCCCAACCTCCCCTAAACCAACAACTAAGACTTTCTCCAGGACCATTTTAAGCAACCTTTGCTCATTTTAGGAACAAACTAAACAACCAAACTATTTAAACTTCACACAACCAAACTAAGCAGAGGAGAGCAAACCATGTCAATGTCAACATTAACACCTAAAATGGGCAAAGGTGTAATAATAGGCGAAAACGTCCAATTCGGCAAAGATGTAACCATCTGGAATTACGTGGTTATAGGCGACAACACACGAATAGGCGATGGGACTCGCATCGGCAGTTTCTGCGACATAGGCAGAAACGTTATCATAGGCAAAAACTGTATAATCCAAGCCCACGTAACAATATCAAACGAATGTCAAATAGGCAACAACGTCTTCATAGGTCCCAACACCAGCCTACTAAACGACAAATTCCCCCACAGCCGATGCCTAACACCATCAATAATAAAAGATAATGTGGTCATTGGCGGATGCGTAACAATACTCCCAAACGTCACAGTCCACGAAAACTCCGTAGTAGCCGCAGGAAGCGTAGTAACAAAAGACGTGCCGCCCAACACCGTTGTTAAGGGCGTTCCAGCAAAACCAATGATGACAAGACAAGAATACGAGGCTAAAAGAAAGGAATTCATCGAGGCTAAAAAGAAACTCCTTTAACTCTATCAGCTCACCCCAACTTTTCCACGATATTCAAAATTACATCAACGGGATTCTCAAGCTTAGCTAATAAATTACTTACATCCCTCTTACTGCCCAAAACTTCCCTTGCTAAAATGTAGGCAGAGGACAGCTCCGTCCTAAATATGGGGAAGCCCTTCCCAGCTAAATAATCATTCACATATTGCTCTTTGAATATGTCTACAACAACAGCCGGCGTCCCTTGTAACGCAGCTTCCCGCGTAATAGTTCCACCCGCCCCAACAAACAGGTCCGCCTGCGCCACCAAACTTGCAGAGTCAACAAATCCTCTTGGAACAATTAAGCCTTTAATGGTTCTCTGGCGATATCTTGGGAGGAAAACAACATTACCCAACCGTGTCAACTTTTTCGCTAAATTAACAGAGGAAAACTTCCTTTTGACGTATACAGCCCTCTCTTCAACTTCCCTAACAACAATAAGAGGCTTTCCAAAATTACACTTCATTATGGGGTTAAATCCTCTAATCCATGCAACCTCATCAACGCCATCGAAACGAATTATCTTGCCTTCAACGCTATATTTTCTTAAGGTTTCCTCTGGTATAGCCTTAGAAACGACAATGTAATCTGCAAGAGGCAAAGTAAGCCTATGCACCGCATCAGCATAAGGGGTATCAAGAGTCGTTATCGTCGGAATTTTCAACCCAAAAGCTACTCGTATTTGATCCACAGAGCCATGTGAAATAGCCACGTCCGGGACTCTTGTCCCAAAAATTTTGCAAAACAACAATTGCCGTCGAGCTCCTTCTCTAAGTCTAGAAAGTAAGGATTTCGGATCATACTTCCCGACAACAATGAAATTTTCGTTCAGAAACCTCGCAAGGGGTATCGTGTCCGGATGTTTGCGGGTGGTTAATACGACCTCGTGTCCCATTTCCCTAAACTTTTTCGCTATAGCAACACCGTAACGCACGTGTTTTCCGGTGCACGCGTCATACCATACTCGCATTATTCACACCAGCAGTACATTTCACCAACAATCCTACCATCTTTAACAAGTTTTGCCGGCGCATCAATATGGCGAATCCAGTAAACGTTCTCTGGCAAAATGTTATATTTTGGGATTTCTGGGATTTTCTCCTTAAACGCGAGTTTAACATACAAGTATGGAATATTCGCATGGTAATCCTTACGTAAAACATGGCTAGCATAGGAGAAGAAGAACGATGTTGTAAACATTCTCGCAACGTTAATCTCTGTAACGCATGGAATGCCTTCCCCGTTCTCTTTCAGGTCCACACATGCTATTCCATTAAAGTTCGTGTCTATGGCGAGAACAGCCTTCGTTGCAATTTCATTTATATTATCATCCTGTATAGTTTTCTGAACAGCTGGTGTGCCAGTCACCCCGGAAGGCGCAAGGTGTGGATATATGTATTCAATGCGTTCTCTAGCCATAGATGTCACGAGTTCTCCATCCTTCCATAAGCTGTGGAATCCTATGTTTCTTCCTGGTAGGTGTTCTTGAGCTATGAACTCCCATTTCATGCCTCGCGCCCTCCAATAATTAATCCAAGAGAGAGCTGTTTTCTTATTGTAGGCTGGCGTGCTTCCCTTTCCACCAGCACCGTAGCGTGCCCTTATCCAGATAGGACTGCCAAACTCTTCAAAAGCTCTATCAATATCCTTTTCACCGTGAATTTCCATTACTTTTGCCACTGGGACATCTTTCTCCATCCAAATTTTAGCAGATTCAAGCTTATCTTGGCATATTTTCACAGTTCTTTTCGATGGCAAAAACACACTCGCCTCAATTTTCTCGCGATTTTGCGAAACAACAGCCACTTCAATGTCGGTTTGGGCATGCAAAAATTCAGCTTTCTCTTTCCTAACAATCTCATTTAACCTTTCAATATAATCTCCTTCTTCAGCCTTTGGAATTAGATACCTCTTGTCAGCTGGTGCCAGATAAATG
>JAVZOA010000104.1:0-3650 GCA_038882535.1 Bathyarchaeia archaeon | reverse complement strand
TTTTACAATTAAATCTATTATTACGATAGGATATTATCTTTTGACAGACTCATTGAAGAAAAGATTCTTTCACAAAATGCTTTAATCCTTTCCTCTACATTCACTACCACAAGACCTTCATCAGGCTGTCCATATAGTACACATGAGCCCTTAGGGGAAAAGATTATGGCTACAAGGGCAAGAAGATCTTCTTCACCTTCAACAAAAATTCTCACAGGCTTTTCTGAACATAATGATGCCTTAAACGCTTCTATACTTTCTTCAGTGATACATCCTCTAGGATTACTGACATGAAATTCTACCTTGTGAGCGGGTTTTGAAGCCTTCCTTGGAAGCCTTTTCTCTTTTACATCAACAATCTGAATATCTGGAACTATGTTTATGGAAAGCATGAAATCGAGTGTAGCATCTCCAACTGAAACAAGAAGATTACAGTCTTTAATTTGAGAGATTACTTTTTGAGCCTTATAAGAGTCATTTTTTATTAATAGACCTAAAGGTTTTTTCAGTTCCTGAGCTAGTTCTTCATTTAATAGCCACACATGCACATTTAGCTCACTTCGATAGCGTAGCGGCCGCTGGCCTTCAAATTTAATATCTTTGCAATCTGAGACTTTTCAGGGTCTAAGATAATGATAAGACCAGACCATTTTGTCGTCAGGTCCGTGGAATTACATATTGGACAAACCTTTCCAGTTGTTAAAGCCTTACACTTTCTACATGCAAGTTCCTTTGGCATAGGCTTCACCCTTCAACTTTAGCCTTTTTTACATCTTCTTCAATCCATTCTAGTGCGCCAAGGAAAGGTTGCCTACATGTTATGCCAATCTTTCCAATAGATTCACCACGTGAGAGGCTAACGGCTGTTATTCTTGCACGAATTCTTGAACCAACTTTCAATATACGCTTTGTCTGTGAAGCAGTTATTACACCTCTTTTGGTGTCACTAGTAACGTAATCATCTATAATTTGGGAAATATGCAATAGTGAGTCAGTTGGACCTATTCTTACAAAGGCCCCGAAGTCTGTAACTTCGACAACCTCGCCTTCAACAACCTCCTGGACCTTTGGATAAAAGGTTAGAACCCTAAACGAAACCTGATGATATGAGGCACCATCTCCGGGGACAATCTTTCCAATAGGGTCTGGTTTAACTTCATTTAAAAGAATAATGTATCCTAGCTCGGGTATAATCATACTTTCGTACTTTTTCTTTAAAATTTCTTCTGCAACTTCCTTTAAAGGCCTTCCGAACTGATCGGGAGGAATTCTTACAACATCCTCTAACTCAACTAGCATGAACAAAATGATCAACCTCTAAAACTTATCACGCATAAACCACAAATTTTATAGAATATTAACCTTTCCAAAGAATTAAGTCCAAATGTTAACATAATACAACCTTATCATTTGAGAGGGTTATGCATTTAAGTTTTTCTCTAAAAAGTCTTTCTCTAAGTTTACGATCCATTGTCGCCACCCAAACTTCAGACCGCCCCCTTGCATACGAGACTATTCTATCGTCTACAGAACCAACCTTCGGAGTCTCAACAACCTTCATTTTTTCGTCCACAAACTTTAAAGCTAATAGTGCAAACTTAGACTTCTTAACATGCTTGGAAAAGGATAGCCTAGAAAGTTCTTCAACAACACAGTCAGGTACAACAAATAGTACAGGGTCTAATAACCTTATAATGTCGTCTATTATATGGGAAGACTTTTCCGCTAAAGTCATTATAAAACTTGTATCAAAAACTACTTCAAACAATTTGCATCTATTCTATTATACCAGAACCTATGAGCCTCCACCTATCACTTACCCTCCTAGCTATAGCAACTCTAGCGCCTGGAAGTGCAGCAACAGGACGACGGAGCTTGACTTCAATGGTATCGGACCTTGCCGAGGAAACGATACCTACAGTAACGGCAGTCCACACATTCAAACGTAACATTTCATTCATGACAATCTTTGTTACCGGAACCTCTTCCTCAAGACCTACAACCTTCTTAAAAAGGTTCACTTTCAAGCTCAGTGAATCGTATACTGGAAGGTCATAGTCAGTAGCACATACTACTGAGCCCACGAGGGAATCGCTTTTAGTTAAAGATGGATCTAAATTTGTCCCTATGGCTACAAGACCGCCGCTTGTCACCTTATCCACTAACCCCGCACTAGTACTTAGAGACTTTATGACAGTATTAATTGGAGTATACTCATTCTTTTCTTTATCTAGAATTCCCGGTAAAATTTTTATTTCATCGCCAACCTTAAACTGTCCTTGTATAAGTGACCCACCAAGTACACCCCCCCTTAGGTCCATAAGGTCTGTGCCAGGCTTATTAACATCGAACGACCTAAGAACCTGCATTAAAGGCGGAGCGTTCAGATCTCTTACTGGAGTAGGGATATGCCTTTCTATTGCTTCGATAAGCGCATCAATATTTAATTTGTATGCAGCAGAAACCGGAATAATTGGAGCATTTTCTGCTACAGTACCCTTAACAAAATTTTTTATAGCCAGATAATTTTCTCTAGCACGTTTATCGTCAACAAGGTCGACCTTATTTTGGACTATAACAATATTCTTTTTACCAAGCATATCGAGAGCGGCAAGATGCTCAGATGTTTGAGGCTGGGGAACCTTCTCGTCTGCGGCTATAACTAATATTGCACCATCCATTAGAGCGGCACCTGATAACATGTTAGCCATCAGACTTTCATGCCCAGGACAGTCAACAAAACTTACAACCCTAACAAGCTCAGCTGGAGAATTACAGGATGAACATGTTGGTAAGGTACTATAGTTTGATGGAGGAGAACATTTTGGGCATTTGTAGATTGCAGCATCAGCGTATCCAACACGAATTGTGATCCCACGCTTAAGCTCTTCACTGTGCGTACTAGCCCACTTACCTGTCAAAGCCTGAACTAAGGTTGTTTTACCATGGTCAACATGCCCTGCTGTACCAATGTTTACTTCAGGCTGGCGTGGGATCTTATACAAGTGATTCACCTATTCTAGGATTTTATTTCTTCTGCTTCAGCTGGCAAGAGTACAGCATTTATTTGATAAATGTCTTCTGTTACAGTATTACCTCTAACAAGCTTTCTACGCCTCTCACCTGGCCTGACCTTTTTTAAACCTACACCTTTCGTAAGCAATGCATACTTTTTAACTCCACCCGGAATATCAGCTCGCATAGGAAAACCCGCCTTGTCGGAGCCGCCTGTTATCTTGATTTTCCCGTTGACGCCCAAGACTGAGCCATCTATTATATCATTTATTTTTAGACCTAGAAATGGTGCAGCCTGCTGGTCTTTAACTTCATATACTGTAGATTTTCCGGTTTTTGGATCAGATAGTACTATTTTAAAGTTGGCCATATTTTATTGCTCACTACCACAGAGCAGAACAATGGTATGTTATAAAATTTTGATTTTTATATTCGCTCACCCTTTAAAGGAATATGAAGGAAGAATCTTTAGATCTTTTTATTTTTATTATTTCATCTAAAAGTCTTCGTTCTTCTTCACTTAATTTTTCCAAATACTTTGTTTTCAAAAGTTTTACATCGTTGACAGATGGCGAAGAATAGAGTATATCCCCTTCATCAAATGTTCTACCAACAAAGGCTTCTTTAATTGATAC
>JAVZOA010000103.1:0-3716 GCA_038882535.1 Bathyarchaeia archaeon | reverse complement strand
GACCAGTATCGAGCCACCTATGGTTGTGTGTACAAGTTTGACTTTAAGCCAGTCTCCAATTCTCTCAGCCTTTTTGGGAGGAACAAACTTGGGGATTATGAGCATTTTTTCAGTGGCTAGTGAGTATACTCCTATGCTTGCACTTCCAAAGAGGCTTGCCAGATAAATTGCCAAGCTCAGTCTCCTTCAGCCAAATAAACAGTAACGTTTCCATCCCTATCTCTAGCAGCTCTTACCCGTATTTTCCGTGGAGGCTTCTCTATGCCTCTGCTCCAAACCCTCTCATTTACCTCATTACTTATTATGAGCTTTTTTGGCTCGGCTTCTTCCTCTTCCTCCCCCTCTTTTTTGGCTTCCAGCTTCATATGCCTCTTAATAAAATCCTGTATTATCCTAACGGCTTTTGGCGCCCTCTTGTTCGGAGGCACAAGCCAAGCCCTGCCAAGCGGTATGGTATAAAACCTTTCCTCAACAATTTCTTTTTCAATCTCTTTTGGAGGTTTAACTTTCTCTTCGACTACTTCCTCTTCTGGCGGCTTTTCAGCTTCAGCCTCTTCCTCTAAAGATTCCTCGGTAACTTCCTCTCCTTTTGCTTCTTCAACGATTCCTTCTTCTTTCTGCTCGATGTTTTCTTCGTCAGTTTCCTCACGGGCTTCTTTGCTTGTCTTTTCTTCAGTTTCCTTCTTTATCATGCGTTTTCCCCTTTTAAGCCTTTATTTTACGGGTTCTCCAGTGCCTCCTTTTTGGATGTGTCCTAAATTTTCCGGCAGTTTTTGCTATAACCCATGTTGGAACAGCCCTTTTCTGTTTTCCAGCTTTTGCCAGTCTCCTTTTTTTGGCTGTGGGCTTGAATCTAGCCATGCTACACCCTTCTTATCTTTATTTCTCGCTTCTGAGTTTGCAGCTGGATTAGTATTTGTTTGAGCTGTTCGTCGGTTAGGGGTACTGGCAGTTTCCCCGTTTGGGCTAGCTGAATTAGCTGAAGCTCCAATTGCGCTGTAAACTCTGGCTTGACAAGTTTTAGGTTTGCCAACCTCTGTCTTGCTTCTGGTGTTAATATGTTTTTTAATATAGCTTGTTTTTGCATTTCGAGTTGCTGTTCCATTTGAGCTTTTCTCTGTTCTTCGGCTATTTTCCGCTGCAGTGCCAAAAGTCTTTTCTGGCGAAGCTCTTCAAGCTCTTCCTCCGACATCCCTACTCACTCTTCTGGTATTTCTCCAGTTCGGGCATTTCCTTAAGCAGGTCCTTCTTCACTTCTTCAGCTATTTCCTCTAGAAGTTTTCTCCCTTCTTTTGTTATTCGCCTTCCCTTGTTCTGAAACTTTTCGACAAACCCGGCACTTTCCAGCTGTTGCAAGGCCTTTCTTATTATTGCTCCGCCCGCCTTGACAGCATGTTCCGGTCTAACACCGAAGTCTTTTCTACCGCCGTATTCAGCGCGCAGTCTCTCTATACCTACTGGTCCGTGAATGTATATTTTCCGCAATAGCGAAGCACATCGTAAGTACCACCAATCTGCGTTGTCAGGCGGTCTCTGCGTGTGAGCTCCCGTCTTAACAATGCTTGTCCATGTTGGAGGCGTTATCTCGTCCACGTTTTCCTTCAGATAATTGGCTAGTTTTTGGATGAATTCTGGTGCTGGCACATCGTTAGGAGTTGGCAATTCCATTTTTCCCCGTTGTTTTCCTTCAGTAATTCACCAAGCCCAATATAAAGGCTTTCACTTTTTTGCGGCTTTTCTTCGACGTTTGTAAAGGATGAACGTGTGTCCTCTAACCTCCACTAGTTCGGATTCTGTCTGCCTCGAAATCGCCTCAGCTATTTCGTCGGCTTTCGCCTCTTGCAAGGCACTCTTCAAAATTTTAATTTTGACGACTTTCCTTTTTTCAAGCTGTTTACCAATTTCTTTAACCAACTCATCGGAGATTTGCTTTTTCCCAATCCAAATTGTTGGTTTTTCTTCGCCGAACTCGCTTCTAATGCGACGTTTCGTTCTACTGGTAAGTTTGCTCATTCTTTCTTCCCTCTTTTAAGGGGTATACGCGTATGTTTTCCGCACCTTAGGCACGTGATGACCACATGAGGTTCTCGTCGTTGTTTTATGCGAACACGACAGCTAACACCGGGCAAGATAAAGCTTTTGCAGTGACGGCAAACCATACGCCTAAACTCTGTTGGAAGGCGAATTTTAGCCGCCATAGCCACACGGCGGGCTATATCCACATAACGCTGAGCCAAAAGCGGGTCATCATGATAGGTTTCCCTAGCTAAAGTAAAGAGGGTTTGAATTCGCTGTCTTGCTATGCGCCTTGTCACCGCGTCCATTCTTAACCGACACTATTGTCTTTTGTTGTGGAGCGGTAAACTATGACCATTCTGTTGGTGCGGGGGGTGGGATTTGAACCCACGGAGGCCTACGCCAGAGGATCTTAAGTCCTCCCCCTTATCTTAGGCTGATCTATGCCCCATGCAGCCTACTTAGACCTGGCTCGGGTACCCCCGCTGCTGGCAGTATTCTCAAAAGGTTTTTCCAATGTTTAAGTTTTCCGCGTCAAGATACATTTAAGTTGAAATTGTTATTTATTTTCTAATCGAAGTGGGCGGGTAGCCTAGCAAGGATAGGGCGCAAGCCTCCTAAGCTTGTGATCGTGGGTTCAAATCCCACCCCGCCCGTTTAAAATGAACCCCGGACGCTCTGCTAAAACTTTCATTGTAATGGTTACTTTCTTTTTCTGAAGATTTTGTTTCCGTTATAGTCACAGACATATTCAAAGCCCGCCTCTACGAGTTGGCATATTTCTTGTTCTGTGTGGGCTACTTTTGCGATGTATTCGTCTTCTTTGAAGTTGACTAAATGCGTGTATACGAGGGTGTTTTGTATGCTTCTATGTCCAAGCAATTGCATTACGTGAAGTATGTCTTTGGTTTTGGCATATTCCATTGTGGCTTTCCAATGGCGGAATGTGTGAAATGTTATTTGTAATAGCCTCGGATTCTCAAGTTTTCTTGCAAGCCTAACTCTTTGTCTTACGAAGCTTTTGCGCATTGCGTCAACTGATACTCCGAAAACTTTTGCTGAGGTTTTTGGCAAGGCTTGTAGCATTGCTATGAGTTTGTTTGAGATTTTGAGCATCCTTGGGCTGCTGCCCTTTTCTGGTGATATCCTTATGGTGTTTCTTTCGAAGTCTATGTCTGTCCATTGGAGTCGGCATGCTTCTCCACATCTTATGCCAGTTTCTTTAAGCAGTTGCAAAAAGGTCATGAGCCTCTTTGTGTGGGAGCATCCAGCTATTAACTGTTCAATTTCTGTTTCTGTTGGTATGAATGGCAATTTTTCAATTCTGCGGTATTTTGGCGGGTCCCATTTGCCTCCGAAAGTTAGCAGGAAGCTGTTATAGGCTTCAACGGCTAACTCTTTTCTTCCTTCGCTGCATGTTTGTTTGGCGATCGCTTCTTTTACCGATTCTGGGTCGAGGAGGTTTGCTCCAAGCCTCACTAGCCTTTTTAGGAGTTTTACACGACCGTTAATTGTTGATTCTGCATAGCCTTGCTTTTTTAGCTTCCAAGCGAACTCTAGGATTTTGGCGTTCATGTCGTTGTTTTGGGCGGGTTTTTCGCTGAAGGTTTCCGTGGCTCCCGCAGCCCATTTTTCGTCTTCTTTTATGGCTGCGGCCAAATTTTTCGCCCCCAAAGGCTGGGCGGCGCATATTTGGCGAC
>JAVZOA010000102.1:0-3763 GCA_038882535.1 Bathyarchaeia archaeon | reverse complement strand
CAAGTGTTAAGCCTTCACGATCCACAGCCTCGAAGAATTTTTCCGCTTCGCTGAGCTTGTCTGGGCGGAAGGAGCCGGGAGTCTGTATCAGCAGTATTTTCGCCTTTAATGTTTTGCATATCTGCTTCATGGTTTCGAAGGCTTTTCTGCTTGTTTCATCCAGCCGCATCTTCGACTTGTGGCTTATATCTTGGTGGGCTTTAACCGTGAATTCGAAGTTTTCCGGTGCTTTTTCACGCCATCCCTCAACAGTCTCCAGCCTTGGATATTCGTAAAATGTTCTATTCAGCTCCACTAGGCTGTAGTTTTCGAAGTAGCGTTTCATGGATGTTGGGAAACCACAACACCCAATTTTTATCAAGGCTTAAGCCCTTCCGTACGCCTAAGTGCTTACTTTTGGGGGTGGGCGGACCGCCTTTCCAAGTTTCCTTCTTAGGGCTATGCGATAAAGCTTCCTTAGGGATTTTACAAGCTGCTCAACTGTTGGCAGAGCTGAATAAATTAGGGGTATGCGGTCGTACTCCGCCAGCCTAATCGAGTATTCGTCTGGCTTCACGCCGTGAAAAACGACAACTTTTGGTTTTAGGCTGCTCATGCGGACAAGCATCATAGGCGAGTTCTCATCCCCAATATTTGTGAAGATTAATGCGCGTTCTGTTGTGGCGCCGAAGAGTTGGGAATACTCAAAACCCGAAAGCGTCTCAATGGTCTTCTTGCTGTCCACAACAGTGTAGCCCAAAACATCCCTAACATTTAGGCTGGAGCAAGCTACAATCTCGCCTTTAATAGCTTTACACAAATATTCCACGCGGACGGGAATGGGGAACTCCCGTAAATCAATAACGGCCATGCTGGGCGAACTGGTGAGTTTTGCGAATTCGCGTATGAAGCGGCTTCCCCGCTCCTCATCAATCTTCAATAGTGCCCAAACAAAACGGCGCACAAACTTTGTTCCCGGGCTTTTTCGCCGTCCGCTCTCATAATCGCTTATAACCGAGGACGAAAGCATCATTTTATCAGAAAGCGTTATCTGAGAAACACCGAAGAGCTCTCGCCACTTCCGCATGGTGGCCCCGGGCTTGTTTGAGAGGATAATCTCGCCAGCAATTCGCCTTGCAAGAACTTCGCGAACGCTTGGAGACACAGACATGTAGACGCCTTTCCCTTTCAGTCCGCCAAGTTTCACCTCTAGCAATATGCTGGTATAAAACTGTACCGCTTTTAGGGTATGGTGGTAAAAAGAAAGAGAGGATGTGGGTGGGTTATAGGATAGATTCTCTGTTCAGCGGAAACGCCGTAGTTGCTCTAATGTCGTCAACGCCCAACACAAACTGTGTTACTCTGTTAAGCCCTATGCCACACCCGGAATGTAAAATGCTGTGTTCCTTGTAAAAGTCCAAGTACCAGTCGAAGTCTTCTATGCTTCCGCCTTTTTCGACAAGCTGCCTAAACATTGTTGAGTTGACAAGTCTCTCGTAAAGCTTCTCGTAGCGGTATTCGCGCTCTGCTGCGCCGACGGCTTCGCCGCTTATGGGTAGAAGCAAATCAGCGCTGTTGACTATGTTTGGGTTTTCTTCGTTTTCCCGCATGTTGAAGAATTTTATGGCTTTTGGAAAGTGGGTTACAAACAGTGGCTTATTGCCAACCATCTGAACCAAAGTCTTTTCATGTGCACTTTTTAGGTCGTCGCCCCATTTGACGCCATAATCAGCCAACAAGCCAACAGCTTCCGTGTAGGTTATTTTTTCGAAGGGCTTCCTAATCCTTTTTAAACGCTCCAAATCCACCCCTAGAAACTCCAGCTCCTTCTCGCGTTCGGCAAGTACACAGCCCACCATTGAGCACATTACGCCTTCAATGTGTTCCAGCAGCTGTCTAAAGTCTCCGGCGAACTCTAACTCTATTAGGGTGAACTCTGTTAAGTGACGCTCGTCCACGGACGGCTCGGCCCTAAAACTCGGTCCAATGCACCAGACCTTTCCAAGGAAAGGTGTTAAAACCTCTAGGTAGAGCTGGGCTGTTTGGCTTAGATAGCGTCTTCTGCCAAAATAGTCCACCTCAAACATTGTGGCGATATTTTCGCACGCGCCAGTCGCCCTTGTTAAGTGGGGAACAACAATCTCGACGAAGCCGTGTTCTTCAAAGTAGCGCCTAGCACCCTTCAGCAGACTTGCCTCAATTTTGACAACAGCCGACAATTCTGGCTTTGAAAGCAGTTTATGGCGATTTTCCGTCTCCTTCAGAATGGAAAGGGGTTTTACGCTTTGCTTTTCAGAAATTTTTCCAATCTCACTAAGTTGGGTCTCCACGACCCACACCGACGATTAAGGGTTCAACCATATAAACCTTTTCAACAAACTTATGAAAAACAAGGGGCTATTCCACGAAAATTAGGAAGATTCCAGCTACAACCATAATGGCGCCTATGGCAATCCTAACTGTAACCTTTTCACGCAGAAAAACCACACCTGACAAAGCCGAAAACAAGGGTGTTGTCGAGGATATCGGCACCGCTTGCGACTCAGGGATATAAATGAAGCTTGTTGTTAGGAAGAACCATCCTACCCCTATGGCTATTAAGCCCCCAGCCAAAAGCATACCCACAGCCTTCAACTTCATTCCTCGAACAAGACGTCTTACACTGCCGAAGGGAACCAAGGCCAACATAAAAACCGCCACCGCCACGATTCTAAGGGTGTTTATGGCGTAGGCTTGTTCCAAACTAGCAGCTGCTTTAACAGCCAAATTAATCATTGACATGCTTACAGACCATATAATAGCCGATGCTAAGGCGAAGGCAAAGCCTTTAATGCGAATTTTCCCCAGAGGCTCACCATTTTTTACAATGTTCTGTTTCTCTCCGCCAGTTAATAGCCAAATTCCAAAAACAATGACAGCGGCGCCAAAGACAACTGGCAGTGTTATAGTTTCGCCTGCGAAGAGATAAGCCCAAACAAGGCTGAAAAGAGGATACGTGCACGTTATTGGAACAGCCCGCGCAACCCCGAGAATTTCAAGAGTGTTCATATAAAGTATGTCGCCTAACCCTAATCCGATTATACCACTAACAGAGGCTAGTAAAACCACGCGAACCGGCAAACTTGTGAAAACATGAACTTTCCCTAATAGGGTGAAAAACAAAAGCAAAACAAGGCTTGTTCCAACGCACCGCACAATATTCGCCGAAATCGGTTTGGTCTCAGCCAAAGCCTTCTTATAAAGTACAGCTGAGAAGGTCCAGCATAAAGCCGCCCCAAGAGCAGCCAACTCGCCAATCATTCCAGCCGCCAACTTTCAAAGGAGAAACTGCTAAATTATTAAAATATTTAACCTTGTCACTAACGGTATGAGCTGAACTAAAATGCAACCTATCAATGTATACTGGTGCGCCGAAGTCGCTTCAAAATTTCCACAACTAGCCATAAGCATAGGAACAATAAACAACGTTAGAGTGGAAAGGGAGAACCAGAAAATAAAAGAGCTTAAAAAAGCCTTATACGCTGAAGCCAGAGCCCAGCACAACATTGAAGGGCTAAAGGAAAACCCTGTTATAAGAGCCTACAGAGATTTTTACTGGAGGCTCAACATAGACCCAACTAAAACAAGACCATCGGGCGAAGCCCTTTTGAGGCGAGTTTTACATGGCGATGAAATCCCAACAATTTCAACAGCTGTGGACGCCTATAATTTGGCTTCAATGAAAACTATAATCCCAATAAGCGGCTTTGACAGGGACACCCTTCACCCGCCCTTCAACGTTCGG
>JAVZOA010000101.1:0-3797 GCA_038882535.1 Bathyarchaeia archaeon | reverse complement strand
CTTCTCATGTATGCTTAATGTGGCAAGATCGCTTTTCTTTGCGATAGTATATATGCTTGCCACAGCGTTTCTAACACATTCAGGCGTTACAATACCCAAATCTTCAGCGTCAGCATATTTCCCAGCCCTCCACAAGAGTTCTATGGCGAAGCGGGCGTTTCCGCCTTCTGAACTTGCCAGTTCAGCAATGAGATTTACAGTTTCTTCTTGAACGGTTAGAGGTTTAAAGGCTAGTTGAACCCTATCGTTTATGATGTCTGTTAGTTGTTCTCGGCTGTAGGGTTCAAGGCGTATTATGTTGGACTGCAGTGTGCTCCTAGTGCTTGGGTCAAGTCCTTCAATAGCTTTTAAGTTTTTCAATACGCATATTAAGGAAATTCTCTGAGGCTTGTCAAGCCTTGCCTCTTGTAGGCGTGTGAGCTTGTAAACTGGTTCGGCTCCTTCCCTCTCAACCAGGCTTTCAAACTCGTCTAGGGTTAGGATGGCATAGGCGTTCTGCTCGTCCAAAACTTGTAAGAAAATGTTTAGCAGCTCTTCTGCTGAGAAGCCGCGTTTCGGAAATGTTGGATGGAAAGATGAAACTGCATGGTGGAGTATGAGGAATAGGCTTCCTCGGTACTGGCGACAGTTGACATGAATATAGTTAAGGTTTATTCCCCTTTGTCTTGCTTGCTGTGCTATGTCTGCCCCAAACCTTTGGGAAAGGGCTGTTTTTCCGGTTCCAACAGCTCCCACTATCAAGAATCTTTGAGCCATTTTTCCCGGTGCGGTCAGCGCGAAGCTAAAAAATTCTGTGAGCAGCCGCATTTCAGCTTCTCTGTGGTGGAGTTTGCTCGGAACATAGTTTATGTCAAGCTTTGCCTCGTCCTTGAACACGCTTCTGTAGGCTGGCAACTCTCTAAACCTAGAGAGAGATACGCTTAAACCTCTGTTATGTTTTTCCCTCAAAATTTGCATTTGCCTTTTAAGAACACAAAACTTTTAAGCTGATTCTCGTATTTTACAGCGAAAAGTGAAATGATTCCAAAATATTTCTTTCTAACAAAGGGCGTCGGAAAACACAAGGAGCAACTCCAATCCTTCGAGTTGGCATTGCGAAATGCTGGTATACAACACTGCAACATAGTGAATGTTTCAAGCATAATACCGCCCGGCTGCAAGCTCGTTCCAAAAGAGAAAGGACTAAAAATGCTTAGACCTGGCGAAATAACCTTCGTCGTTTTGGCTAGAAACCAGACAAATGAACCTCATAGGCTTATTGCTGCTTCGATAGGTGTGGCAATCCCCTCTGGCAAGAACAATTATGGTTATTTGTCAGAGCACCATTCCTTTGGGCAGACAGATGAGGTGGCTGGAGACTACGCTGAGGATTTGGCTGCAACTATGCTGGCAACAACTATGGGGATCCCCTTTGACCCCGAGACGGCTTGGGATGAGCGGAAACAACAGTTCAGGGCAAGCGGACTCATCATTAAAACTACGAATATAACGCAGTCAGCTACAGGCGACAAGAACGGACTATGGACAACTGTTGTTGCTGCGGCTGTCTTTGTTCCCGGAGGGAAAAAGTAGCCATCTAAACTCGCCTTTTTCTTTGCCTTTCATCTAAAAGGATATTAGGTTATAGCATCCTAAAACCAGCATTGATGGTGAAAAAGCCTTGTCCTTAAAACTCGAAACTCCGTTAATTCTGGTTAACTTCAAAACTTATTTGGAGGCAACTGGCAGGAGGGCTGTTGAGCTGGCAAAAAAGGCTGAGAGGGTAAGCAGCGAAACCGGCATTCAGATAGGCGTGGCTCCCCAGTTCACGGACATAGCCGCTGTTGCAAAAGCTACGGAAATTCCAGTTTTCGCCCAGCATATTGACCCTATAGAGCCTGGAAGCTATACTGGTCACGTTTCAGCGGAAGCCATAAAAGAAGCTGGAGCGGTTGGAACTATTATTAACCATTCTGAGAGGCAGCTTAGGCTTTCTGAAATTGACGCAGCCGTGAAAATAGCCAAGAATAGGGGACTCGTTTCGGTTGTTTGCGCCAACAACCAAAGCATTAGTGCGGCTGTGGCTGCCCTAAATCCCGATGTGGTTGCCGTTGAACCCCCAGAACTTATTGGAACGGGGATACCGGTTTCGAAGGCTAAGCCGGAAATTGTCAAAGCCACTGTTGAGCTTGTGAGAAAGGTAAACCGAGAAGTTGTGATTCTATGCGGGGCTGGTATAAGCCACGGTGAAGATGTGACTGCGGCCTTAAAACTTGGGACTCAAGGTGTGTTAGTGGCAAGCGCTGTTGTGAAAACAAAAGACCAATATAGGGTTTTACTGGAATTTGCTGAAAAAGCAATGGTTTAGGGGAGCAGCCCTTTGAAGGTTGAAGCGGAATGCGCGGCGTGCATAATCAGTAGAGGGGCAGCTGAAATAAAGGAGGCAACAACCAATCCAGCCTTACGTTTCAGAGCCATGATGGAGCTTCTCTACATGCTCAGTAAGGAGTTTAAGCCCTCAGCTGTTCCAGCGGATTTAGGCACGAAAAGGGACCGCCTAATTAAAAAGGTTACTGGAAACAACGACCCATACAAGAGGAGCAAGCGGCTATGCAACGAAAACGCTTTGAAGCTCTTGCCATATGCCAGAAAACTTGTTGAGGAAGGTTACACATTGCAGGATAGGTTTAAGAGGGCATGCCTCTGCGCCATGGTTGGCAACACCATGGAGTTCGACATTCCCGGGCACAAGTTCACGTTTAAGGGTTTAAGGAAAAGCCTAAGGGATGCGGGAAAAGACCTAGTTATCGACGATATTAGCAAAATCTATGGAGTGGCAAAAAATTCTGGCACGGTTCTTTATTTGGCGGATAATGCTGGCGAAATAGTTTTTGACACCCTTGTTGTTGAGCAGCTTAAGAACATGGGACTAACGGTCATTGCTGCTGTTAAGGGCGGACCAGTCATAAACGATGCAACATTGGAGGATGCCGAAATCTCCGGCATGAGCAAAATTGCGGATAAGGTCATAACAACGGGGACGGATGCTGTTGGCTTTGCCCCAAAAGAGGTTTCAGCCGAGTTCCTAAAAGTTTATGAGGCTGCGGATGTGGTTTTCGCCAAGGGTATGGGGTATGCTGAAACACTGACAGAATATGAATTGAAGAAGCCTCATGCTTTGCTTTTTAGGGCTAAGTGCGAGCCCGTGGCAAACTTTTTTGCTGTGCCAAGAGAGAAGAATGTTGCGAAGTTGATGCCGTAAATGAAGAGGTTTACGCCATCCATAAGCCTAGACAGAAGAGCCCTTTCAAATTTTGAGGACTCGCTGCAGAGAGAGTGGATTATAACAAACGGTTTGGGAGGATACGCCTCATCAACAGTTTTGGGAATAAACACGAGAAAATATCATGGAGTCCTTGTGGCGGCTTTTCACCCGCCGAGAAACCGAAAGGTTTGCGTGGCTAAACTGGACGAGGAGCTAAGGATTGGAAACGCCTTTTACCCAGCCTTTGCCAACGAATTTCAAAACGGCATATACCCGAAGGGACACGAGTTTCTCCAAGAGTTCCACTTATCCCCGTTCCCAAAATTCGTGTACAATGTGCAGAATGTTAGGTTTTCTAAAACCCTTTTCATGCCATATGAGAAGAACGCCACTGTAACCGCCTACAAGTTCTTGAACACCGACAACGTAGACGTTGAAGTTCGAATTTTCCCGCTCATAACATGTAGGCATTTCCACTCAGTTGTGGACAGGTGGCGTGACCAGCCAAATTTTACTCAAAAAACATATGGCAGAGGGGTCAAAATAAACATTG
>JAVZOA010000100.1:0-3842 GCA_038882535.1 Bathyarchaeia archaeon | reverse complement strand
GTATTTGGAAGGCTACTCCTATGCCTTCTGCAAAGTGTCCAAGCTTCTCAACAAGCTCGTTGGAGGCATCAGCAACCACTGCGGCAATTCTGGCAGCCATCCTGGCCAAGGTCCCAGTTTTGTAGGCACACATCTGTAAATAGTCTCTTTCGCCTAATTGGTCGGCGTCCGCCAAGCCCCTGTGCCAAGCAATGTCCATGGCTTGTCCTAGGCTGAGGTTTATCATCTCTTGCACGTAAATCTCATAAATCCTTGTAAGCTTCTCGGAGCCAAGCTTTTCACGGTTTTCCATTAGCGGCAAGAGTGGCAGGTAGTACATGGTGTTTCCGGCGTTTATGGCGATATCCAAGCCATAAATTTTGTAAGTGCAAGGCTTACCCCTGCGGAATTCCGAGGCGTCCTCAATGTCATCTATCATTAGGGTTCCGTTGTGCACGACTTCGGGAATTATGGCATAGTCTACATACTCTTCCGGATTTTTGCCTAAAGCCTCGCATATGAGTAGAAAAAGGACTGGGCGCCATCTTTTTCCACCCCTGTCCAGAAACTCCCAAATTGGCTCAGCCACGGCCTTGTTTATTGCTTCAATGTTGTATGCATACCTCGGCGGGCTAACTCTGAAGATAATGGCTTCTTTCGAGAAGATTCTCGGTATATATTTCTCGATAGCCTTGTTTATGATACTTGCTTTTTCCTCAAGAAGTTTCTCAATGTTAAAGCTCAAAGTTATCTTTTACCCCCTTCTCGCATAAACTTCTATGTCAAAGCCCCTTAATCTCAACCATTCAGCCGTTTTCCCAACAATCACGAGGGGCGTTCTATGTAATTGCTGAGCGTTTTCAGCCCCAACAAGGAACATGGCGTTCCTAAGCTCTTCTATTAATATGCGCAACATTTTCCTCGTTTGTCTAACGCCTTCGACGGCTGCTTGCAAAACTGGTTGTGCAAGAGCTGCGAGACTTGCCCCCAAGGCTATGGCTTTAGCTGCATCCAATCCGCTGCGCACTCCACCAGAAGCAATAATTGGAATGCTGACTGTCTGCGCAACTTCAACTATGCTTATTGCTGTTGGTATCCCCCAATCCCAAAAAACCTCGCCTAATCTGCGGTTGTAAGCGTTCCTCCTACCTTTTGCACGGAAATATTCCACAGCAGCAAAGCTTGTGCCACCAGCGCCACTTACATCAATGCCTTTTACACCAGCAGCCTCAAGCTTTTTCGCTTCTTCAGCAGCTATACCCGCCCCAGTTTCCTTCACAATGATTGGCTTGTCAAGTTCTTTGGCGATTTCTCCTATCTTTTCGAGAACTCCCTTAAAGCTTGTTTCGCCTTCCGGCTGTACCGCCTCTTGGAGAGGGTTTAAGTGTATGGCTAGAGCGTCAGCATTAACCATTTCTATGGCTCTCTTTGCTTCTTTAATATTGTATCCTTTGGCAAGTTGTATTCCGCCAATGTTAGCCATTAAAAAGGCTGTAGGCGCCTTTTTCCTAACTATTGCAAAGGTTTTCTCAAGTCTCCGGTCTTCTAATGCCGCTCTTTGGCTTCCAACACCCATTCCAAGCCCAAATTCCTCAACAACTGTGGCTATTGTCGCGTTAATTTTCCGAGCTTCGCTGGTTCCGCCAGTTATGGCGCTTACTATTATTGGCGCGGAAAACTTATGGTTGAAAACTGTTGTTGAAAGATTTATCTCGTCCTTATCGATTTCTGGTAAGGCTCTGTGAACAAAGTGTACGTCTTCGAATCCTGTCATGGTGTTTTTTGCCTGGACATTATAGGTTGTGGCTATGCGGATGTGGTCTGCTTTACGCTTTTTAGTTTTTTCAGCCAAACCTTATTCCTTCTCTATAAGTGTACCTCTAACCTGTTCTCCCTTAAGGGCTTTATAGACATATTTGGGCTTCGTAGCATTAACCATTAAAACGGGAATACCATGTTCTATTGCGGGTATGAGCTCAGCAATTTTACTTGCCATTCCGCCAGTCACGTCGCATGCGTTGGACCCGCCTAAAAGTTTCTGAACGTTTTTTAGCTCCTCCAAAGTTAAACGGTCGAACATTTTGGCTTTCGCGTTTGTTTTTGGGTCAGCATCATACAACCCGTCCACATCAACGCCGATCACTATGTTTTTTGCATTGAACCGCATTGCTAAAAAGGCGACAAGCTGGTCTCCAGACAATATCGTAAAACCTAAACTCGTGTCAAAAACAGCGTCCCCGTAAAGGACTGGAATAAAACCCATTTTCATAAGCTGTTTTAGCGGAGAATCCTCAAAGCATATTATTCTGCCATTCTGCGTCATTATACATGAAGAAGGCGTAATGCTCACCGCTGGAATGCCCCGCCATATTAAGGCATCCATGAAAAGTCCATTAAGCACAGTCATAACATGATGAGTTTCTGCAAACCCTATTATTTGAGACTTTTCTTTGAAGCCCTCTTTTATGAAGTATTTTTGCGCCGCCGGGTGGCCAAAACTTCCGCCGCCATGCACAATTATTAGGTTTTTAGTGTTTGCTTCCAGTATTTCGTCTGCTATTCGGCTTATGGCTTCCATTTGAACGCCGAGCTCTTCGCTTTTGTCCGTTATGACGGAGCCGCCTATCTTCAAAACTGTTGGTCTAGGTCGGCTCAATTCTAACTCCCTCATCTGTTTTCCTTGCTAGGAAAGCGTTTCCCCCGGCCCTCTGAACAGCCTCCAAAACATTTTCAACCTTATCGCTACTTGCAAGGGCTATCATGCACCCGCCGCCTCCCGCACCAGTCAGCTTTGCGCCTAATGCCCCAGCCTTACGGGCGGCGTTAATAAGCCACTCCAGAGATTCGTCTGAAACCCCTAATCCATAGAGTAGAGCATGGTTTATGTTCATCAATTCCCCAATAGTCTCTAAGTTGCCTTCCTTTAAGGCTTCAATGGCCCTTAAAACTATTTCACGGGCAGCCCTCATCATAGGGTCAACAATCTGTGGATAACGATCCCTTAAACTTCGAACTTTCGCAACCTGGCTCCGCGTTGACCGTTCAACACCAGTGTTGCCAACAACAAGCGGTATATCAGCCCTAACATCAAGAGGCTTAAACCCTGTATCTATTTGGAAAAGCAGCGCGCCCCCAAAGGTTGATACGGCTGGATCAACGCCTGAAGGCGTGCCATGCATAATTTTTTCTGCTTCATAGGCTATGCGGAAAACATCCTCCTTCGATATCTTCACGTTTAATAAGGCGCTGACAGCTGCCGCAACGGCAGCAGCCACAGCTGCTGAAGACCCCAAACCGGCGGCGACAGGAACTGTTGAGTTAACCTCTATATTTAAGCCCACTTTCTCGCCTGAAACCTCTAAAACTTTTTCCACAGCGCATCTGATCGGTTCAAGTTTCATTTTCGCCTCTTTTAGGCTTCCCTCTTCAACCCTAAAGTCTCCATTCTCAAAAAACCCGGCTGCGTTTAGGTTTAAAGAGCGTAGGAAAAGCCTCTTATCCTCGCGTAGTTCCGCCTTTGCGTAGGCTCTTTTGTCTATGGCTAGGACTATGGCGGGCTCGCCGTAGACGACGAAGTGTTCTCCGAAAAGTATTATTTTCGCGGGAGCTGAAGCGATAACTCCCATTCTAAATCACTATTTTGCGAATTGGACGGCAGCGTACCCAACAACAGCTGAGTGGTCGCCAGTAATATCTCCACTAGTTTTGTAACATAATAATCTTGTTTCTCTAGCCCCCAAAGCCTTTGCAGCCGTTATAAGGGCAATTATAGGACCATAACCACACGCTGTAATCCGATGCTCTTCGATTATCGAATAGAAGCGTTCCTCATCCATGGCTTCGACAGCTTGAAGTGCCAACAT
>JAVZOA010000099.1:0-3877 GCA_038882535.1 Bathyarchaeia archaeon | reverse complement strand
ATGGAGACCAGAGACGGATAGGAGAATATTGCCACTCTAGCGTGGTAGAAGCCATCAGAATCCTTTGTGCCTATAAGGTCTCCTATAAAGAATACGTGATACTGATCATCCGAAAATCTCATGATCTTTAGGTATTCATCGTATATCTTTCTTACTATCAATCCGTCGTATAGAAGCCCTTCAGGCCTTTTCCTTCCCTCAAACCTTTTCATCTCATACTCTATCTCATGTGTAAAAGGGCTCAATATAGGAGCCCGCCCATCTACAACTCTGGCACTTGCAAAGTTTGCTGCCAGTGTTAGCCTTTTTTCTGCAGGGATATCCTCGAGGGTTATACTTCTCAGGTAGATTTTCCTTTTCAGACCTATCTCGTATAAATAATCACAGACTTCTTCCCATATGATTTGGATATCAGGTTCGAAGTGAAGATAGAGAATTTCCATTCTCCAGTTCTTGTTTTATCAGTGAGGCAGCTCTCTTCCCTGAAAGAAGCATAGCACCAAAAGTTGGCCCCATCCTGGGAAGGCCGTAAACGGTGGCGGTCGCCATTCCACAAACGAATAGACCTTCGTATATCTTGCCAGTATGTTCTACTATAAGCTGCTCAGAGGCCTCGACCCACATTGCCCCGAATCCCCTTGTCTTTATTAATCCCCTTTCTTCCATTTTCCTTGACACCTGCGCCTCATGGCCTGTGGCATCGAGAACAACCCTGGATTCCAAACCAATAGGGTCGACACATGTTATCTGCCTTGGTAAGGCTTCAATTGGTGTCCAGTTTATTACGCATCCTGCCACCGTTTTCTCTCTTATCACCACATCCTCAAAAATTGTCATGTTAAGAATCCTTACACCCGACTCACAGGCATCGGCTATCAGTTTCGACGTTGCATGAGGACCGTCAGCAACAAAGAGGCCTTCTGCCGCTTTTTTGTATGGGACACCGAGTTCTTCTAGAACCTCGTTTGCAGGATACCGGATGGTCACCTTGTTCATTAGGTATCCTCCTATCCAGAAGCCCCCTCCGAGGTAGTTGTTCCGCTCGATAAGCAGCACCTTGAATCCCTGTTTTGAGAGTTCAGAAGCTGCCATAAGACCACTCGGTCCCCCTCCGACTACAATGCAATCAGATTTCACGAAATCGCTTAAATCCGAAAGGAATGCTTCGATTATTGCCCTTGTTATGTCTTTTTCGCTGACGGGAGAAAAGCGTCCAATCACGAAAGTTTTTTAACAATTTTTGATAAAAAAAGTCAAGTTTTTTCTTTGCGCAGTTTCACCCGAGAGCCTCCTTAATGCCAAGCTAAGGGAAAACCGACCCGAAGTTGGAAAAACTACCACCTTTTGCTTCTCTTTACGCCGTGGATGCTCTGAAATTCTGGCCTGAGCTAGCAGTTAGATCGGTCTAAGTCGAAAGGAATCGTGGACCCCCATTGAAAGCGCATTTAAAAGCCCGTTTTATGGCTTTTATGCTTCTAACAAGCCGTTCTTGCTGTCAGTTTAAGGAACGTCCCTACTTCGCTCTCACATTAGTTAAACGCCTTTCCCCTCCTACAAGTCACATTCTCGAACCTTGGAAGGTCTTGATTTGTCTTAGATTCTTGATGTCTCTCCGTAACTACAATCCAATCCGCCTCGCCAAGACTTCCTTTACATGCTGCTTGCACCTTGCACACTTGACAAGTGTGCGAACCTTTCCTCCGGAAACTTCCTTCGAGAACTTTACCAGCTGAATCTCAATATGATATTTTAAAATCAGAGCCCTGCACATGAAGGAAACAGAGATAAATCGAAATTCGGAATTGCCTCCCGTGGTATGTCATCGATACTCCGAGAGGGGCTTTGAGAACCTTTACGTCTCTGTTCCAGAAGAGAAGGAAATAACGCTTTATGTCAATGGTCAGGAACTTGTCACCCTACAGTGTACGCCGACCAAGCTCAACTGTTTAATAGTGGGATTTCTTTATCTGGAAGGGATAATAGAAGGGATCAATGACATCCTGTTCATGAGGGTGTGCGAGGATGAAAATCTTGCTGATATAAGGATCAAGAACCAAAGCTTTGCTCCGCCTACGAGAAGAATTCTCACTTCCGGTTGCGGGGGTGGGACGACTTTCCAGTCTGAATTAAGGAAAGTCGATTCCGATTTGAAGGTGAAACCTGATACGATTCTGGCCTTGATAAAGGAATTCAACGACGCACTCAGGGATAATAAAACGACTGCTGGGGTACACGTATCCGCGCTCTCAGATACAGAAAGAGTATTGGTGATCTGTGAGGATGTGGGAAGGCACAACGCTGTTGACAAGGTAATGGGCGAATGTCTCTTAAGGAGAATAGACCCACATGGAAAGATTCTTTTCACGACAGGAAGGGTATCCTCTGAGATGCTCATCAAAGCTTCAAAAATGGGCATTCCCATTGTCGTATCCCGACATTCTCCGACAAGAAGGGCTCTCGCCTTGTCAGAGGTTGCCGGCATAACCCTGGTATGTCACGCCAGAACTCATATGTACTCAGTCTTCACATTTCCCGAAAGGGTAGGTATGGAAGTTATCGAACAAACTAGGTTCAAATAATCCGCGGTCCCATTGCACGGATAAAGGAGGCCTTAGATGGAAAAGGGAAGGGTGCTTTCAGTAAATATAAGCGAGTCAAGAGGCGAGAAAAAACGTAACGTTGGGTCTTGCAGGGCTGTCGAAGGTGCGGGATTGGAGGGTGATGGGCATTATGGTTTCATGCACAGGCAAATAAGCCTTCTTTCTTTAGAGAGTATTGAAACCATGAGAAAGCTTGGTCTTGATGTTGGGCCAGGGGATTTCGCGGAGAACCTAACTGTTGAGGGCTTAGACCTGAAGAAGCTGAAAGTGGGAGACATGATTAGAATAGGAAAAAATGTTTTGCTTAGGATAAGCCAGATCGGCAAGGAATGTCATGAGAGGTGTGCAATATACTTCCAGGCAGGAGACTGCGTTATGCCAAGGGAGGGTATTTTCGCAGAGGTTTTAGTCGGAGGTGAAATCAGAGCAGGAGATGAGGTTGAGATTTTAAGTGATGATTCTTTTATGGAAAATTGAAAAAAGACATTTGTACCTTAGGTTCCATAGTAATCTCTCTTAGGCATAAAGGCTCAGACTAAAAGGGGACAGGGATTTAAAAGTTTCTTCCACTTTGAATTTTAGACTCTCAATTAATCTTAACTTAGTCTCCCATTCAAACTTACCGCCTTAAAGGACCTGTGGATGGAGCAAGAAGGATAAAAACGTTCTTTTACTCCGATCCTGTAGAAGTAATTCTCTCTAGTGTTTTGGTGCAGAGGATTGAACGGGTACGAGATCAAAAGGTCAGATTTTTCGCGCTTTTCAAAAAGCTTTACTCGGCTTCTCCGACACGATATGTTGACATTTTTGGTAAAAAATGGTTAGTCTTTAGCCCGGATGAAGCTTCCAACGCAAATAAGGTATGGCACAAGAGCATTGTTATACATAGCATGTGAGAAAGGTGGAGGATATACCCAGACAAAGGAAATTTCTGAAAAAGAAGGGATTCCAGAGAGGTATCTAGAACAGATTTTTCAGAAATTAAAGAAAGCAGGATTAGTCAGCGGCATGAGGGGCCCAACTGGTGGATACTGTCTCCTTAAGCCACCGGACCAGATCTCCATAGGAGACGTAGTGAGGGCAATACTCGGTGCCGATCTTGAGCTTGTTCCATGCAAGGAGAGAAAATCAACAGAGCGTTGCAGAAGGAGGGAGACCTGTGCGGCAGCTGAAGTATGGAGGACTGCTTCGAAAATGGTAATGGACTACTTTAATTCCATCAGACTCGATAAGATGTGCGAGAAAACAAAGGAGCTTAGGCGGAAGAAAGCATCTGT
>JAVZOA010000098.1:0-3999 GCA_038882535.1 Bathyarchaeia archaeon | reverse complement strand
AGAGTTGGGCGACCCGAGACCAAACACCCTGATAATCGTGAATGACCGTGAAATTAGCGTGTTAAGGGGCTTGGAAACGGTCCTTAAAGACGGAGACGAAGTAGTTTTCATTCCAGTTTCTCACGGAGGATAAGCCCTTGAAGCTTTTCCCAATCAAGACGGATGTTATAAAGCAAGGAGATAACATAGTTGACACCATCTTAAAGTCGATGGAAAAACAGGAACTGACATTCGATGATGGTGACATTTTAGCATTGGCATCCAAAATCATAGCCTATGCAGAAAACCGCGTCGTGAAGTTAAAAGAAATCAAACCTTCTGAAGAAGCGAAAAAACTTGCCAACAAATTCGCCATACCGCCAGAACTAGCCGAACTAATCATGCAAGAGGCAGAAAAAATCTACGGAGGAGTTAAAAAGGCTGTATTAACGCTGAAAGATGGAGTTTTGACGCCTAATGCTGGAATAGACAACAAAAACGCCCCAAAAGGCGCTGTCGCTTTGTGGCCGAAAAACCCGGAGAAATGGGCAAAAAACATTAGGGAAGAAATAATGCACAGAACTAGGAAAAAAGTTGCAATTTTAATTGTCGACAGCAACCTTAGACCGTTAAGGCTTGGCACAACCGGCTTAGCATTAGCCGTCGCTGGTTTCAAGCCAATAAAAGATTGCAGAGGCAAAAAGGACATTTTCTGGAAAAAGTTGGCTATCACATTGCATGCGGTAGCAGACGATTTAGCGTCAGCAGCCCACCTTTTGATGGGCGAAACTTCAGAAAAAGTCCCAGCGGTTTTAATCAAAGAAGCACACATAAGTTTGGACAATGGAGTTTATGGCTCAAAGGATATGGCCTTACTGCCCGAACAATGCATTTTCATGAACCAAAAAGAAATTTAAATGATGAAGACGCCTTGTCCAGTGTTTCTAGTTTTAAGGCTTTATGTAGTCCAACGCCGATCAAAGCTGAAGCTAATGCTATAATTACCCTTTCAATGGGGTATAGGAAAGTGACAATTTGCCAGTATGTCCCTATAGCGTTAACGTCCACCGTAAATAATGGCCAGAAGGATAATTCAAACATAAATGAGCCGGCAATTTGCCCGGCTAACGTGGAGACAAGAAATGTTATGAAGAAGCTAAAGACATGTATACTGTCGCTCTTCGTGTTTTTCATATTTTTTATAGCAAAGGACTGTAATGGCGAAATTAGAATTATGAAGCCCAAAATTTGAAACCAAGTTAATGGCGGATAAAGCCATACTGGTCCTACAAAGGGGCAGAAGCCGAAAAGTAACAGAAGCGAGAAATAGGTTAGGGCGCACAAATCCCGCTTACCATTGTAGAGGAAGCCTGCGCAGAGGGCGGCGGCGACGCCAGCAACAAGGCTCGTGTGGGAGAAGAATCCCGTTAGCAATCCAATCGCTCCTCCAACTATTGTTGAGAACGCTCCAAGATAGGGTCCGAGAATCATGCCTATGACTGGTGCCATAACAGCTGCCGCCGTTATTGCTTTGCTGGGCAAACCAATAATCTGGAATATTGGAAATACGCAGAAAACCGCGTATAATGCTGAAAAGCTAATAACTAAAGCCAAACTTCGCGTGTCCATCATCGTAAATCTTCGCTTTTTCATGTTTTCGAAGTTTCGCAAGCGCGCTCCTCACAAATGGTAACTTTTGAAAAATGCTGGCCTGCAACTTGCATATAAATAAATTGTACGATATCGCAAAATTTAACCAACAAGACTGAATACAGTGAAGTAGCAATGACTCCATTCATAACATTGACGACAGATTTTGGGCTTGCAGACCCTTACGTGGCGGAGATTAAGGCAGTTATTTTAGGCATAAATCCCTCTGTGCAAATAGTTGACATAAGCCATCAGATAGAAAAGTTCAATATAAGAATGGGCGCGTACATTTTAGCGAGCGCGGCGCCATACTTCCTAAAAGGCACAATACATGTGGCTGTCGTAGATCCGGGCGTTGGGACAAAACGCAAACCAATTCTGATAGAAACAGGAAGCGGCTTTTTAATAGGACCAGACAACGGCATCTTAGCCTTGGCAGCCGAGAAACAGGGCATAAAGCATGTTTACGAAATAGCTAATCCCAAATACATGCTTCCTACGGTTTCAACAACTTTCCATGGAAGAGATATTTTTGCTCCAGCAGCCGCCCACCTATCAAAAGGCGTTCCATCATCAGAGTTTGGACCGGAAATCCGCAGTATTGTGAAACCACGATTCGCAAAAATTGTTAGAAAAGGCTCAACATTGGTTGGCGAAATCATCCACGTGGACGGTTTCGGTAACATCATTACAAACTTCGCGTTGAGGGAGCTGGGGCGTCTTGGAGTAAGGGAAAGTTTGAACATAAAAATTGGAGAGACCACCTGTAGGCTGAAGCTCTGTAAGGCTTATGCCGAGGTAGAAGCCAAAAAGCCGCTAGCGCTGATTGGCAGCCACGACTTTCTAGAGATATCAGTAAACCAAGGAAGTGCTGCTGAAATGTTTAAGGTTAAGGTTGGGGATAGGGTTATACTTTATCGCTCTTAGTTAAGTCTTTAAGCCTTTCGACGCCGCCAATCTCTTTTATTAATTGAGCCACATTTTTTGGGACAAGCTCCTCCCAATTCCCGTCTTTCAGTATTCTTTCCCTTATCTCTGTTGCAGAGTAGACCTTTCGCTTGTGGAAGCGTATTGACTTAACCTTGTAGCCAGCTTCTATGAAAAGCCTCCGTGTTAAGGGCTCATTGGAATAAACAACATCGAAGCGTGGCGTGTAGCCCTCAACGGCTGAAACCCAAACCATGTGTATGTGGACGTCTGGCACGGGCACAATCCATATGCAGCTTAAATCTATTCCAGCCTCCTCTAAAGCCCTTCGAATCATTACTATTCTTTCGCCGGTTGTGAAAGGATTGTCGATGCGGTGGCTGTATTGCGCGCTGCCAATAACTATGACAAGCTCGTCAACCTCTTTCAGGATGTCTTTCACAACCTCAAGGTGTCCCTTATGAAAGGGCTGAAACCTCCCAACAAAAAGACCACGCCTAACCATGAAACCACTCTTTCACTAAATTCGGTCATTAGGGCTTTTATTATTTACGCGATTAAACCTTTACCCCTTTCTTTGAAACCCTTTCTAGGACAAACTCCACCGGGAAAACTTTCAACTTTCTCCCGTTTATGGGTATTTCTCGTTCTTTGCTGTATCCCCTCTTTTCACGGCTTAATATCCTCATTTTAACTTGTAAGCCTCCGCCGTACCCGCCCAATGAAAAGTCTGAAGCCACAACTCTGTGACATGGGACAAACAATGGAAATGGGTTTAAGGCCATAGCTCGCCCAACAGCCCTCGGGCTTCCACCAGCAGCCTTTGCAATCGCTCCATAAGAAGTCACATAGCCTACTGGAATTTGAGCAGTAGCCCTTAGAACCCCTCGCATATAGTTAGACAAGAATTCCATGTTTAAGGAAAACTTGTTATGCGCGTCCTTGCCATTGTAGATGTCCCTTAATGTGGCAACTGCTTGATTGGCAAGAAATGTGCCCTCTTCCAAATATTGAAAGGGAACATTAAATGGGATGCTCTTTAACAAAATGCGGAGAACAAGTTCTCGGTTTGGCGCAAAGGCTGTGGCGAAAACACTTTTGTCGTTGCATGCCACGCCAAACCATACACTCTCATAGGACTTTGCGTGCAAATTTATCATTTTGCTGCCTTCTCAGCGCTGTTATGGTGCTGGTGACTATTTAGCTTTACAGGGTTTATGAGACATTAAGTTTAATAGGTTGTGCTCGCATATCACGTTGAAAGGTGAAAACAGCGTGGAAAAGGAAGGGCAAATGCCCCAGTATCTATGGGTTCCAGGCGCCACAACAGTGGGCATAGTGTGCAGAGACGGCGTCATCCTCGCCTCCGAAAAAAGGGTTTCATATGGATATCTGGTTGTAAGCAGAGGCGGCAAGAAGGTCTTCAAAATAACAGACCACATT
>JAVZOA010000097.1:0-4064 GCA_038882535.1 Bathyarchaeia archaeon | reverse complement strand
AGATATCTATAATGAGAAACGCCGACTTTCAATTTATCAAAATTCACCTTCTCACCACAAGCATAAGCAGATTTACCATTTTCACTACGCATAGATTTAGGGGACAACAAACGTCCAAGCAAATAAATTATAGATGATACAGCCAGAATCAAAACAAAGGCAACGGCCAGCTCAATAATCGTATGCTTACCTCCTTAAACCCGATAATTATGCTTCACCCCTTGCGTTTTAACCACCTTCTTTAACCAAGTGCCACGACAACACATACGCTTTGTAGCACGCGCGAAACATGGACGCTATACCTGCTCTTTATTGCACTCATGGAAACAAACGGCAAGATTTAAATTTTATCAGAAATGCTCAAAGCTTCATACATAAGAGTGCATCCAACATCTTCCTAATTTTCCGTTAGTTGCAGCTAGCGGAAAATTTAGCTTCTCAATTTCCATACGATTTCTGTCTGCCATCGTATTCCTTTCTTTTTTATTTCTTCCCAGTTTGGTTCATGTGGTTGCTCTATAAGACCTACGACTTCTTCTATTATTTGGGCTCTTGTGTGGTGGCGGAGGGCTTTGTTCTTCAACTTTTTTATTATCCATTCCTTGAGTTCAGGGTCACTGCGAAAGGCTTTATACCATTTGATTCGTATGTCTGGCGGCTGAGGTTCTAAAATACTTTCAAGAAAATAGTTGTTCCAGACTTCTTTTGCTTGATTTTCTATATTTTCCATGTTTTTTTCTAAAATCTCGTTGATGCGTTTAGGGCTGTCCAACCAGTTTTCTATCATTTCATAAAGTTGCGTCAATTCCTTCAGAGTATTTAGCGACGCGTTACGATATGCTTTTATTGCGTTCTCTTTTAAATCTAACTTGACAAAGTATGAATATTTTTGTAAGGGTATGGGTGCTAGATTTTCCCACGCGGACGCTACTTTTAGGAAATCCGGCCATGTTTTGAGGTATATTAAGGCGTAGAGGAGCCCGAAGAATGTTAATTCGTATACCTTTGCATTCACGCCCTTTTCTGTTTGTTTAACGCATCGCACCTTTATGAGGCCGCGGCTTTCAAGGATTTTAACAGCTTTATGAACAGTTGAGTATGAAGGTGATTTCATGCTTTTTCTTATTTGGTAGATATTTAATGGGCCCTCTTTTGTTATGAAATGAAACACTTCAGACGTTCTTTTTGAAAGCCCTAAAAATTTTCTATCATTTATGGTGACTATTGAAAGCATAGTATCACTTCTTTTAGTTACTATCAGAAAATGAGATATATATGTCTTTCTATAGAAAGCAATCTTGGGCGAAGAAAGTATGGGGATTAAAGATGTTAGAAGTAACATAAAACATGGGAAATACAGTCGAGCTCTAGTTTTGCCCGCAAGTCTGAAAATAGGTGCTAAGTCAACTATTGCTGCAAACCGCCTTATATTAGTTGATCCACGTGCAGAAATAAGCAAAGAGGATTTACTACAATTCTTAGAAGAGCATGTTGAGCCCGAGTTTTGGAACTGGTTGCACAAGAAAAAATTAAGTTTGGACAGTTAGATGAGGTTCATAAATTTGGCAAGCGTCAAAAGGACAGAGACTTCTTCTATCTTTGATGCTCTGCGGATTGGGCTTCTTGTTTGATACCTGTGGATGGGATAAAGACTGGCCGCCGTTATCGAATATGATGAATTTGGTTTTGTTAAGCGGATGGCATGCCCTAAATGCGGTTCTGAAACGTTAAAACACAGCCACAGAGACGATATTGGAAATGAGTGGTTTAGATGCGAGAAGTGCGGGGAATATTGCACTCATCCAAAAAGCAAGGAGCGAAAAAAGCTTGAAACTGCTTTAGCCAACACGATAAACGCTGAAACAATACATCTCATCTAAGCAGCGCCGCTATAACTCCCATGCTTGACGGCTTATCCAGGAAGGTTCACCCAGCTATAGACATTATTGATTACGTGGCGGTAGTAGGGGTCATTTTACCATGCACAGTCACAGACAAGGAAGGAAGGCAAAGTGAAAAAGAACTCCCATTTTATGTCAGTTCTGAAAGGAAGCTTATCCTCTGTCACGCAGAAATTTTAGCAAAGCTGAAGTAGAAGCTAGCTTACAAAGTTGTAAGCTTTGAAAATCGATGGAGCCTTAAGGGCATTACGGAATTTTTGAACGGCAAAACCGTGGAGCCCAAAAGCGTTTATTTGTTAGTTAGAAATGCTTGGCAAACATACATAGAATTTGACAAAGATGAATATTACGATTTGTTAACCCTGTGGGTTATTGGCACATACTTCTTCTTCATTTTTAACGCTTACCCCTACATTTATGTCGGAGGCGTGAAGGGGGCTGGTAAAACAAAGGTTTTGAATGTGGCAAGTTTTATGTGCCATAACGCTGTCTTTAGCAATAACATAAGCACTTCAAGCATTTACAGGCTTATTCAAAGCGGACGATGCACCCTTCTAATGGACGAGACAGAAAAGCTTAGCGAAAAGGATAGGGCTATGGAGTTGCGCAATCTTCTGCTTTCGGGTTATAAAAAGGGAGCCAAAGTTTATAGAACCGAGAAAAAGGTTGGTGAAAGGCTTGTTCCAGAAGCCTTCGATGTTTACAGCCCAAAAATGATTGCCAACATTAAAGGCTTGGAGGACGTGCTTGGAGATAGATGCATAACCATAATCATGAAGCGAGGCAAAAACAGAAGCATAACAAACAACGAGCCAAAGGATAACAATCCATTATGGCAGGAAATACGCGACAGCCTCTACAGCCTATTCTTAACACACTTTAAAAAAGTTTGTGAAGTTTATGAAGTTAGTGAAGTTAGTGCGGAAGGAGACGATCTAATAAGCGGCAGAGAGCTTGAGCTCTGGAGGCCCATCTTTACATTAGCCAAATTTTTCGACATTCACAATCCAGAACTTAAACTGTTCAATAAAATGATGGAATTGGCCGCTGATAAAGCGAAGGAGAAAGAAGCTGAAAACATAACGGAAACAGGCGAATACATACTCGTCCAAACACTGCTAAGGATGGTTAGTGAGAATGGTGAACGCTATTATTCTGTTAAGGAAATTAGGGAAAGAATGGTCAAAGCCTTTGATGAACCACAGGACTGGCTTTCAAGCAAGTGAATTGGAAGGGCTCTCAAACGCCTTGGCTTCATGGACAAACGTCGGGTGGGGACCGGGTGCGAATATAGACTGAGCCTGGTAGCTGTTCAAGACTTGGCTGAACGTCTCAACATTCAGATAAATAGCGAAATGGGGGAAGAAGCGCCTCTGTTTTCAACTTCACAAACTTCGCTAACCTCACAAACTACACTTGCAGAGAAGCTTGAACAGATCAAAACATGGCTCATAGAGAACAAAAATGAAGATGGGCTGGTTGACGCCGAAGCCTTGGCATTAAAAATCAAAAGTTTAGGGTTAGACGTCCAAAGAATAGTTCAGCTTTTAAAGGATGAGTATTGGCTCCGGGAAGTCCCACAAATAGGCAAACTCGGAGTAAAGTAGCAAATGGATCAAACCCCGGTATGCCCCTTATGCGGCTCCCAAAGGCTTTACAAAGATGGGCTACGGTACTTAGCCAAGGGGGTAAGTGTCCAACGTTGGCTTTGCAAGGAATGCGGCTACCGCTTCTCAGACCCAAACCGTAAAAAGCGGAGACGATGGAAGAATCCTCCATTCAGCTTAAATCCGCCAAACAGCTTAGACTATAATTGCCGAGGGAACAATGAGCCTTGTGGGGGAGATTCCACCGCCCTTGGCCGGGCGGTGCAAACCTTGGCCACAGTGGAAAAGCAAAACGAAAAGCAGGACGCGGGAGCCACAGAGAAGCCTGACGTTAAAAGCCTCATATTAAACTTTGCCTGGCAGTTGAAAAAGCAGGGCTACTCTGAGCAAACAATTAGGGACCGCTGCAAAATATTGAAGACTATGGTGAACCGCGGCGCAAACCTCAGGGATCCTGAAAGCGTTAAAGAAGTGATTGCCAAACAGGATTCTTGGAGTGAAGGGCGAAAAGAATTTGCCGTAGACGCCTACACAAGCTTTCTTTCAACGCTTGGAA
>JAVZOA010000096.1:0-4079 GCA_038882535.1 Bathyarchaeia archaeon | reverse complement strand
ATAAAACTCAACAATTGTTAACATGATTGGAAAAAACGTCGTGAAGAAGGCTGTTGAAAAGGGCTACGTCCACCCAGAGGCTATCTTAAACATAGAGGGAGTGCCGCACGCGCAAATAGTGAAGCTTTAGGATTTTTAGGCTTTTGGGTTAAGCATACATGCTTTTAAGGGAGAAGCGTGCTTCTTTCTTTATAAGAGAAGTGTTTAATGTTTATGCTTTGAGGTGCTTGGTTGGGAAAGAAGAAGGTCATAAGCGAGGAAGAATTAAGCGAGATGGTGTTGCCTTCAGGGAACGATGTTTTAGGCGTAGCCGTCAAACTTCTAGGTTTTGACCGTGTTCTGGTTAAATGCCAAGATGGAAATGAGCGGTTATGCCGTATAAGGGGTAAGATGAAGAGGCGAGTTTGGATTCGCGAGGGAGATGTTGTCCTAGTTTCTCCATGGGATTTTCAGTCTAACATTCGCGGAGACGTTATTTGGCGTTATACCCATGCACAGGCGGAGTGGCTCCGAAAGAAGGGTTACTTGACAATTTAGGATGCGGATTATAGAGTTGGCTTTTCGGGAGCGCGTTGAGAAAAGGCTTCGCAAAGAGGAGAAGGAATACGAAGTTGAACAGTTGATGAAGGAGAAGCGAAGCGAGGAATACGAAGTTTTAGAGGAAGTTTTCGACCGCTCAACTCTAATGGTCATATACGACTTCATGAACAGCGGCACAATAGACAGAATCTACGGCGTTGTGAAAGCCGGAAAAGAGTCTCGTGTTTACTGGGGCAAAGACAAGGGTGGAAATGAATTGGCAATAAAAATCTACCTAACAGTTTCGGCGGAATTTCGGAAAGGAATGCTGAAATACATAGAAGGCGACCCGCGGTTTAAGGGCGTGAAACGCGACACGCGTTCGCTGATTTTTGCATGGGCTCAGAAGGAATTTAAAAATCTTGAGCAGGCATTAGCCGCAAGGATTAGGGTGCCAAAGCCTATAGCCGTGAGAAACAACGTTCTCATAATGGAGTTTATTGGGGAAAATGGCATAAGCGCGCCATCCATGAAGGAGCAGCCTCCAAAAAACCCGGAGCGAATTTATAAAATGCTTATAACCTATCTTAAGAGGCTTTACCAGAAGGCGGAGCTTGTTCATGGAGACTTAAGCGAATACAATATTATGATTTGGAGGGGGCGTCCAGTGCTCTTTGACATGTCACAGGCTGTTCCATTATCCCATCCTATGGCTAATTTTCTCCTAAACAGGGACATAGCCAACATTAACAGGTTTTTTAGTCGCTTAGGCGTTGAGGTTCTTTCGCCAAACGAGTTTTATAGGGTGGTCACTGGAATTGGCTCAGCCTAACACCTTCGTAAGAATTCCAAAAGAACGTGTTGGGGTGCTGATAGGCTCTAAAGGGGAGACTAAAAGGGCTATTGAAAAAATGCTTTCGGTTGAGCTTCAAATAGAAAGCGACACTGGCGGCGTCACAATAACGCTGAGTGAAAATGCTGAAGATCCATCCGCCCTTCTAAGAGCCAAAGACGTGGTAACAGCCATAGGCAGAGGCTTCTCACCAGAACACGCCTTCAAGCTAATCCAAGACGAGGAGGCTGTTCTGGACATTATCGATTTGCGAATAATTTTTGGAAGGTCGGAATCAGACATGAGGCGTGTTAAGGGGCGGATAATTGGCATGGACGGCAAAACGCGGAGAATAATAGAGGAGCTAACTGACACGAACATAGCCGTTTATGGACACACCGTAGGCATTATTGGAAAAGTTGAGCATGCCCAAGTGGCAAGGGAAGCCATCCAAATGCTCATTGAGGGGCGGCAACACGCAACAGTCTACAAATTCCTCCACAGAAAACGCAGAGAACTTAAAAAGGGAATGCTGGAACTCTGGCAGAAACCAGAAGACATCGAATAAAAGCCAAAGCGTTTAAGCTGTTTCCTTAAGGATTTTAACGTTAAACTTTAAGCCTACTTTTGCGGCTTCTTCCATTATTTCCTTCAAGATGTTTTTATGGATTGGTATCCCTATTCTCTTCCTTGTCTCCATGGTTAGCCATGCCTTCTCGCCTGGAATCCAAACTTCAACATCTTCCGAAATCTTTGTTAGGCCTTTCACGTAAACTTTGTATTCCTCAATTCTTTCTAGAAAAGCCTCTATTGGTGTTAGCTTGTCTATGTTTATGGCTATCATGAAGTGTCCGACGTTGGCGCGTTCCTTTTCCGTTGTGTGCTTTACATTTTTACCATAATTAGCTCCGGTTAAAACGCCACATAACAAGTCTACAACGAGGGCTAAACCGGCTCCTTTATGTCCGCCGAAGTCTTCGCCGAGTCCGCCCAGTGGCAGCAGCGTCCCCTTTTTGGCTAAAACTTCTTTAGGGTCGTCTAGAAGTTTGCCTTCCGGAGACATAGCCCATCCCAATGGTATTTTCTTCCCTTCCTTAGCGTAAACCTCAATTTTTCCTATTGGCGCAACACTTGTTGCTGCATCAAAGAGCACAGGCGGCGGCTTTTTTGTTGGAAAGCCCGCGGCTATAGGGTTTGTGCCAATGTTTCTACCAACAGAATGAGTGTAAGCCACCAAGGCCTCTGAGTTAGTCATCACCATGCCTATCATGTTACGCCTAACAGCTTGAAGCACATAATAGCCAGCTATCCCGAAGTGGTGGCTATTTCTGACACCAACAACTGAAACGCCCACTTCGCCAGCCTTTTTAACGGCTATCTCCATCGCTTTATATGCAACAACTTGGCCAAGTCCAGAGTCCCCATCAACTAGCGCTGTTGAGGCTGACTCGCTTACAACTCTAATGTTAGGCTTTGGGTTTACAGAGCCCACTTGAATGCCCGTGGCGTATCTTCTAAGCCTTTGCACTCCATGGCTTTCAATTCCCATAAGGTCGGCGGTCACAAGCACATCAGCAACTGTCCGCGAATCCTCTTTAGATACGTTGTAAGAGGTCAAAACGGTGGCAACAAAATTTTTTAAGGATTCGTAGTCAGCTCTAACGTACTCTTCCGGTGGAGTTGGAACAGTCTTCTCATACAGCCCGGTCAATTCTAAGCCCTCAAAAGTTATCAAGCATATTTTATAATTTTACATTTACCATATTCGGTTAGTAAAAAATATGGGGCAGGGGCTCTCGCACTCAAGATCCCAATCACATTTTCAGTGGGGCCAGAGTCGTCATTGCCCCCCCATGCAAAACTAAAATGCTTGACTTGGATAAAAAGTTATAGCTGAAGCCTTATTGGCTGTTGAAGAGCCATGCTTAAACACATTAAAGTTGTGCCGCTTGCTGCTGAAAGTTTGGGCGTCCGTTCAATGTGCACATATGTGGAAACTCCAGATGTTAAAGTTTTATTGGACGCTGGGGTTTCCCTATGCCCAAACCGTTATGGTTTGCCTCCCCATCCGCTGGAGTATAGGGCCATAATTGAATCACGGAAAAGGATAGCTGAGGCTGCTGAAAAAGCCGATGTGGTGACGGTTAGCCACTACCATTTTGACCATCACACGCCTTCCTATGAGGATTGGCTCTGCAACTGGACAGAGGCTGATGAAACAGCCAGACAAATCTATCAAGATAAGATGGTCTTAATAAAAAATCCTAAGGAGAAAATCAATTTCAGCCAAAGGCGCAGAGGCTGGGTCTTCCAGAAAACAGGCGGAAAACACGCTAAAAAGCTTGAGGTTGCCGATGGAAAGGCCTTCAATTTCGGAGACGTCACAAAAATTAGGTTTTCAGAGGCTGTCCCACATGGACCGGAAGATTCCGCTCTGGGTTGGATTTTAATGGCGACAATTGAGTATGATGATGAAAAGTTCATGTTCGCCCCAGACGTTCAAGGCCCAATGTCAAAGCAAACGCTGGACATTATTGTAAGGGAAAAGCCTCAATTGCTGATGATTGGAGGACCGCCCCTATACTTAGCTGGCTTTAGGGTTGATGAAGAGTTGGCTAAAGTTGGTTTGGAAAATCTTGGGAAAATTGTGGAATTTGTGCCTTGCACAATTTTGGAGCATCATATTTTGAGGGATATGCAATGGCGTGAAAAGGCTGAAGAAGTTTTT
>JAVZOA010000095.1:0-4135 GCA_038882535.1 Bathyarchaeia archaeon | reverse complement strand
TTTTTAGGTTCACCTTGAATGTGAGTGCTTTTTTTACGGAGAGCAAGTCGAGGGCTTGGAAAGCTTCATAGCCATAAAGCAGTATGCCAGTTCTCTTGTCCACTATCAATGGAGTGTCAACAATTCCGGTTTTTAGGAATCTTGTGTATGCTGGCAGCACATCGGCTAATTCAACATCCATAACGGCTTTTACATTCTTTATGGGTGTTAGTTTGGGTTCGCTTTTCAAAACTTCAAGTGGGATGTCAACCCTCTTTTCAATCGATGATATGTGCACTAGGGTTTCGCTGTTTCTTATCATGTGGCATGTTGTTTTAGGAGGGAAAAGTTTCCCTGATAGGGCTGCTTCCACCACATCCCTCTTTGTTAGGTTGTTGTAATCGTTTCTCCATGTTTGAACCACAATGTCCGGCGAGTTGTAGTCCACATAAATTGCTGGTATTCTTTTGCATCCAAGGCTTTTGAGGGCGTTGAAACGGTGTTCTCCATCCAATATCATGTTTGTTTTTTCGTCGACAACTATTGGATGCTTTAGGATTTTGTCTGTGGCTATTTGTTGTGTCAGTTCTTTTAGGTGTTCCGGGTCTGTTTCTTCGTGCTCGCGGAGTTTTTCTAGTTCTTTTAGGTGGATTTCTGGCATTTTAACACCGTTAAAATTTATTTAACGCCGTTAAAAATATATAAACCTAACGCCAAAAATTAACAAGGGACAACCTTTGAAACCACCATGCGTAATTGTAGTCAAATACCTTCTACCAGCAATAAGAGTGCTGGTAACAAAGGAGCTTGTAGAAAAGCATAACATGCGCAAAATCGAAGCTTCTGAAAAAATGGAGCTAACCCCAGCAGCCATAACTCAATATTTTAAGGGTGAAAGAGGAACAACTCTCACTGATGAAATAGTCCAATCCGAAGAAGCCATGAAAATGATAGAAAGGCTGGCTGAAGCCATCGCCAGAGAAAACGCAACACCAGAAAGCGTCATAGAGAAGCTCTGCGAAATATGCACCACCGTAAGATATGAGAAGGTTATCTGCAAACTTCATCAGGAGGACTTGCCAACCCTCAAAGAATGCAAGTGCACTACATGCTATCCTTCGCCAAAACGCTAAAACTGGAGAAAGAGGAGTTTTTAAGGTTTAAGCCTTAATTTAACGTTTTACAGTAACCAATGCCTTCATTTGCCTTCGCTCTTTCTCAACCTTGACGATTCTCACCCTTATTTTGCTTAAAAGCTCCCTCGCCATTTTTCTAGCCTCTTCCCTTGTCTGATATTTCCCGCTAAGCTCAATCCACGGAAGTGTTTCGTCAATTTTTACCCATACGGCATACAATATTTTTCACCGTTGCACTGCGAATTTAGAGGCTAGCTAATTAAAACGGTTATGAATTTTGGATATGGATTTTGGATTTGTTGGAAAAATAATTAAGGGGGTTGCTCACCAATTGTAAGGGGTTTGGGAGCGATATAAAAGGTGGAGTTTGAGGGCACGCTGGAAAAAGCTGCTTTGAAGGAGTGCCTATGGATGGAGGACAAAGGAGAAAGCCAAGAAGGCGAAAATGATGAAGCTAGCCAACAGCATGCAAAAAGAACAGGACGCAAATTCACAGTTGCCCAGCCGTGCCCATCAAAACTTCTGTTTAAAACAATTAGACCATAAGCTTCCAGCGCTTTTATCGCAGCCACCTTTGCCTTATTCCGCATCTTTCTACCGAGGTTGTGCAATAGCTTTGGAGGAGGCTAACCTATGGCTTTGAGGGCTAAACCGCGATTCGCCGAAACCCTAAAGCAGTCGGTGGTGGCTTACGCCTTCAACATTTTCGGAATAGCCGCTGGAACAATAATCGCTTTCAATTCCGGACTTTTTGCAAAAGCGCCATGGGCAGTCGTAATTTATCCACCAACCCTCAGCGCCCGTGGAGTTATAGGCGGCTTATTCTGTGGACGTTTAAGCACAGCCTTACACCTTGGAACAGTTAAACCACGCCTTTTCGGAAACACTAAAAGCTTCTATTTACTCTTCCAAGCAATTGTAATTATGACTTTTGAAGCAAGTCTCATGATGAGCTTGATTGCAGTCCTTTTAAACGGCTTTGGAGAATTTTTGGGTCTGATAAACGTTTTTATGGCAACAATGGCTTTGGCGCTGGTTGTTATTTCCCCGCTGACGCTGACGGTTTCCTTTGTCTCCTTCAAGCATGGACTTGACCCAGACATAATCTTATACCCAATAGAATCCACAGCGGCAGACCTCCTCATAACCTCAATTTTTATTACAGTGCTAGGTCTTTTCCTTACTAACAGTTTCCTTTGGGGTTACGTCTTCACTTTTATAAGTTTAGTACTACTGTTAACCTCCGCATTCTTCCTCGTTAAAAATGCGAAGGAGCCAGAATTCATTAAAACTTTGAAAGAATCCCTATTAACACTTGTTTTAGTCTCTTTTATAGTCAATGTTGCCGGAGCCACCTTAGGCAAGGTGGAAGAATTCATACGCGGGAAAGAGCTTAGCCAAGTCTACGTTGTTTATCCAGCGTTAATTGACACTATAGGTGACGTAGGCGCAGTTGTAGGCTCGACAGCCACAACAAAACTTGCCCTTGGAACGCTTAAAGCGTCATTTTCCTCCATGAAAAACCATTTTATGGAGATTTCAGGCGCATGGGCAGCATCACTAATCATGTATTTTGCTTATTCAGTTTTAGCCTTACTAATAACTGGCACATTTGCTCCAATAAGCCTTGCCGCTTTCACGTTTTTCCTTCTCACAGTCAACATTTTCGCCGCTTCCCTAATAATTTTGGTTTCCTATTCCGTTGCCATCCTAACCTATCAAAGAGGTTTAGACCCCGACAACTTTGAAATTCCAATAGAAAGTTCTTTGGCCGACAGCATAACGACAATTTCGCTCCTTGTGGCACTTGTCTTATGGGCTGGAATATTAGCTTAAACATGCTCCAAATAGCCTTGGGATAAGAGTAAAATATTCGCTGCCAAATATTGTGGTCGGAGAGCTCAAAACACTATGCCTCACTTTGAAAAAATCGAATATAAGCCCGTAACAGTAAGGGAAGTTCTCCGTGAAATGAAAAACCTCTCTGAACTAATGATTGACTTGGCTTATTCTGCTGCCCTTTTCAACGACAAAGACTTGGCTGAAGACGTTTTGGAACTGGAAAAACGCATAGACACGTTGGCTTACCATCTGGAAATGGTGACCATGGTGGCTGCGAGAGACGCAAAAGACGCAGAAGCACTCGTCGGAGTTTCGAAGGTGGCAGCCGCCACGGACAAAATTTCAGACGCCGCCGCAGACATAGCAGCAATAGTAACCCAAAATATAGGCGTACATCCTATCGTGGGCGAAATTTTCGAAAGAGTTGAAGAACGTTTAGCAAAAGCCAAAGTAAACGAAAAATCAGTTTTGATAGGGAAGGCGATAGGCGAGCTTGAACTAGCCCCAAGAATGGGAATAGACATAATCGCCATATTCAGAGAGAACGACTGGATAATAAACCCAAAGAGGAAGGAGAAGGTTAAGGCTGGCGACATCCTCATCGCCCGCGGCACCCACGAAGGATTAAAAGAGCTAAGGGAACTCTGTGAGGGGGAACTGGGCAAGCTGGAGGACTAGTCATGGCGGGCAAAAGCCAGAAAAAATTTGAGGAAATTGTAGAGCGCTTCGTAGAGCTTAAAGATACATCCGAACTAATGATTGACTTGGCTTATTCATCGCTTCTCCTCAACAGCAAGGAGCTAGCTGAAGAGGTCCAAAAACTCGAAGAATACATGGATAAACTGCACACGGAATTTGAGCTACTAGTCTTATCAAGCAAATTCACAAAGGAGGAGGCTAAAGGCTTTTTAGGATTAATAAGGCTTGGTGTTGTTACAGAAAAAATAGCTGATGCCGCTGCACAAATAGCCGAAGTTGTTTTAAGAGGCATAGAACCTCATCCAGTACTAGCCCTAGCCATAGAAGAGGCAGAAGAAACAATCACATACACAAAGGTGACGGAAAAATCGCCTCTGGCCAACAAAACTTTGCGGGAAGCAAAAATCCCAGAGGAGACGGGCATGTGGATTCTAGCCATAAAAAGGGGAGAAAAATGCATTCGACCAAAACCAGAATCG
>JAVZOA010000094.1:0-4158 GCA_038882535.1 Bathyarchaeia archaeon | reverse complement strand
CTCCGCGAGAAGATTAATGGCTACTTGAAAGAGGTTGGCATGGAGTTTAAAGGCACAATAGAAGTTAAACACCTAATCTACGTGCTTTCAGAGGACGTTGGCTTCGAGAAAATTAAGAATGCTGTCAAAAAGCCTTTAGTTGGCGTTCGTGTAGCCCAACACAGCGGATGCCACGTTTTGAGACCCCGCAAATATGTAGGGCGGGACGACCCTGAAAACCCGACAACCCTTAAAGAGTTGATTAGGCTGACGGGTGCCGAATGCCTAGACTATATGGACGAGACCGAGTGCTGCGGAAACCCAATAATTGGCGTTAATGAGGACGTGCCCTTCCAGATGGCTAAGGAGAAACTTGACCACGTGCGGGCTGTGGGTGCCCAAGCGCTTATAACTTGTTGTCCCTTCTGCCACATAATGTTCGACCTAAACCAGCCCCGAATAGAAAGAGCCTTCAACGAAAAATTCAACATGCCAGTCCTCCACTACCCACAGCTTTTAGGCTTAGCCATGGGCTTCACGCCTGAAGAGCTAGCTCTAAACGAGCTTAGGGTAAAACCAACAGAACTATTAAACCAGATCAAGTAGGTGAAGACGCATATGGCAAAACAAAAACTAAAGTTTGCCTTTTACTGGGCGGCAAGCTGTGGCGGATGCGAAATAGCCGTCTTAGACATCAACGAAAAAATTTTGGATGTGGTACAAATCGCTGATATTATCTTTTGGCCTGTTGCCATGGACATTAAATATAAAGACGTTGAAGCCATGCCAGACAAGTACATCGACGTTTGCTTCTTTAATGGTGGAATCCGCAACAGTGAACAAGAGTATATGGCTAAACTTTTAAGGCAGAAGTCAAAAATCCTCGTGGCTTATGGTGCTTGTGCACACCTTGGCGGCGTTCCGGGACTGGCTAATCTCCACAACAAGAAGGAAATCTTTGAACAGGTTTACACCAGAACATTCTCAACAGACAACCCCAACAAGGTTTTCCCACAGCCGAAAGTGCATGTTAAAGAAGGCGAATTAGAAATTCCAGAGTTCTATGACACCGTGCGGACCCTAGACCAGACGGTAAATGTTGACTATTATGTGCCTGGCTGTCCTCCTGCGGTGGAGCGCACAATATTTGCTTTAGAAGCCATAGCCAAAGGCGAGCTGCCGCCAAAGGGCTCTGTTTTGGCGCCTTTAAAGTCTGTTTGCGACGAGTGTCCCAAAAAGAAGGAGAACAAGAAGATATCACGGATATATCGCGTCTACGAGAAGATTCCAGATCCGGAGAAGTGCCTACTCGAGCAAGGCATTTTATGCATGGGACCGGCCACAAGGGGCGGATGTAGCGCCAGATGCTTAAAGGCAGACATGCCCTGCACTGGTTGTGGCGGCCCATGTCCCAACACGCCTGAGCAAGGCGCCGCCATGATAAGCGCTTTAGCCTCAATTCTTGGGCTGGAGGAGGAGAAGGAGAAATACACCGAGGAGGAAGTTGAAAAGCTTATAGACCAGATTAAGGACCCCGTTGGAACCTTTTACATGTATGGTTTGCCAGCCTCAATTTTGCGGAGGAAGGTGATTCGCTCATGAAAGAAATAATCATAGACCCAATAACAAGGCTTGAGGGTCACGGGAAAATAGCCATATTCCTAAACGATGCTGGCGAGGTGGAAAACGCCTACCTGCAAATTCCAGAGCTTCGCGGCTTCGAGAAATTCTGTATTGGACGCAAAGCCGAGGATATGCCGCTTTTAACCAGCAGAATTTGCGGCGTTTGTCCAGTGGCGCATCACATGGCTGGAACAAAGGCTTTGGATGCCGCTTTCAATGTGGAGCCGCCATCGGCAGCTAAAAAGCTTCGTGAGCTAATGTATTGTGGCTACTACATTTACGACCACACACTTCACTTCTATTATTTGGGCGGACCAGACTTTGTTGTTGGTCCAGACGCACCGCCAGAGAAGCGTAATATTCTTGGGGTTATTGAGAAGGCTGGCTTGGACGTTGCCAAGGAAGTCATTAAGCATAGGGCTTATGGGCAAAGAATAGTGGAGCTGATAGGTGGAAAAGCCACTCACCCGGTCTGCGGGTTGCCGGGTGGCATTTCTAAGCCTTTGAGCGAGGAGAACCGCCAAGAAATTGAGAAGATGGTGACTTCCGCCGTTGAGTTTGCAAAGTTTTCCTTGAAGCTTTTCCACGACATTGTTTTGAAGAACACTAAGTACGTGGAACTGATCAAGAGTGACGCTTACACTTTGCGCACTTACTATATGGGTTTGGTGGACGAACACAACAAAGTGAACTTTTACGACGGTAAAATACGGGTTGTAGACCCCAACGGTAAAGAGTTTGCAAAGTTTGAGGCTGAGGATTATTTAGAGCACATCGCTGAGCATGTGGAGCCATGGACCTATGTGAAACAGCCGTACTTGAAGAAGGTTGGCTGGAAGGGCTTTGTTGACGGTCCTGATAGTGGCATTTACCGTGTTGGTCCTTTGGGGAGGCTTAATGCTGCTGATGGAATGGCTACGCCATTAGCCCAAGCTGAATACGAGTTCATGTATAAGACGTTAGGCGGAAAACCAGTTCACTCCACGCTGGCTTATCATTGGGCTAGGCTTATTGAGTTATTATATGCAGCTGAGAGGGCTGTTGAGCTGGTCAAAGACCCGGAGATAACGAGCACTAATGTGCGTAATAAGCCTGGCAAGCCCGGCGAGGGTGTTGGTGTTGTTGAGGCTGCCCGGGGTACGCTGATTCACCATTATGTTTTGGACGAGAACGCCTTAATCAAGGATGTCAACCTAATTGTGGCTACCGTTAACAATGCGCCTTCAATTAACATGTCGGTTCGGAACGCTGCCAAAGGCTTAATTCACGGAGGCAAAATGGACCAAGGCTTGCTTAACATGGTGGAGATGGCTTTTAGGGCCTATGACCCATGCTTTGGATGTGCCACCCACTTCGCTATTGGGCAGTTGCCACTGACCGTTGAAATCTATAACAGTGAAGGAAAACTCATCAAAACTGTGCAGAGATAACGCCTTTCGCTTCCCCTTCTTTATTTTTGGAGAAAAACCTTTGCCGATGGAAGCCTCTTTTGAGAAAAAACTGAGGAACTGGTTCTCCGGCGCGGAAAAAGCCGTTGTTGCTGGTATTGGTAATCCTATTCGCATGGATGATTTTGTTGGCGTGAAAGTTGTCCGCGACTTGCATGGTAAAGTTTCTGAGAAGGTTTTGCTGATAGAATGTGAGACCGTTCCTGAAAGTTTTATTCAGCAAATAGTTGATTTTAACCCAACGCATGTTATGCTTATAGACGCAGCTGTTATGGGTTTGGAGCCCGGCGAGTGTAGACTTGTTAAGCCAGAGCACCTTCAGGTTTTTCCAGCCATTTCAACGCATATGCTTCCGCTTAGGGTTTTCTGCGACTACCTTGCCAAAACGTTAGGAGCCAAAATAACCCTACTGTTAATAGAGCCTAAAAATACGGATTTTGGGGAAGGCTTATCCCCCGAGGTTGAGAAGGTTAAACAAAGAATTGTGAATTTTTTGTTAAAAATCCTTCCATAAACGGCAAATTTTATGGTAATGTAAAATAAAAAGGGATGGGTAGATTAGGTTGGCGGTGCTACTTTTAGGGCTTCTTGGAAAAGCTTCTTGGTTGCCGTTATACGGGCTTTCTGTGCTAGAACGTCAGCCGTCACAAGGTCTAAGGCTTCTTCTGGACACCACTTGACGCATTGGGGTCCTTCTGGCTTGTCCTTGCACAAGTCGCAGACGAAAACCACTTTCTTTTCCGGATGAAGCGAAATCGCCCCATAATCGCAAGCTTCAATGCACCATCCGCAGCCGTTGCACTTATCCTCGTCCACAATTATTGTGCCGTTCTCCTCGGACTGGGTTAGGGCGTCCCTTGGACAGGCGGCGACACATGGCGGGTCCTCGCAAAGCCTACAAGTGATGGAAATATTCACTAGCGGGTTAAGTCTAACAACCCTAATCCTAGACTTCAACGGGTTGAAAGCCTTTTCCTTGGTCCAGGCGCAGATGTATTCCATTATACTTTCAATTCCTAATTCCTGTGCTTCTCTTACTATTTCATAGATGCGTTTTTGTTTCTCAGATGCTTTTCCAAAGATATATGTTCTTGTTATGTCAGAATTA
>JAVZOA010000093.1:0-4161 GCA_038882535.1 Bathyarchaeia archaeon | reverse complement strand
TCCGCATTTCGATATCCCCAAGCCTGGTGCTTCAGCTTATCACCACAGACAGGACACTCAGTCCCTCTTGGGCTCACATAAACGGTCTTGAATGAGGACTTGCATTCAATCATCTTCTGGTAAGCCTTTCATTTGTTCAACTTTGTCCTGAACTTCCTGTTGTTTCCACTAGTCCTTATTCCGTTCAAGTCTTCAAAGACAAATGATGCGCCTAGGTTTTCCTTCACAGTAGCAAGGCATCATTGACGCAGTTCTGCCTATTGTGCTTCTGTAGGCTCTTCCTCCTCCTGGAGAAGTCGTTCTGTATGTGCGCTATGTCAGAAATGCTCTGTGTGTCAGTTCCTTTCAGCGCAGGCCTGTCATCACCAAGCAAACGTGGAATCTATCGTGAAGTCCTGCGCCACGAAGCTAGTGTCCTTTTCCGACATGGTTAACACACACAAAATTATGTCTCTGAAGCTTTTACTGTACTAGTGCTTGTTCTCAGTGTTTATTGGGACGTAAGCGTAATGCCAGGGGTAGAGCGTTGCTTTGTCACCTTGAACAGCTCGCCGTCAATCCTCATTTCAAGCTTCTTCACAACAGGTATCCTCAGCTCGCCATGATTGTTCTTCTTGTATTATCAGGCAACGGCAGAAACGGGGCCGAGGTTGTGAATCGCATAATCGTAGTTTGACACAAACCACGGCTTGACCTCAATGCAATTGGCGAAGGTATCCTATTGTGATCGCGTATAGCCATTTCATAGGCAACTTCAAGGGCGCGCCTTATCGCGCTCTGCATGTCCGTGAGGTACTTCCTCTTGTGGCTCATAGTACCCGACAATTGTCCCCCCTGGATTTCCATGGATGGCTCATGGCTTTATCACCTTCAGTATTTCCTTTATCTTCATATATATTATAGCTACTTATAAAGGTCATCGTGGCTGTTTCTAACCCTGTTCTAGGTGCAGCTCCCTCAAGGAGGTATTGCTACTGGAACGGGCCTATTCGTGTACGATATGCAGCTCATTATTGACTGCTACCTGAATGTCAGTCGCAACTTAGCTATGCTCGCCGCCAATTCAACGTAGAGGATAAACGGCCGTGGAGGTTCATGCCCACGGCGGCAAGTGCCTTAAAAACAATCAGAAGCACAGCATATTGTGCTATCACCAATGTATAGGTATAGAAGAACGGTGTGTAGTTCACCTGTAATATGGAACTGCCGCCTTTTCGATTGTTTTGCCTTCCCTTGATGCCCTTACCTTCTTTATAGCTTCTTCAAAATGCTTCTGACCAATATAAACCTGTTCTAGTCCCTTCCGAGCATCTTCTGGCGTTTGATGTTTTCTCAAATATTCCTGCAACACTATGGATATTGCTGTATTTACAACAGATTCAAGATCCGCTCCACTAAAGTCCTCAGTTTCATCTGCTATCCTTTCCAAACTCACTTGATCATCAATAGTGCAAAGCCCTTCTGATACGCCCTCTGAAGTGCAAATGGGCACATCCTTGATATGTATTTTCAGTATTTCCAGCCTTGACATTTTATCAGGCTTTGGCACGTATATCAACTTGTCGAATCTGCCAGCTCTAAGCAACGCCGGGTCTATCATATCAATCCTGTTCGTCGAACCAATTACCACCACGCCATGGAGCGGTTCTATTCCGTCAAGTTCTGTAAGCAGCTGAGAAACAACCTTTTCCGTGACGCCGCTGTCAGCTGCTATTCCCCTGACCGGAGCAAGTGCATCCAACTCGTCAAAAAATATTATGCATGGAGCAGCCTGTCTAGCTTTCCTGAAAACCTCCCTTACCGCCTTTTCCGACTCGCCCACCCATTTAGAAAGCAGCTCAGGGCCTCTTACACTTATAAAGTTTGCCTCACTCTCTGTAGCTACAGCCTTCGCAAGCATAGTTTTTCCAGTGCCTGGCTGGCCGTAAATTAAAATCCCCTTTGGTATCCTGTATATAAGTCTCTTGTAAACATCAGGAAATTTTAGTGGCCATTCAACAGCCTCCTTAAGCTCATTCTTGACGTCTTCCAGCCCACCTATATCTTCCCATTTTACTTCAGGTGTTTCAAGGTAAACCTCTCTCATTGCCGATGGTGTAATCTCTTTAAGGGCATCTACAAAGTCCTGCATTTTTACCTTGAGTTCCCCAAGAATCTCTGCTGGGATCCTTTCCTCCTCCAAATTTATTTTCGGAAGGACCCTTTTAAGAGCCTTCATCGCGGCTTCCTTACACAGATATTCAAGGTCTGCTCCAACGAAACCGTGCGTTTGAGACGCAAGCCTTTCTATTTCAACATCATCAGCAAGCGGCATATTTCTAGTATGAATCTGTAATATTTCCAGCCTGCCAGTCTTATCTGGGACTTTTAGCTCAATTTCCCTGTCAAACCTTCCAGGCCTTCTAAGTGCTGGGTCAATTGCATTTGGCCTATTTGTGGCGCCAATTACTATAACCTTTCCCCTAGCTTCAAGCCCATCCATCAGGGTTAACAGCTGACTTACAACCCTTCTTTCAACTTCACCTGTAACTTCATCCCTCTTAGGAGCTATTGCATCAATTTCATCTATAAATATAATTGAAGGTGCCTTCTCCTTTGCTTCTTGAAATTTTTCCCTTAACCTAGCCTCAGATTCCCCATAAAATTTACTCATGATTTCAGGGCCTGAAATATGTATAAATGTTGCATTTGTTTCATTTGCCACAGCCTTGGCCAGTAGCGTTTTTCCTGTACCTGGCGGGCCGTAAAGAAGGACACCCTTGGGGGGCTCTATCCCCAGCCTTTCGAACAACTCTGGATGCCTAAGCGGAAGCTCGACCATCTCCCTTATCTTCTGTATCTCATCTTTCAAGCCGCCTATATCTTCATACGTTATCCTTGGCACTCCCTTCAAGCCCTGTCCCTTTCCACTTCTTTCAATTACAGTTTTCTGATTTATTATAACAGCCTCCGCATTTGCTGGTGAAGTTTGAACTACGTTGAATGTTATCCTGCCACCAAAGTATGGTACAATAATGTTATCACCTTTGACAACCGGAAGCCCTTCCAAGGCGTCAGTTATGTACCTTTCATCTATGTATGGCACATCCTCAAGCGGTGAAATAATTATCTTCTCAGACGGCACAGCTTTTACCTTTCTTATCGATACGTTATCACCAATAGCAACCCCAGAATTGCTTCTTATAAGACCGTCAATTCTTACTATTCCCCGCCCTTCATCAGTTGGGTATAGTGGCAAAACCTTTGCTACAGTTTTCCTTTTGCCCCTTATCTCAATCACATCACCGCTCTGGAGGTTTAACACGTCCATAACTTCATAATCAACCCTAGCAACACCACGGCCAACATCTCTAGTATAAGCCTCCATTACCTTTAAAGTAACAGAGTTCGACTCTGTCATATCACAATACCTCAGTAGTATTAAATCGCATTGGCTTTTATATTTTTCCGCATCTTTCCTTTCTATCTTTCATCAACTACTAACCCCTAAAGTAGTTTAGCTTGTTGCTGGCCTTCCAGTAGACATAGATTCACTGAACCGCAACGATTGGCTGGTTGATCAATTTACGAGCGCAAGCCTACCTGCTTCAGCGATAGGTTAGGGAGTTATATAAAGCTTATATAGACACGGCATATATATTGATGCAAAAGGGTGATTTCGCATCGGCAATAATGGATGCCAGCTGGGCCAACTACGCTAACTGTCTACAAGGCAGAAAGGCGTGGTGGACATGTAATACTCGTCAACCCAGCAACATCGCAGAAATGCTCCAGATGCTGGATCCCGATATGAAAGACCTATCTAGGTTAACATTCAAATGCATGTAGATAGGGATATAAATACGGTCAGAAATATTCTGGCTGCGGGTCAGGAACTGGCCAATGTGGAGGAACTGCCTCTACTTGTCCAACAAAGGCGGATAAGCAAGTTTGTTCCTATGAAAGAAGCCCAAAGGCTTTAGCCATGGGTAGGTTCGCGCGGGGGTCGCCTAGACTGGTCAATGGCGCGAGGCTCAGAACCTCGTCCCGTTGGGGTGCGTGGGTTCAAATCCCACTCCCCGCACTTTAACTCAGCGAGCGGGAAGTCCCCTTGACTTGGATGAAAGCGAGCAAAAGTATTTATAATCATACAGCTATAATAGGACAAGTAACACTTGATGT
>JAVZOA010000092.1:0-4266 GCA_038882535.1 Bathyarchaeia archaeon | reverse complement strand
GGCTTCTGAAAAGGGATTGATTGGCGAAAAAATTCCGTGGGGAAACTATAAGGCTGCTAAGACTCTAATTGAAGACATCGCCTATAAGCGTGGTATTGGTGCAACTCTTGGGGAGGGTGTGCGTCTTGCAGCTGAAAAAATTGGAGGCAACTCAAGCCGCTGGGCTATGCATGTGAAAGGATTAGAAATTTCAGCTTATGATTGTCATGCGGCGCCTGCGATGGCTCTTTCCTTTGCCACAAGCCCAATTGGGGCTCACCACAAAGATGCATGGGTTATATCTTGGGAAGTCAAGGTTGGAAGAGACCGATACAGCGAGGAGAAAGTTGACAAAGTCATAGAGTTACAGCGCATTCGAGGAGGCTTTTTCGAGTGCGCCACGGTTTGTAGGCTTCCATGGGTTGAGCTCAGCTTTGAACTTGAGTGGTACCCAAAGTTTCTACACGCAGCTACAGGCCTCGAGATAAGCTGGGATGAATTAAACCTCATAGCCGACAGAGTGTACGCTCTGATTCGAGCGTTTTGGGTGCGGGAGTATGGCAAGAACTGGAGTAAGGAAATGGACTTTCCACCAGCAAGATGGTTTGATGAACCGCTCACGGATGGAAATTTGAAGGGCTCGAGACTTGACAGAGCAAAGTACGAGGTTATGCTTAACATGTATTACCGGAAAAAAGGATGGGACGAGCGAGGAATTCCAACAAAGGCTACGCTTGAGAAGCTTGGCTTAAAGGATGTTGCCAAACAGCTCAAGAAACGTGTTAAATTATGGGAGTGAAAGAAGCGGCAAATAAAACTTAACACTAGTATGATTTAGCGAAGTAAACCACCTCTTTTGATTCCTTGCCACAGTAGATGCAGTTGGAGAATGGTTCTTCCCTTTCAAACGGAATAAGCCTAATGGTTGCGCTTGTTTCCTCCTTTATTTTTTCCTCGCATTCCTGGCTGCCGCACCATGAAGCCTTTATGAATCCGCCCTTCTCCTTCAAGACTTGTTTGAACTCGTCGTAGGTTTTTACTGGAGTTATCATTTCTTCCAAGAACTTTTTAGCTTTGTTAAATAGGTTGCTTTGGATCGCCTCTAGAAGCTGCTGCACCGTGTCAATGAGGTTCTCTTCCTTCACTACTTGTTTTTCGAAAGTGTCTCTCCTCGCGATTGTTACTTGTCCTTGTTTTACGTCTTTTGGTCCTATTTCGATTCGCAGCGGCACACCTTTTAGTTCCCAGTCGTTAAATTTCCATCCTGGAGTGTACTCTTTCCTATCGTCCAAAACCGTGGAAATTCCTGCTTTCTGCAATTCTTCACGAATTTCTCTTGCTTTGGCAAGTATGGTGCTTGTGTCAGCAGCTTTGTAGGGTATGGGGATTATCACTGCTTGTATTGGGGCTATTTTTGGCGGTAAAACAAGTCCTTTATCATCACCGTGAACCATAACTAGGGCGCCTATAACCCGTGTTGATATGCCCCATGATGTTTGCCAAACATAGTGTTCCTTCTCGTCTTCGCCTATGAATTTTATGTCGAAAACTTTTGAGAAGTTTTGCCCAAGATTGTGGGACGTGCCCATTTGCAAGGCTTTGCCGTCGGGCATCATAGCCTCCAATGTTGTTGTGTATAAAGCTCCGGCGAACTTCTCGCTTTCAGTTTTTTTGCCGACCAGCACGGGAATAGCCAAATAATTCTCCATCAAGTCTTTGTACTCGTTGAGAATTCCCATAACCTCTTTATCTGCCTCTTCCTTTGTTGCGTGGGCTGTGTGTCCTTCTTGCCACAGGAACTCTCTTGTCCTAAGGAAAAGTTTGGTGGCTTTTGTCTCCCACCTCACAACACTGCACCATTGATTCAACTTTATTGGTAGATCTCTCCAACTTCTAATCCATTTGGCATACGTTGCATAAATTATGGTTTCAGATGTTGGTCTTATGGCGAGTCGCTCTTCTAGTGGTGTATCGCCGCCGATGGTAATCCATGCAACCTCTGGTACAAAACCGGCAAAGTGCTCTGCCTCTTTCCTTAGGAAACTTTCTGGTATGAAGAGGGGGAAGTACACGTTTTTATGTCCAGTCCTTTTTATTTTTGCATTGAAGATTTCTTGGATTTTCTCCCATATGGCATATGAAAGCTCTCTAAAGATCATGCATCCCTTTATTGGCGCGTAGTCTGCAAGACCGGATTTCAGCACAACTTGGGTGTACCATTCGGAGAAATCTTCAGATTTTTTGACCGTTATTCCCAAGTCTGACATTTCATCCTCTCCTCTGCTTTTGGTTGTTTATTAAATATAATTCTAGTGGGAGGTTGGTTATACTGGGCGCTTTCTGGAGGAGTTTAGCAAGGTGGAACTGAATCGCCCATTTTCAACCACTTGCTTCCTAAAAATACAACAAATTATTTAAAGTTTCTTCCGTGAAACAGAAGATTAACAATAAGTGTTTTAACTAGTAACAAACAACTTAAAGGACTAAGGATGTTTGAAGGCTGATAATGGTTGAAGGTTCTCCTTGTAATCGGAGATGGAATGGCTGATAGACCATTGAAAGAATTGGGCTGGAAAACTCCGTTAGAGGTTGCCAGAAAGCCTTCAATGGACCACATGGCAAGTGTTGGGATTTGTGGGATAATGGACCTGATAGCGCCTGGTATTCCGCCAGGAAGCGACACCGCCACACTTGCACTTTTGGGTTATGATGCTTTTGAGGTGTATTCAGGCAGGGGCGCATTTGAAGCGTTGGGGGCTGGAATAGACGTTATAGAAGGGGACATCTGTTTTAGATGCAATTTCGCGACTGTGGATGAAAACCTTGTGGTTTTAGATAGGAGGGCTGGCAGAATAGCTAACTCTGACGCTTCCGAACTTGCAGAAAGCCTCAAGAGAGTCAAGCTTTCAGACACTTCCGTTAGGTTTCTGTTCACCAACACTGTTCAACATCGAGCGGTTCTTGTCCTACGCGGTTCGAAACTCTCCCAAGCCGTCAGCGACTCTGACCCTGGAGTTGCTGGAGAAAAAGTTTTGGAAGTTAAACCATTAAACGGTAGTTTTGAGGCAAAGCATACCGCCAAAACCCTCAACGAGCTTATGCAGAGGTTTCACGAAACCCTAAAAAGGCATCCAATAAACAAGGAAAGGATTGCGCGTGGGCTTCCGCCGGCAAACGCTATTCTAGTTAGGGGGGCTGGCACTCTACCAAAAATTAAGCTTCTCAGCGAGATTTATGGTGTTAAGGCTGTATGTGTAGCTGCAACTTCGCTGATTCGCGGCGTGTGTAAGGCTGCTGGCATGAAACTATTAACGGTTAAAGGTGCCACTGGGATGCCGCAGACAGACTACATTGCCAAGGCGAAGGTTGCTGTTCAAGCGTTGGATGATAATGATTTGGTGTTGTTGCATGTTAAGGCTCCAGACGTTGCCAGCCATGATGGAAATGTTAGGCAGAAGGTTGAGGTTATCGAGAAAATTGACCGAATGCTTTCCTACATACTTAACAAGGTTGATTTAAGCGAAACTTATGTGGCTTTGACAGCTGACCATACAACATCATGTGTAACGGGTAATCATGAGGGCGACCCAGTTCCAGTAGCCATAATGGGTCCCTATGTGCGCAGCGACGACGTTGAAGAATTTAACGAGAGGGCATGCGCAAAAGGCGGTTTGGGAAGAATTAGAGGGAAAGACTTGATGCCAATCTTGATGAATTTTATTGGCAAGGTTAAAAAGTTTGGTGCCTAGTTATTGCACTGGCATGAGACGCCATTCCCGGTAATCCGTAACCACTTTGATATATCCTCTAAGCATTTTGTCTGTTTCCGCGTCTCCAGTGTCAACCCTTAAAATTCCGCCTTCTATGTCGCGGAGCTTGCTTTTTGTGGCGGCAACGATTATCTTGTTTTTCCCTACACGTTTTATGATTTCTGGGCTTATCTGCTGGTTTCCCCTCCCTAGAAGGATGCCTTGCCGCCCTATTGGCGACAAAACTATCCAAGTGTTCCGCCAATCCTCGACAGTTTCTAAAATCTTCTTCTCGTCCACGTCCAATAAGACTTTGCCACTTTTGTATATGTCAACACCCAAAACCGTTTTTGGAACACCAAGCAGCTCGGCTATGCATCTCACAGTTGTTCCCGGTCCAAGAATGTAAGTGGCGTTGGGCTGCATCTCTTCAACTATTGACTTAGCTATTGCCATCTGATTCTCTTTTTCATCAACCGTTTCTGGGCTGACCTGTTTGCTTCCCTGAATTCTCATAGGTAGGAAGGGTCCCTTCAAA
>JAVZOA010000091.1:0-4347 GCA_038882535.1 Bathyarchaeia archaeon | reverse complement strand
ACTATTCTAAAGTCTGGTTTTCCCCTTGAAATTTGTTCCTTTTTATTAAAACGATGCACCTTGATAAGCGAAGATGCTGATATCATAACAGAAGCATATTATTTGTATAAATACGAAGGTAAGGGAAGAGAACTAGACTATAGGGGAAAGTCGCTATTAGCTTTTTCTTCAACCAAAAGTTGTTGAGAGATTTCTATAGAGGTATCCAATTTATAATTTTTCCAGCCTTTAAATTTGACCTTGGCAAGGGCGAAAATTCTAGAGGAGTAGAGAAAATAAGCCTTTAAACAGCCCCCATTTTCCGTGTCTGCCAAAAACTATAGAAGGGTGGTGTATTTGTGGCTGTTTTCCAAGCACAAATATGACTTGCCCGCCAAAATTTCTAGAGGGGGCTATCAATTTTGCAGTTCGTCGCCAACAGCAAAATTGATTTTATAGGCGTTTCTCGAAGATTATGACTTTTGTTTCCGGCTTTTTGAAGCCAAGCTTTTCCAAGGCGTCCGTTATGGGCTTGTGGTTGCACGTGAACCCATAAACTTTCTTTATGCCTTTTGTTTGGCATTGTGCCAAAAGAAACTTTGCCATATCCAAAATTGCCTCAAAGTCTCCGTCAACGTAGCATGTTTGGATGGAGTTTTCCCGCCACTCGCTGGAAACAGCATCATCCACTAAGATTAAGCTCCTAATAGCCCCATCCTTGCCGCTGTATGTTACGGCTTTCTCCCGCTCAAAAAAGCGTTCCAAATCATGCCTATCCAAAGAATACCAGTGATAAAGAACTGTGTATAAGCCCGCAGCTCGTCGGTAAACCTCTGAAGATTGCAAATAACTCCAAACATCATTGAGTTGGTTTAGGCTTGCCCAAGATGATGAAACACCATCCCCGCTAGAAACCTTTTCCAGAGTCATTTCAACAAATTCCGCAACGAGCTTGAAGCCCATCTTCTGGATGGCAGCCAAAGCCGCCACATTGTCAGACTCGGTGGCAAGCCTCGCCACTTTGACACCCATACGTTTGGCATATTCGAGGCACTTCACGGTTATGGCTGTTGCAACACCCATCCGCCTATATTGGGGCGCTGTCCTGGCGCCGCTAAGCCAAGCCTCATCTGGCTTGTCAATGGTTATGTGTTGTATGCCAATGGGCACACCGCCCAAGGTGGCTACGAAAACTTTGCCGTTGGGCTCTCTAAGCCACTTGTCCCAGACGCGCGGGATATAGTCGCCCCAGCTCCAAGTATACCTACAAAACTCGAAAACAGCCTCTCGGTCATCTTCGCGGGCTTCCCGAACATGAATGGGCAGTTTAGCTTTGGTGTCACTCATAGCGAGTCGCCGTTGACATGCATAGCTTATTTAACAAGACCTAACTATTTAACATTGAATGTCGGCTGAAGCCGCAGTTAAAGCCTTCAAAAACTTGGAAAGCCAAGACCTCCGCATACTACAGGTCATAGAAGCCGCCATGACAAAACACGAATTCGTTCCAAAAGAGCTTATCATAAAATTCTCAAAATTCAGCGATGAAGAAGCCACCTTTAGGCTTGATAGGCTTCACAAGTTCCGCCTAATCCGCCAAACAAAACAACCCTATTTAGGCTATGCACTAAACTATGCGGGCTACGACTGCCTAGCCATAAACGCCTTCGTAAAAGCCGGAATTCTAGAGGCTTTCGGCAAGCCATTAGGCGTAGGGAAAGAGGCAGACGTCTACGACGCTTTAACGCCAACTGGCGAACGCATAGCCATAAAATTCCATAGGCTTGGAAGAATAAGCTTCCGCCAAACCCGCATAAAACGCGGATGGACAACAGAAGACGTTAATTGGCTTTTACGTTCAAGAAAAGCAGCAGAAAAAGAATATGAAGCCCTAAAGCTTGTTTATCCGAAAGGCGTTGCAGTGCCAAAACCCATAAGCCAAAACCGCCACGCCATAGCCATGGGCGCCATAGAAGGAGCGGAACTAGCAGAATACCGCGAAATCCCAAAACCAGAAAAAGTGCTAAAAGAGATTCTCAGCAACATAAGAAAAGTCTACCTGAAAGCCGAGGTAATCCATGCAGACCTAAGCGAATACAACATAATCCTAAAACCAGACAACCACATTCTAATAATAGACTGGCCCCAATACGTGACAAAAGAGCACCCAAACGCCCAACAACTACTAAGACGGGACGTGGAAAACATAACAAACTTCTTCAAGCGAAAACACCTGCTGCCGGATGCAGATGTGGAAGAAGCATTAGCCTACGTAACCGGCAAAACACGAAAGCCTACTTTTTAAGAGCATCCAAAACAATGTAGAGGATGTTGTTCCCCCTAAGCAAAACATTCCCATAGTTGGCTACGGGCTGGTCATCCCTACACTCAGTAGCGCTCTCCAAAAGAATATTCATGTGCCCATCACACTTAACCATCTTACCCCTATACTCGCAGCCATTCTTCAAAACAACAGCAATATTAGCATTCAACTGCTTAACAAGAACATTCAAAGGCTTCTTACTAGGCTCCATAACAGCACCCTACGCCATTTCCAAACTCTAAACTATAATCCACATCAACTCAACATATAAAAGTTTATCCCATCCAACAACCATTTATTTTCGTAAATTTCTAACATTTTATGAAGAATTATGGAATTGCAATCGACAACAACATATGCCTCAGCAGCACTACTAGTAATGGGTTTATCTTCAATGATTCTAGCAGCTCTTTTCCGCTCAAAATTCAAAAAGCTAAAAGAACTATCCAGTACTGGGCTGTCACCAAACGTCTACAGCAAAACCTTCATCGTCTTTGACCCCTACCCTGAACAGCGGAAAATAATCCACAATTACTTAACATTTTGGACACTCATCTTAGGTTTCACTTCTATCGCTGCTTCATTAGTCTCATTCGTGCTCGTGGGGGTAGGATTTGGATTTACTGTCTTTGCAATTTTGGCGGCGTTGAGCCTAATCGTTATGGACGACGCCTTTGATGTCTACAAAAATTCAACTATATTCGCAGACGCTATCAGCAAAGGGAGTAGCCTCGGAGTCGGCGATTTAAAAGTCTTCTCCATTCTCGAAGTCTGCACGCGGAGATTAAGCTACTATTACTTGGGCGTTGCAGTGTTCTTGGCATCTGTCTCGCTAGCATTACCCTATATCCTTAACCATGCGATGCTAGCCCTCACCCTACTCATGGCAGAAATAACTCAGATAAGCTCAATTGCCGGATTCGCAAACTGGCTGCTTGCAGTACTCTTGTTTTCCATATTCGTTGTGCTGTTTGAAATCCTGATCATGAAAGCCAAAAGCAGGATTTTTAAAATTTAACCAAGGATCGTAGGGTTCTCTGGTCTAAAGAATTAAATTTCTAAACAACTAGCCTTTATGGTGGAGAAAGCCATATGCATGAAGTGCAAATAAACGGGGAAACCTTAACCATTGAGGACGTCGTGAAAGTTGCATATAATAAGGCTAGAGTTGTCATCCCAGAAAAAGTTAAAGGCCGCGTAAAGGCGTGCCGAGAATTTTTGGAAAAACTTTTAGAAAAGGGCGAGGTTATTTATGGCGTAAACACTGGTTTTGGAGCATTAAGCGGCGCAAAAATCTCGAGGCATGAGCTTAAACAGCTCCAAACAAACCTCATTAAAAGCCATGCTGCTGGTGTTGGAAAACCCCTAAGTACAGAGATTGTTAGGGCAACCATGCTTTTAAGGGCAAACACATTGGCTAAAGGGTACTCTGGTATACGCTTGGAAACTCTAGAAACTTTGGTGGAGATGCTTAACCGTGGCGTCCACCCAATAATACCGGAGAAGGGCTCAGTGGGCGCAAGCGGAGACTTAGCGCCACTATCCCACATGGTTCTTGTGCTCATGGGCGAAGGCGAAGCCGAATACAAGAGCGAAGTAATGAGCGGAAGAGAAGCAATGGAAAAAGCGGGGATAAAGCCCATCCAACTAGAAGCCAAGGAGGGCATAGCCCTAAACAACGGAACACAGCTAATGACAGCCATAGCCGCAATAACAGTGCACAGAGCAGAAAACTTAATAAAAACAGCGGAGGTAGCCGCAGCCCTAACAATGGAAGCGTTGCTGGGCGTTTCAGACACCCTAGACGAAAAAATTCACCAAGCCAGACCACACGCTGGACAAGGCGTAACAGCAAAAAACATGAGATGGCTAATTTCCGGGAGTAAACTCATCCAAACTGGAAAAGAGGCGATGGCTAAAATTGGGCGCCCCCATGACCCCTACAGCCTAAGATGCACACCACAAGTTTTAGGCGCCGTCAGAGATGCCATAGCATACGCAAGAAAAGTTGTAGAAATCGAATTAAACTCGGCAACAGATAACCC
>JAVZOA010000090.1:0-4381 GCA_038882535.1 Bathyarchaeia archaeon | reverse complement strand
AGCATCATGAATTTCATTCCGGGAAGCGGTATGGAGATCCTTCCCAGATTCATGCGCTTCAGCTCGGAATCCCACTGATCAGCGAAATCGAGATCAAAGAGGAATGTTCCCCTTATCACCAGTTCCTCGTTGTATGCCTTCCAGTCTCTCCTGTCCTTGTAAGGTTTTCCCCACCTTGAGTATAGTATACAACAGGCATATATTTATATTCTCAGAAACCTTCCAGTTGTTGTGGAAACGGCCTGATATCGTTCACTATGAAATAATAGGAGCAGGGGAGAGATCTCAAAGTTCTACCGTGATCGGTATGAGAGCTACTCTCACCATGGAAGATACAGATCAAGGAAGAGCGGCTACCTTGACAAGATCATGAACATACGCTATTCCAAGGGCGTGTTCATGATAAGAGAGGAGGATCGGAGAAAGGTTGTCTCTTACCTGAGAAAAAGGGGCGCAATTGTGGTCCTGTGGAAAGTTATTCCTAGCAGGAAGGAAAAAAAGCTCCTGGAGCTACAGGTCACTTAAATATTTGTTCAACACAGCATATTTATTCACAAAACTTAAATACTAGCAATTTGTATTTTAGTTAATATGGAAAATTATAATTATCAGCTTAATTTGAAAAACCTTTTTTCAAACACAAAAACGCTATTTGGGTCAAAAGAGATTGTTTACAGGGACATCAAGAGGTACACATATTCTGAATTTCTAGATAGAGTAAATGGCCTATGTATTGGCCTACAGGAAATTGGGGTAAAGAAGGGCGATACAATTGGTGTGCTAGACTGGGACACAACCACATACATGGAATCGTATTTTGCTATACCGATGTCTGGAGCTGTTATGCATACAGTCAATATAAGGTATCCACCTGAACTGATATACCTTACAATGAACCACGCCGGGGACAAATATGTGATTGTGAGGGATGAATTTATTCCAGTTCTTGAAAAAAGTGCTCCACTCTTTGATTTTATTAAGGGGTGGATAACATATTCAGATATAACAAAAAATGTACAGACCTCACTTTCACCTCATTATGATTATGAAGAGCTTGTAAAGAGGACAAACTGTGAGCCCCCTGATATTGATGAAAATTCTCAGGCAACGGTGTTCTATACGTCAGGCACCACAGGCATGCCAAAGGGCGTAACCTTCACCCACAGGAACCTGTTTCTGCACACGCTTTCTCTGGTTGCATTCATGAAATATCCGCCACTTTCACTTACCGCCTCAGATGCGTTTATGTCCCTTGTGCCAATGTTTCATGTTCATTCCTGGGGGATGCCATACGTGGCTCTGCTCAATGGAAACAAGTATGTTTTGCCGGGAAAATACGAGCCAGCAATGATGTTGTACCTCCTGAAAAACGAAAAAGTAACCTTTTCCACAATGGTTCCTTCAATACTTTATATGATTCTAAATACACCAAACATTGAGGATTTCAGAGACTACCTCAATGGATGGAAGGTTATAATAGGTGGTGCCGCGCTTCCGAAGGGCCTAGCTGAAAAGGCTAGAAAATTGGGAATAATTACAATTGGTGGTTATGGCTTATCAGAAACATGCCCCGTACTGACCATTGCCGTAAAAAACGACCTGGCAATGGGGCTTTCTGAGGAGGAAGCCATGGAATACTTGACTAGCGCTGGATTGCCTGTTCCAATGGCTAATGTAAAGGTTGTTGACAGTTCTGGGAAGGAAGTTCCACAGGACAGCAGCACCGTTGGTGAGGTTGTTGCAAGGGCACCATGGCTGACCTCGGGATATTATCTAGACCCTGAAAAATCCAAAGAACTCTGGAAGGGGGGATGGCTACATACAGGGGATCTCGCTATAATTGACAAACTGGGGTACATTCACATTGTAGATAGGGAAAAAGATGCGGTAAAGAGCGGTGGAGAATTCATACCCACATTAATAGTGGAAAACGTATTGAGTGAAATCTATGGTGTGAATGAAGTTGCTGTGGTAGGGGTACCAGATGAAAAATGGGGCGAGCGCCCTGTTGCTTTTATAACTAAAAAGGGGGATGTAAGCGAGCGAGAAATATATGACCATCTTGGCAAATACGTGCAGATAGGGCGTATTCAGAAATGGTGGATTCCAGACAAGATCATATTCATAGAGAGCATGCCCAGAACCAGCACAAACAAGGTTGATAAAAAGGAACTGAGAAGGACTTTTACTGGTAGTTAAGGGATGCTTTCTGAAATGCTCTGTTCCCTCAAAAACTGCAAAAGGTAATATCTCCCTCCTGTTCCCTTTCCAGATGTTCCGCTTCCCTTCCACCCAACAAATGGGTGAAAGCCCACAATTGCACCAGTGGTTGCGCTGGAATACCTGTTTATATAAACTACTCCAGCGCTTATTGTTTTTTTGAACATGGTTATTTCGCTCTTTTTCCTAGAATACAGCCCGGCAGTAAGGCCATACTGCGAATCATTTGCCATTCTTATGGCGTCTTCAAAACTTTCGTAACTGTCCACAAGCAGAAACGGCAAGAATAACTCCTTTCTATAAAGTTCATGCCCATGGCTCAGCTTTACTATTGTAGGTTCCACATAATATCCATTTAACCCTGCTTTAAGAGTCCCCCCACCCCATATTATTTTGCCATCCCTAGCTGCCAATTCAACAGCTGATTTAAACCGTTCATAGGCTTCACCGCTTATCAGAGGTCCCATATATACATCCCTTTCCATCGGATTTCCAACCTTTATTTCTCTTGCCTTCTGCGTTAATAGTTCCATAAACCTTTCACTAACACTATTTTGAACGTATACCCGTGACAGTGCACTGCATTTTTGTCCTCCAAACCCAAATGCCGCTGCAACCACGCCAGCAGCTGCACCCTCCAGGTAAGCGCTATCAGATACAATGGTTGAATTCTTCCCACCCATTTCAACAATAAACGCCTTGTTCTGGCCAAGGCCGTACGATTTACCTATCATGCTCATTCCCACCTCCATTGATCCTGTAAAAACAATTCCACTCACAGAGCTATTTATCACAAGTTCATCCCCAACAACTGACCCAGGCCCTGAAACATAGTTAAACACACCTGGTGGAATACCAACATCCCTGAAAAGATGGTAAAGTAATACCCCAGTAAGCATTGACATATTGCCCGTTGATGACGGTTTGAACACGATTGTATTTCCTGTAATCATAGCCCCAGAGCTCATACCTGTTGATATTGATACGGGAAAGTTAAATGGGGCAATTACACCAAAAACTCCATATGGCTTCATCAGGTGCGATACTCTCTCACCTCTGCCTGGTGACCCATGAAAGCCTAGTCTCACCTTTACCCTGGACCCATGCAGGTATAAACTTTCACTGTATCCCTTATTTTTAATCATCTGAAACGCATAGTACCTTAGAAAATCAATTGCTTCATCAACCTCCCCCATTGACTCAAACCTGTTTTTTCAGTTCTCTATGCTGAGAACTGCTGAAAGCACAAACTTGGTCTTTGAAAATATGTCAGCCGTCTTCATCATCAACCTTGCCCTCTTTATGTAGCCTATGTCACGCCATCCCTCAAAGGCCTGCAGTGCTGATTTCACAGCTAATCTTGTTTCCTCCCTTCCAGCTTTCTGACAGGTGCAAATTACTCTTCCGTCTATTGGCGACCTTTCCAAGAGCTTGTTGTCGAGAGTAATTTCCCTGTCCCCTATGTACAAGGGGTATTCCCTGCCAATCCAATCCCTTTCTGCTTCAATAACTGCCTGATCAAAGAGGGAGTTAAAATCCCTTTCTCGTCCTTTCTCAGAAAATTTTCTGAACGTAAACTCGTTCTTAAACTCTGTCATAATAAATTATAAGTGAAATTTAACAGATAAACGTTTACTTAATATAAATTTTACAATAATAATTAAACAATTGTAAAATATAAAACCTTTTTATCTTGTAAATCATAATATAATTTCGTGTCAATTGAGTCGCTACTTGCTGGAAAATGGTTAGCTGGGCCAAGCATAAATGATGCAATAAAGAGAATAAGCCTGGTCAACAGCAACGGATGCAGGGCAATTGTAAATTACCTAGGCGAGGATTTGACAAATAGAAATTATATTGATAAAACAGTAGAGCAATACATTCAGCTGATTGACGCCATTAGTGCTAATTCGCAAAAGAGCGATATATCTGTCAAGGTTACACAAATAGGGCTTTCTATAAGTGAAGAAATGGCGATTGCAAACTACTACAAAATTGTGGACTATGCAGGAAAGAAAGGCGTGTTTATATGGCTTGACATGGAGTCCTCAAATACGGTTTCCAGCACAATAAAAATTTATGAATCGCGGCTAAAAAACGGAAACACTGGGATAGCAATCCAGTCATACCTTAAGAGGTCCTTAAATGAAGTTATCAG
>JAVZOA010000089.1:0-4384 GCA_038882535.1 Bathyarchaeia archaeon | reverse complement strand
AACTTATTTACAAAGTTATAGGCAAAAGCAACATACCAGTATACAACCTCCCAGAAAAAGGGGTTAAAGCCCTAAAAATTCTGAGAATTTACGGTAGAATCCTTGAGAAATTTGGCAAAGCGCAGAAAAACTAGAGAGGCCAGTCAATTTTGCAGTTCGCTACCAGCAACAAAATTGACGTTTAAATAAGCCTAAACTATATTTCACACAATCGCAATTCTAATTCTGGCGGAACCAACGGTGAAAAATTGACCCAAAACAGCAAAAAACTAGCTGAAAACTTTGAAAAATATATTATAGGTTTCTCCAGGCGTATTGCCAGCTCTCGTCCAATAACCAGTATATGCCTATGCGGCAACTCCCTACCTCAAAATCTTGAAGAAAAAGCGCCACTAGAAGTTTTACTCGTTATTGATGGATTCCAGCCGAAGCTAATGAACTACGTAAAATTCTTCCACGACACAGCAGTCATTGTTTATGCTGTTGACAAACGAGTTTTTGAAGAGGATGTGGAGCGAGGCTTCCTCGGCGAAACCCTAGCTATCCAACTCATTTTCCCATACACACCGCTGGTAAACGCCGAGTATTTAAGGAACGAGGAGCTCAAACTAAAAAGGCGCCTCATACTTGAGGCTTTGGAAAACCTTGTGTTAGACTTTCCAGAATTATGCTATGAAACCCATATAAAACCAGAATACTTTATGTACGAAGCCATACATAGCAGAGCGAGGTTTTTCCCGCCAATCCGTTATATGCTGGCAAATTTTCTACGAGAAGACGTTGAAAAGGAAAATTTGGAAACTGCGATGGAAGGTTTTCTCCACGCATTAGAAATCGTAGAAAAAGAAAATGTGATTACACGTACAAATGGATACATAAGAATTTCAAAGGGTTTTGCCGACAATGTAAAAAGTCGAAAATTCCGCTTCGCAAACCTATTGAAAACTGCACAGAAAACTCTGTTCCTATCCCTTTTAGGAACTTTCCCCAAAATCTTTATGGTTCTGCTGCAGAACAAGGGCTTGCTTCAAAAATTGAGAAACTTTGACTGGGAAACTTTGAAAAGTTCTTACCATATTGAAGACCCTAAAAAATACTTGTTCGTTCCAGCTGCCAACGGGTTAACTCCTTTAGCAGCTGAGGCAAGCATTGAAGAGTTCACAAAGAATATCCTCTCAGCAAACAAAGACGCGGAAGCCACCATTGAGGAACTCGGGGGAATTTTTAACGAAGTCTATCTAGTCAGAGTGCACGCAGACGGACAAGAGCGTAGGGTTGTGGTCAAAACATTTAAGGATTGGTCGAGTTTCAAGTGGCTTCCAATAAACATATGGGCTTTTGGAACAAGAACCTTCGCCCTTCTTGGGCAAACAAGACTTGAAAGGGAATGCGCCGCAAACCAGTTTCTATATAGGATGGGTTTCCCCGTTCCAAAGCTTTTGGCTATAAACCATGACAAAAGGCTTGTCTTTATGGAGCACATCGAAGGGGAAAGCTTGGAAAAAATTGTTAGGAAAATTGTAAACGTGAAAAATGAAAAGGAAATTAGCGAGGAACATTTGAAAGTTTTGCAGAAGGTTGGCGAGACATTCGCTCGTATCCACGCCCTAAATTTGACTTTAGGAGACACCAAGCCAGAAAATATCTTGATGGGGAAGAACGGCGAAATTTACCTCCTAGATTTTGAGCAAGCCTCAAGAGGCGATGACAAGGCATGGGATATAGCCGAATTTCTTTATTATGCTGGACATTACATGCCACCGTTGGTTGGCTCTTATCCAGCAGAGCTTATAGCCAAAACCTTCATTAAGGGTTACTTGAAGGCTGGCGGAGACATAAAAACGATAAAGGATGCCGGAAAGACGAAATACACAAAGGTTTTCAGCGTTTTCGTGTTTCCTCACATAATTTTTGCAATATCAAATATTTGTAAGAAAGCGGACAGGTTGGGGTTGATGAATGGTTAAGGGGAGAACCACCCTAACTTTTTATGGTGGAGTAAACGAGATAGGTGGAAACAAAATTCTGCTTAAAGATGGTGATGTAAAAGTTTTCTTTGATTTCGGCATGTCCTTCGCCCTAAGAAGGCAGTATTACTCCCCGCCACTGCTTTCGCCTAAAAGCGAAAAAAGCTTGCAAGAGCTCGGCGTACTACCAAAAATTGAAGGCGTCTACAAATTTGATGATAAGCCGCCAGAAGTTGATGCAGTCTTAATTTCCCATGGGCATATGGACCATTCAGCCTATCTATCCTTCATTAAGAGGGAAATTCCAGTCTACTGTGGCGAAACAACAAGAATTATCCTACAAGCCTTCGGGGAAATCCGCAAAACAGACTTGGAATTCAATGTGGATGGCATAGACTTTAAGGATTTCAGAACAGGCAAAACCGTCAATGTAGGCGGCTTGCAAGTTGAACCAATACACGTGGACCATTCGGTTCCAGGGGCGTATGGCTTCATAATTCACACGTCCAGCGGCGCTGTCGTGTATACGGGGGATTTTCGTGTTCACGGGGCAAAGCCAGAAATGACCAGAGATTTCGTGGAAAAGGCAAAAGAGGTGGAACCGGTCGCCGTCGTCACCGAAGCCACCAACATGACTGGGGCAACCGTTTCCTCAGAGGCTGAAGTTGAAAGAAAGCTGAATCATGTTGTGGGGCAGACGGACGGTATTGTGCTTGCTGAGTTTGCCTCTACCGATGTTGATAGGCTTAACTCCTTCCATCGTGTCGCCAAGAAGAATGGGCGCTGCCTTGCTGTTTCACTGAGACAAGCCTACTTGATGGATGCCCTCCGCAGCGACAAGAGGCTGAACATTCCACGCTTAGAAGACGAGAATGTTTTGATTTTTCGAAAATCGAAGAAGCCTACAGAAGGCAGAGGGCGACTGCGCCACTGGGAAAAACAGCTTCTTGAAAGTTACTCCAGCAAGGTTGTGGACTGCGAACAAGTCTCGAAGCAGCAGTGCAAAATAATCTTGACAATGTCCTTTTACGATTTAGAACAGCTTGTTGAAATAAAACCGCAGCCCGGAAGCTGCTACATATCCTCATCCTCAGAGCCCTTCAACGAGGAAATGGAAATAGACTATGAAAAGCTTGTAAACTGGCTTAAGCACTATGGACTGCCCCAATACCACGTCCACGTTTCAGGACACATAATGCCCCTACAGTTGAAAGCCGTCCTTGAAGAAATCGGCGCAAAAACAATCATCCCAGTGCACACCGAAAACGCAGAACTCTTCACCAAATTCATGCAGGGCTCAAAAAGCCGGATTATGTCACCTGAAAAGGGCAGAGAATACCTGTTTTAAATCGCTTGGCACACGTTAACTATATCTTTTTGAAAATCTACTTTTAAGGCTATGATAACAATAATTGGCGCTGGAAGAGTTGGAAGCGCCGCCGCCTTCAACATTTTAAGATATAGAATAAGCGACGTTGTTCTGATAGACGTAACTGAAAACTTGGCTAAGGGCGAAGCTCTAGACATGATGCAAACAGCCCCAGCGCTGGAATTCGACGGAAAAATAATTGGAACAAGTGACTATAGCCAAATGAGGGATTCGGAACTTGTGGTTATAACAGCTGGCGAGGCGAGAAAACCGGGAATGAGCAGACTTGACCTAATGAGAAAGAACGCTGGCATAGTCAAATCCATAGTTCACGAAGTTGTGAAATATGCGCCAGACTGCAAGCTCATGATTGTCACAAATCCTGTTGATGTCATGACATATGTTGCCTACAAGGAGTCAAGCTTTGAGAGAAACCGTGTCTTCGGAATGGGCAACATACTGGACACGCTGCGTTTTAGGGCCTATATAGCTTTAGAGCTGAATGTTTCAAGAGAAGACATCCGTGCTCTAGTGATCGGCGAACACGGCGACACAATGGTTCCGCTGGCTGAATATGCGTCGGTTGCTGGAATACCCATAACCCGCCTCCTAACAAGGGAGCAAATCGAAAGAATCATAAGCTTAACAGTAACTTCTGGAGCAGAAGTCATAAAACTTAAAGGCTCAACAATCCATGCTCCAGCAGCTGCCATAGCCGTAATGGCAGATGCCATATTAAGAGGTAGAAACCGAGTTATGGGAGTCTCCACATACCTTCAAGGAGAGTACGGCTTTTCGGACATTGCCATGGGCGTCCCGGTGATTCTTGGAAAAAATGGTGTCGAAAAAATTCTTGAGCTAGAATTGCAGCCGGAAACTAGAAAACGCCTAGAAAAATCCGCCATCGCCATAAAGGAAGCCATAAGCCAACTTTCAGAAAACTGAAGCTGCAATATTGGGCAAAACTAAAGCAAACGTGCATATTTCGGTTGAATGCTAATTTTGAGTCAGCAAACTCAATCATAAGGCTTCATAATGTCTTAGAATT
>JAVZOA010000088.1:0-4389 GCA_038882535.1 Bathyarchaeia archaeon | reverse complement strand
CAGTCATATCCCTTGACGTTTTTGACATGGAAGTACCATTAGCCAAGGCTGTTAAAATGCATGTTAAGGATGTTTTGGGCGACCCGGCGGCTTGGGCTAAACTGGCTGTTGAAAAGTTCGGCGCAGATATGATAACCATCCACCTAATCAGCATCGACCCCCTTGTGAAGGACGCCTCGCCAAAAGAGGCTGTTAAAACTGTCGAGGCTGTTGCTCAAGCAGTGGATGTGCCATTAGTTATTGGCGGTTGCGGCGACCCGGTGAAGGACGCAGATGTCTTCCAAGAAGTTTGTGAAACCTTTGCAGGCGAACGTTTCCTAATCAGCTCTATTACACGGGATATGGATGTTGAACGCTGCGCCAAATTCGTTAAGAAAAACGGGCATGTGGCGCTTTCTTTTACGCCTATGGACTTGAACTTGGCTAGAGAGTTGAACCGCCGACTATACGATTATCTGCCAAAAGAGGATATTGTCATGGACTTGACAACGGCGGCTTTGGGCTACGGTTTAGACTACGCCTTCACAAATATGGAGAGAGCTCGCCTTGCAGCCTTAATGGGCGACCCTGAGCTGGCACATCCCATGTCCTCTGGAACAACAAACGCTTGGGCAGCCCGTGAGGCTTGGCTGAAGATGACTCCGGAATGGGAGCCCCGTGAGCTTAGGGGTCCATTGTGGGAAGTTGTTACGGCTTTGACCCTTCTGTTGGCTGGCGTAGACCTTTTCATGATGATGCATCCAGCAGCCGTCAAAACAGTTAAGGATGTTATAGCTCAGCTTATGGGCAGCAGGTCTGGCAATGCTGATAGGCTTGTTGAGTGGGTTACTGCCAAAGTTTAGGCGTTTTAATGGAGGTTTAGGAAGATGAGTGGAAAGGAAGGTAAAGGCAAGGTTGGCGTTAAGGAACTCAGCCCTATAGACGTTTACAAGCTTTTGCCCCGCACAAACTGTAAGGAGTGCGGTGAAGAAAACTGCATGGCTTTCGCCACAAAGGTGGTAAACCGTGAGGTCCCGGTTGAAAAGTGTCCGCCCCTACTAAAGAAGGAGTTTGAGAAAGCCTACAAACAGCTTAAGGAGATGCTGAAACCAGCCATAAAAGAGGTCGTTGTTGGCACCGGCGAAGGGGCTGTTAAAATTGGCGGAAAACTTGTCATGTATCGCCACGAGCTTACATACTTTAACCCAACAGCCATAGCCATAGACGTAACAGACGAAATGCCAGAAGAAGAAATCCTAAGCCGAATTAAGCGAGTTGAAGAGTTCCGCTACGAATACATCGGGCAGATTTTAAAGCTGGACATGGTTGCTGTTCGCTCCACTTCCAATGACCCAGACAAGTTTAAGGCAACAGTCAAGAAAGTGGCTGAAAACACCAAACTGCCCATGATTTTGTGCTCGCTGAATCCAGCGGTTTTGGAGGCTGGCTTGATGGCTGCACCAAAAGCACGACCGCTATTATATGCGGCTACTAAGGATAATTGGAGGGAGATGGCTGAACTCGCCCTAATGTACGGCTGTCCCCTAGCTGTTTTTGCTCCCAACAACCTTAAACTTTTGAAGTCTCTGGCGAAGACGCTTCTAGAGTATGGCGTAGAAGACTTGGTTTTGGACCCGGGCACTTTCGCTGGCGAGGGCTTGGCTGACACATTGAACAATTTCACCATGATTAGGCGTTTAGCTTGCAAGCAAGGCGATGAGCTTTTAGGCTTTCCACTAATGGGTGTTCCCATGACCGTTTGGCTTGAAAGCGCCGGAATAGCCCCGGAAATCGTCAAGTGGAGAGAAGCCTACTTGGCGGCTATGCTAATAGTGCGTTTCGCCGACATCCTCATAATGCACAGCCTAGACGGATGGGCGCTATTACCAAACGTTGTTTTAAGGGCTAACATCTACACGGACCCACGCAAACCAGTAGCCGTAGAACCAGGCTTGAAAGTTTTTGGCACTCCAGACGAGAACTCGCCAGTCATGTTCACAACCAACTTCGCCCTAACCTACTACACAGTGGCTTCAGACATAGAGTCAGCAAAAGTAAACGCGTATTTGCTGGTGGTTGACACGGAAGGCATAGCCGTAGACAGCGCAGTAGCCGGACGCAAACTAACAGCAGAAAAAGTAGCCGAAGCAATAAAAGCCTCAGGTATAGAAAACAAGGTGAAACACAGAAAACTCATAATTCCGGGGAAGGCGGCACGCCTAAGCGGGGAAATAGAAGAACTAAGCGGATGGCAAGTCCTAGTGGGACCAAGAGACTCATCGGAAATACCAAAATTCCTACAAGAAAAATGGCAAAACCCGTAACCCCTATTTTATTTCAGTTTTCTTTTTCACAAAATTTATCGTTCGCGATTTTGCGCACCAACGAGAGGGACTAGTCCAATTTTGCAGTTCTCCACCAACAACAAAATTGACATGCCTGCATGCGTAATCATGTCATTTGCGGCTTATACAGCCTTAAGTATTCTGTGGTTGTTGGGAATATCGTCCTAGCTCTCTCGTGGCGCTTTTTGGCGTTTATGGCGTTTTCCAACATTGTGAAGGCTCGGGGTGTGCTGAACCTTTCTGTTTCGCCGTTTTCTCTTTTCCTTGTTATTTTTATGCAGTTATCCACGATACAGTTTAGAACGCATGCGCCACAGTATATGCACAGTTCTTCTGTTATGCCGACCTCGCCGCCGCTCCTCCAGAACAAGGCGTTGGTGGGACAAGTCTTAATGCACAACTTACATTCCACGCCTTTGCATGTGCGCTTGTCTATCGTTATGCTTCCACCGACAAAGAACTCCTTAACTCTCAAGGGTGCAAGAAGCTCTTCTCTGCGTTTTCGCTTTTCTTTCTCGCTGGTTTCAACAAGCAGACTAAATATATTAGATATCGCAGACTCGCTGGATTTGGCGCCTTTCTTCTCCATCCAAATTCATCTTGCCAGTTCTCTACAGTGGTTATTAGCCCTCCAACATTATAACTGTTTTATTCAATAACCGCCCAATACACACATCAAAAACCATAGTTTATGAATAAAATCTAGAAGGTCAACTATCCAACCCTTCAGCATTATCCGTCGCCTAACAGACAAGACTTCAAAGCCGGTTTATTCGCCGAAGAGCTTCCTAAGATTAAAGCTGTTTTCACTATGCTGAACTTTCATTGGTTCCGGCTCTGGAACACCCGTGATGTTTGTGGAAACGCCAAGCCTCTGCTCAAGTTCATTTATGCGGGACTCGAGCTTTTCGATGCTTTCAGTCTTAATCCTAACCCTTTGCTCCAGCTCTTTGATGGCTAGCTTTTCCTCCAGCAGCCGAGCCCTTTCCTCTAGGGTTTTCTCCTTCTCTTCCAGCGAATGAAGCTGAAATTCCAGCTCTGCTTTTTTCTTTTGAAGGTCTTCGATTTCATGCCACAAAGTCAAATTCTGCACACCACCCTTATGCCTTTCCATTATAAGCATAATTAGGGTTATGAACCCAAAATCCATATCAAAAATCAGTAAGCCAAACCGCAAAAAATATAGCAAAACACTAACCTCTCAATGCAATAAAGGCGAAAACAGCATGTGTGAGTTTAAGGTTATCCTAAATGGAAAGGAAGTTTGGAACGACGTTGTCTACGCGAAAGCTGAAGGCGGAAAAATAATACTGAAGGATGTTTCCGGACAGACAAAGGAATTTAAAAACTGCAAAATAGTGGAAGTGGACGCAAACAAAACCCGCCTAGTGCTAGCCTAATAAACTCGAATTCCATCCATTAGGAAAATAGAACAACGAGAAAGCCGAAAACCAGACCAAAAGCTATCGGGAAAGGCAGTCCTGGAAAAACCCCGCCCTTTTCAAGCATTTTAAAGGCTAAAAAGCAGCCTAACAAAATGCCAGCCACAGACGCCATACAGGGCAGTAAGCCAAAATAGATGAGCATGTGTCCAGCAAGCATGGAATAGAAGGTTAAGTCACCAAGCCCCATGTGAATATCCCTAAAAGCGAAACTTAAACCCCTAAACTTTTCCAACCCCTCGCGGGCAATCTTGCCCACTGGCCCATGATAAACAGCAAAGGCGTCGTAAACGGCCAGAAAACATAAGATGAGAATAGCGCTTAGGGTGGGAACACATGCTCCCAGAAAAGCTCCAAGGGCGCCGCCTAACAAAAGTACGATAAAGTCGCCAACCCTGCTTCGGGTCTTAAAAATTATGTAGCAAACAAACACTGTTAGAAGGGCTGATATGGGAACAAGAATTTCGATAAATGAAAAACCGATAAGCTCAAGAGTGGCGGAAAAGTAAACAAATGAGAGAAGAAAAGCAGCCGTAGCTATAGAGGAACCAGTAACAATGGCGATAAGCCTATCCCTTTTCCTCTTCAAGAGAAGGAACAAAATTGTTGCACCAGCTCCGACT
>JAVZOA010000087.1:0-4519 GCA_038882535.1 Bathyarchaeia archaeon | reverse complement strand
ATGAAAATGATGGCTGGTTTCTTATCGTCCAAAGCAGATTTTCTAGCAGACTCAAAAAGACGAGCAACATTCTGCTCCGCCTCGCCCAACCACTTGGACATTATTGAGGCGGCATCCACAGAAATGAAAACAGCGTCAATCTCCGTTGCAGCGGCGGCAGCCAACAAAGTTTTGCCACATCCAGGCGGCCCAAATAGGAGTATACCCCTAGGCCATCCAAGCGGGAACAAGTCTGGTCTCTGAACCGGGTAGATTATGGCTTCCTTTATGGCCTTCTTTGCGGTATCAAGCCCAATAACCTCGTCCCACTTCACGTTTGGCTTTTCCTTAACAATTAAGTCTTCGTAAGTGGCCTTCTTCTCTTCGCCCATCTTTGCTCCTTCAACGCCTTTGACTTCCTCTGCTCTTGGCTCTGTTTGACCAACCGCGCCTTGCAGCACTTTAATTCTTTCTTGATAGGCTATGGCTCTTTGAATGTAAACCTTGTTTAGGCTGTAGTCTGGGTAAAGCTGAACAAGCTTCAGGAGGGTTTCTATAGCCTTCTGATACATGGTTATGGCCATGCCTCTTGCTCCCTGCTTGTCGAGGCGAACAGCCTCTAATGCGTAATTTGTGGCGGATTTTTCAAGTTCCTGCGACGCTTCCATGAAGGGTTCACCTTCTAGCTTCAATCTTTATCTTACCCTTAGCCCCAAGACTTTGGAGGGCTTTTTCAATATCTTCATATGAGGCGCCCAACTCCCGAGAACAACGCGTCAAGTCTATTTCTCCCCCACTTTTCCGAACATACTCCAAGAGAGCATCTTCAAGAGTCGGCTTCCCAACACGGAGCGAAATCTCTTGGATTTCGGCTTTTCGGAAGGAGATTAAGTTTTGGGAGCTGTTCCCTTCGGCTTCAACGGTTTCGCCGCCAACAGACTGAGAGCATGAAGCCGCTAGGGCAACCATCTGCTTAATCTGGGCTTGGGCAGGCTCCAATTTTGTCTCCAGCTTTGGCACTGGTGTTTCCTCCTGCATAGCGGGCGGTTCAGGAAGCTTCTCAGCCAACCTCTTCTCTAAGAAGCTTGAAACTTCCTTCAGTATTTGCTCTCCAGCTGGCGTGACTCTGTCAACAGGAATTACTACTTCATCAGCGGATATCTTTGTAGAATAGATTGTTTCTCCTATAACGTCGTTAATTTCACTAAGCTCTGAGGAAACCTCTGGTAAGACGTCGAAAAGCTGCTTTGAGACGCTTTGGAGGGTTCGCAGTGCGGGTTTTAAGTCAATGATTATGTCGCTTAGCTCTTTCACTGTTTCGAGGCGGAGGATAACCCTTTCAATGGCAAGCTCCACCTGCTGGAGAAAATTGATTAACTTTCGAACTTCGGCAAGCTCGTTTGCGCATATTGCAGCTCTTTCTTTATTGTTGGTTCTTAACGCCGTTACGCAGGTCTGGAATAGGCTTTTGTCTCTCTCCTTAAGCCTTAAGGATGCTTGAACTACTCTGTGTTGTTGGATTCGAAGTTTATGCACAGACTTGATTATAACTTCCCGTAGTGGTGGAGGGGTTTGGGTGAAAGGGTTTTTTATTTTAGCTCCCTCCGCCCGCTACGCCGAAGCCTAAATGCCGGATTCGCCTGCTTCTTTCACGTAAACTATGACTGGGGGCTCCGGTAAACTTGGAGACGAGGGAGTCGGGGCTTCTTCAACACGCTCTTCAGAAACGGTTTTCGGCGCCTCTCCCAATAGAATGTTTGAAAGCTTGTTCTTCATGCTTTCGAGGTCTGTTTTCTCCAAATTTGCCCGTTTTAGGCATTCTTGGATTTTTGCGAATGCCGCCTGATAGGATTGGTCGTCAACCTCGCCTATTTCATGCTCCACTTCCAGGTGGACAAGCGCGTAATTTAGCTCCCTAATCTCTTGGTTGCATCTTTCAATTTCTTTATCAATTCTTTCAAGCATGGTTTGGGCTTCACTTTTAAGCTGGTTTAGGGCGCCTTCAAAACTCCTATGCAAGTCTTCATAAACTTCTGGTGAAATCTTCTTTTTCTCCAGAAGTTCTTTTAGGGCTTGATCTTTACGCCATATAAGTGGAATCTGGTCGCAGAAAACCGAGGTGTCATATTTAACTTTTGAAAGGAAAATTACGTCTGAGCCGTCAACTTTTATGGTTCCAGCCGGATACTTAACGAAGCGCCCATCACTGTGCCTTATGTAAATGGCGTCCACTCCACCGTTGGGTTTAACGGCTAAGGATGCAACTTCGCCTATTGGGCGTCCATACTCGTCTCTAACAACTTTTCCAAGGGACAAAAAAAGATTGGGGTCTTGTGGCATATGCATTCCTCCATTTTATTGCTAAGATGTTTCCGTTGGGGATTTTTCTGGTAGCGGCACCTGCGGGATTCCTGCCGGAAGCTCTGGGAATTTCTCCTTAATTTTCTGTTCAGCTACAGCCGCTGCCTCTGTGAGGATTTTTTGGGCGTCTTCGTTGGCTGTTTCAAAGTTTATGGATAATCCTGTGCTTTGTCCAGCCTCAACTATTATTCCGCTTAGAAGGTTGCCTATTTGCCCCAACTCCCTCTCCGCTTCTGGGAAGATGTTAGCCATTCCAGTCTTTACGGCTCTGAGCACGCTTACTGCAGGACCAAGGGTTGAAACGACATCTCCAAGCTCTGAGACGGTGCGTAATCTTAAGACTATTTGTTCAAGGGCAAGCCTAGCTTGCATAATCATCTTTTCCATTTTCCTTATCTCAGCCAACTCGTTTGCGAAGACGTTTGCCCGAGCCATGTCATGCTTTGTATAAGCGTCAACAATCCTCGCAAATATTGACTTGTCTCTTTGGCTGAACCTTTCGCTGGCCTGATCCAGCTTCTGGATTTGGAGTTCTATGCGGCGGACAGCCATGTCAAGCCTTGGCTTTAATGGACCCGGCGGTCTGACAGCCTCTTTAATGCGTTCTGTTATTGGTTGCTCGTCGCGTCTCTCATCCCATCTTCTACTAAATTTTTCTGACAAGCTTGATTCCTCCAAGAAGAGGCTAAAGGGGCTTGGCAAATCTTTATACATTCTTAATATGCTTGCATTATCCACGTATATATGTAGAGCTATATGTGCCAGTTGAAACCGTTTTGAGCTTTAATTTTCCAGTGAAAAGAACTCCTTGCTGCTTTCTCGGAAATAGACAAAAAAGTGTAAGTTAGACTAAAAAGAGGCTTATAATTCAACTATTAGGCTAGGTGGAAAAGATGGGCGAAAGATTAAAGGTATTCGTTTTCGTCGCAATCCTTGGATTCTTCGCAGGAATCGTAGCTCAACTAACAATAGAGTACGTGATACCAGCGCTTGCAGCTATACTGCCAATTCTATTCAGTAAATATATCCTCGCAGGACTCGCAGGCGCCTTCCTAACACTCATAGTAGTTAGTATATGGGCGCACATTACGGGACCAAAAGAAACATAGCCTTTCCAAAACTTCCGTTCACCTTTTTACCCCCTTCTTCCAGCGAATTGTTAGCTGATCGGCTGATTGCATAGCGTTTTATTTTGGACTCAGAAGCGGAAAAAGCAATCATCAGTTCAGTGTACCTCGATTTCTTCATTGTCCAAGAAATACAAAGTGTTAACGAAATTATTTATGTTTTGCAAAATATTGTAAGTTTGAAAAACGTGCGGGAGAGAAAATCTTTGGAAGGAAGCCATGTTGAGAATTATCGTTTAAGGCTTGAGAACGCTTCAAGTTATGGCGACATTTGGGAGGTTGTTAAGGACACTGTTGCTTTTTCTTTGAATCAGCGGAGGGCTGGGATGATGCTTTTCCTTGACGATTTGCCCATACAGTTGGGTGCTTACCACCCTATTGGAACGAACAACATTATTTTGAACCGCATTCTCGTTAAGGCTGTTGAAGCTTCTACAAAGTCGAAGCGGGTGGTAAACGCCTTAATATATAATCTGCTCATCCACGAGTATCTCCACGCTTTGGGACACGTCTCTGAATTGAAGGTTAGGCAGCTAGTCTATCATATTGCAAAGGATTGCTTTGGCGAGGAGCACGTAGCCACAGCCATAGCCAAAAGCAGTCCATGGGCTTTGCTGAAGAGCATACCTCTAGACAAGGCTTTTCACGCCAAACGGGTCATGGAAATAGTTAAGGATTTTGAGAAGACAGACCAAAGATACATAGTTTAGGCAGGCGGATGCGAACTATGTGCGGCATATTTGGCTTCATACTAAGAAAGCCCCTAAAAGTTGCATACGCACTGAAGGTTCTCCAAAAGCTTGAAAGGCATCAATATCCAAATGAGCCTAAACCAGTTGGGGGCTATGGCGCTGGAATAGCCACCCTCACGAGTTCTGGTACCGTCTTGCTTGAGAAGGTTGGAAGGGTCGATGGTTCACCAGTGGAACGCTTGGCAGAAACGTGCAAACTTGACAAAGCAGCGGTTTTGGTTGGGCATGTGCGGCTGCCAAGCCCATGGTTTATGGGAACAGCCCACTTTAGGGAAACAGCTCAACCATATGTTGCACGGT
>JAVZOA010000086.1:0-4534 GCA_038882535.1 Bathyarchaeia archaeon | reverse complement strand
AAACCTCCAGTAGGGGCAATTTTGATCACAACTTCGCTGCCTTTTGCTAGTGCGTATGGAAGCGTTGGGGTGGCCGGTGCCACTACATTGTTGTCAACTCTAACTTCTGCTATTGATAAATCTACTGATCCTGTGTTTCTAACTGTGATGTTTATGTAGCTAATTGTGGTTCCGCTTGGTGATGCCCATGCGTGGTTAACGACTGAGAGTCCTTCTGTTTGCATTTGTCCTGTTGTTAGTGAGCCCATCCATATGGCTACGGCTAGGCTGACGGCGACTGTTACGGCTATGAGGATGATGGATGCTACTACGGGGCTTAGGGCTTTCCTGCTCTTCAACATTTTCATTTTCTTTTTAATCCCTCCCTTTTTGTTATCGTGTATGTTAGGGGAAGCTTAGAATTTAAATCTTACGACTTAATACACCATATTATCCATTTGTAAAACAAAACAACAAAACACATCACAAAAAACATAGAGAGACTAGACACTACTAGCACACCCACAAACCAAAAACAACATAAAAATCCTAAAGGAGGTATCCAATTTAACAACATCTGCCCTCCTAAAATTGACCTACATCGTGACAAAATTCTATAGAGGGGGCTATCAATTTTGCAGTTCGCTACCAACAACAAAATTGACATTTATATAACTACAAATCGAAAATTGCCAGAAGCCTTTCCATCCTTTTACGGCACACAAAAGAGGAGAAGCTAAAGCCTAAACGCCGAGCTTGTCGAAGAACTCTAACAGAAGCCTCGCTACCTTGTCGCCAAACTCTGTCTTCTCATACTTCCTCTTCAAAGGGTCGATGCGCTCGCTCTTAGCCAAGCCAAGCTCCTCAATCTCAATCATCCTAGCCCTAAAAGTGCCATCACTCAACGTCAAACCATTAGCCCTCATAAACTCCTTGGCTTCCTTCCACTTCCCCCGCCCCATATAAAGCAAGAAAATACAGTCTATAGCATGGTCCTTCTCCAACATAGCCTTAATCGCCGAAAGCCTAGCATCCGTCAATATACGCCTAATCTTCTCCTCTTCCCCACTCCTAACCATTCAAACCAGCCACCCGCATACTTTTTCTGATATAGGCTATTCTGCTTAAAAGATTTAACCTATATTACGATTTATGATTTATTACGCCAAATCACTATTTTCACGAGGAAATATGCTCAATAAAAGTTTCTGGGGTGTATTGCAGTATACCCCTTGCTTGGTAAGTGAAGCCCCGTGCCACAAGAATCTTCAATATTTTTTGCGGAAATAAACGTTGTTTTATCAAGAGTTCCAGCGCATGTGTATAGTTGCGGTTGAGCTCCCTAACAGCCAAGACCTGTTGTTTTCTGGATAGGGCGTAATCCTTACACTCCACAAGGTAAGCCAAACTCATGTCTGGCTTAACAGCCAAAACATCACAGTGATTCTGTCTCGTAAAAACTATGAAGCCCCTTCTGCGGAAGGCTTCTGAAACAGTATCTTCAAGCACCGCGCCGCTCATTTCCAGCCCATTTTAAAATGCTCTCCAAATGCCTTGTTAAGTGTTTTTCGGTTCCATAAGACTAGGAAAGTTTAAATAAAATATGATTTACTTCTAGTTTGCAAACAGGGAATGGATGCGTTAGATGTCAAGTCAAACGGCCAGAGAATTCCGCCACATACTAAGAATAACGGACACAGATGTAGATGGTACTCTGAAGGCGCCCTACGCCCTAAGAAAGATTAAGGGTATAAGCCTAAACCTGGCCAACGCCATACTCAAAAAGGCTGGAATAGATCCCAACATGAGGGTAGGTTTCCTGACAGAAGCAGAAGTTGAAAAAATAGAGGAAATAATCAAAGAACCAACAAAATATGGGCTGCCAGGCTGGCTCTTGAACAGGCGGAAGGATTTGGAAACGGGAAAGGACATGCACCTAATAAGTGCAGACCTCATCCTAAGAACAAAGATGGATATTGAAAAAATGAAGGAGCTGAAGTCTTGGCGAGGATACAGACACGCTTATGGATTAAAGGTTAGAGGACAAAGAACACGGACAACTGGGCGAACGGGCAAAGCCGTTGGAGTTAAAAAGAAGGCTATCGCGAAACCTGGAGGCGGTGGCAAGTAGCATGGGAGACCCTAAAAAACAAAAAAAGAAGTATGAAACACCACGTTTCCCATGGCGGACAGACGTCCTCCAAGAAGAGCTTAAACTTTTGGGGCAGTATGGCTTACGGAACAAACGCGAGTTGTGGCGCCACAAAACCATGCTTTCAAAATTTAGGGGGATAGCCCGCTCACTAATAGGAAAGGCGCCAGAAGAAAGGAGAAAAATGGAAAAGGAGCTTTTATCACGCCTAAAGAAGCTGGGCGTAATCCATGAAACAGCAGTCTTAGACGACGTTTTAGACTTAACAGTTGAGGACATACTTGAAAGGCGCCTCCAAACAATAGTCTTTAGAAAAGGACTAGCCAAATCCATTTATCAGGCTAGACAGCTGATAACCCATGGGCATATCGTTATAGGCGACCAACGCGTAACAGTACCAAGCTACTTGGTAACAAGAGAAGAAGAGGAGAAAATCGCTTACGCGCCGGAAAGTCCGCTTGCAAGCTCAAGCCACCCGATACGCCAAATAATAGCTGTTGCCTCCGCATCGCAAACCACAAAGAAAACTGAAAGTGAAAGGGGTGAAAAATAAATGAGCAGCGGCGCAAGCGGAACAACCATAGCGAAAAAGAGTGAAAAGTGGGGCGTAGTCCACATTTTCAGCTCCTATAACAACACAATAGTCCACATAACAGACCTTTCAGGGGCAGAGACCATAGCCAGAACCTCCGGCGGAATGTTCGTTAAAGCCGACAGACTAGAGTCATCGCCATACGCTGCCATGAGAGCAGCCTCTGCGGCAGCGGAAATAGCCAAAGACAAGGGAATAACAGCTATCCACATAAAAGTACGTGCGCCAGGCGGACCGGGACCAAGAACGCCGGGACCAGGCGCACAAGCAGCCATAAGAGCCCTAGCCAGAGCTGGCTTCCGTATAGGCAGAATAGAAGAGGTTACGCCCATACCGCATGATGGCACGCGGAGACCGGGCGGAAGAAGGGGAAGAAGAGTCTAGCCTAACATCGCCTTTGCCCCTTGATTGTGCCTTCCAGTTTTTCAGGTGAAGCCGCAGTGTTTCAGTTATTCCATTAAAAAATCGCGTAGGCACCGAGCACACAAGTTCGTTTTCATCTAAACCTACGATATATCTGCCGCCTGGGTCGCCTAGACTGAATGCTGGTTTTCCATCCAAATATGGCCTTATAACAAGCGAAACACATATGGCTGTTCCAGTCTCACCCTTTACAGTTTCTCCAGTAGCATAAGAATAAGTCCAAAAGAGGAGCATGGCCTCTTCTGGACGGCATCTAACTAAAATTAAATTCGGAAAGAAATTGGCCTTTTCTAGTGGCGCAACACAGATTATTCCAGTTTTGGCTTTCGAAATTTTTGGAACATTTTTGAGGTGTTTATCAGCGATATCACAATTGCAGTAAGCTTGGACTTCATCAACTAAAAAGCGGCAAACTTTCCCCCTCCATTTCTTAAATCCCAAATAATATTGGCCAGTAATGCAGTTGTGGTTTTCTGCTGTGGCGAAGAAAGCTTTGCCTTCAAATGCCATTTTCCACATTTTGCAGAACGACATTTCTCCGTCCAGCTTTAGCAGACCTCGGGGCGCCGTTTTCCCTAAAGCTATTCCAATTGGAGTATGGTGAAGCTTTAACAGCCTTTTCAATACAATACCGTTTTTGATTACATTGCTTAGCTTTTCTTCTGAGGTCATTTCCATCTCTGAAATTTATGTTTCGTAGGCTGATAACGCTTTTTATAGTTCAAAATCGAAATAAAAGGTTGGTGAAACATTGGGCTATTTAACTCTCTGGAAAGTTTTAGAAGAAATGATTACAGACCTAAAGAAAAAAGGCGTTACAGTTCCAGCAAACATTCTTAACGATTTACGGTATGCGAGAACATTAATCAATGTTTTGAAAGCTGACTCAACCCGTCTTGAAACAAGCCAAAAAATTGAGGAATACCTAAACAATGTTGAGGCTTACCTCATTTCAGAAGGGCAAAGGTTCGGAGACAAATATGTTGAGGGATGGGTTAAAAGGATTGAGGAGGCTAGCAGAAAAGTTTTAGAGGAGGAAGAGGGCGAGACCCGCTTTGTTCCAGGGCTTCCAAGGGAAAAACGATGGATCCGCGTTAAGCCTTCCGAAAATATGCCCGTTGAAGCTTTGAAAGCCTTAGCTAGCGAATTGAACCTTTCATCTGAAGTGCAAAGCGACGGATGTTTGCTTGTTTATGGCGAAGATGAGCGCCTCAAAGATTTTGTCAAGAAAATGGCTACAAAATATGGTTTTAAGCCCGAAAAGTAGCGTTAAAAAGTGCATAACCGTTAAAACATAAAGAATGCAACACTTTTATAGCGAAACAGTACAAAATCACACTAAAACGGGATGCTCACGGTTTCATCTAGAGGTGAGGGCCAAGCTTAAT
>JAVZOA010000085.1:0-4561 GCA_038882535.1 Bathyarchaeia archaeon | reverse complement strand
GGACAGCGTAAAGAAGCGGGAGGCTGACGTGCTTGCCTCCCGGTAGGCTTTGCCTCCCACATACTGTGAGATTACGCTTAGACTTGCAGTGTTAATGGCATTTGCAAGGGCTTGAAAAAGCATGAGGATGGGCCACACTTGCCTCGGCACAGCCACAGCTTGTTCGCTGTAACTGCTAAGCCAATAAGTGTCTGCCACGTTGTAGGCTACAACTACAAGCTGATTTAGAAGCGGAGGGGTTCCTAACCAAAAAATTGTGCGGATAATGGGGCCATCAATGATTTTATCTCTGTACTTGCTTATTCCCCGCGGCTCTGGCGAGCTTTCAGAGTCTTCAGCCATAAACTTCCTTTTACGTTGAAAATAAAGGTCTTAAAAGCTTTTTCAAAAGTTTTCAGAAATATTCAAGAATTTTGAAGAGATGGACCTGCGGAACTTTCTTCTCACCCTTTCGATGGGTTCTCCAATGATTTCTATTTTTTCTAGCTGGTATGTTCCAAGTCCCTTTTTCTCAGCCAAAACCAAATGCTCAACCTCTGTTGGTGAAACCCCCATAACAGCAGTGCCGACGGCGTCAACAGCCACAGGGTCTGTACCCGCTATCACTAAATCCATTTTTACAGGGTTTCCGCTTGTTTCGTGGCCTTCTCCGGCTATTATTCCGTCTATAACCGTTAAGCTTGGCTTTAGCAAAGAAGCCAAGTCTGCAATGTTTGCGTGGAGTCTACCGTTGTGCATGCTTCCTTTTGAGGCTAGGGCTCCCATCATGTTCTTTATTCCAAGCGTGACTGTGGCAAGCCTATGGAGTTTCAGTTTTGGAACACTTATTATTACGCTTTCTAGGGCTGTTTTCGCCACCTTAACCTTTCCAAGTGCTATGGGATTAGGCGGATAAACCTCAACGAAAACGTCCTTGTTAAGGTCAACAAGCTTCACCTTCCACTTTTCGCTTATCTTTTCTATCCTCGCAGCCTTGAAGGCTTCAAAAGTGTCTGCCCAACCACTCCCCTCACCAATAATAACATTGTCTTTCCCATGCTCTTTAAGGAATTTAACAACTCCTTCTACTACTCTGCCATCTGTTGTAACTCCAGTGGACGGGTGCTGAGCCGTTATATAATTTGGCTTTATCAAAATTGGTTTTACAGCAGAAAGAACAACATCTAAATCCGATTTCACAGCATTAATCGCCTTGACAGTTGTTTCTATAGGGTCTGAGCCCTTAATTATGGCAACTCTGCTCGCTTTACCCATTTGCACACTTAAAAGTCAATCAAAATGCGGCAATTTAACACTTACCATTTCGCACCTAAAGAAAAAAGAAGTGGGAGAAAATAAAAATCTAAGCTTGCACTGGTGAAGGCCAAACGCTTTCAAGCTTTTAACGGAGGCTTTTACTTCTTCTCCTCCTTTTTCTCCTCTTTCTTCTCTTCTTTCTTCTTCTTTGGCATGGCCATCACCAAAATTTGGTGGGAAAAACAGAGCATTTAAAAATTTTTCGCTTCACCTACCGCTGTTTAAAGGCATTATGCTACAATATTTTTAAATCGGGCTTTGTGGAAGGCTTTCCTATGCATGAGTGGGCTTTGGCGGAGGCAATAATCTCTTCTGTTTCGCAGGTAGTCGAAAAAGAGGGGTTAAAGGAGGTTAGGGAGGTTAAGATAAAAGTTGGTGAGCTTCAGCAGGTAGAAGTGGACATTTTAGAGTTTGCCTTGTCCGAGCTTAAGATGGACAAGCTCAGAAACGCTAAATTCTCGATAGAAACTGTTAAAGCCGAGTTACAATGCAAAGTCTGCGGACATAAATGGTCTTTCAACAAGAACAAACTTGACGAGGAATCAGCTGAAGCCATTCACTTTGTCCCCGAAACAGCCCACGCCTACATTAAATGTCCAAGGTGCGGCAGTCCTGACTTTGAAATTTTGCAGGGAAGAGGTGTGTGGCTTGAAAGTGTAAGGGGAGTCAAATAGCATGCTAGACCCGCGGAAAGGCATAATCAACAAGAGACTTGGAAGGGTGAAGCGTATAATTGCCATTTCAAGTGGTAAGGGCGGTGTTGGGAAAAGCCTTGTTGCATCCACCCTCGCCCTAACACTGGCTAGAAAAGGCTTTGAAGTTGGGCTTTTTGATGCGGATTTCACAAGCCCTTCAACACACCTAATTTTGGGCGTCAAAGGTGCTAAGCCAAAAGAGGAAAGGGGCATAATTCCAGCGCAAGTTCATGGTTTAAAGTACTCCTCAATCGTTGCCTATTCAAAGGAAAAGGCGCTGCCCTTGAGGGGTGCGGACGTCTCAAACGCCCTTATGGAGCTTTTCGCTGCCACAGTATGGGGGCGTTTAGACTTCCTAATAGTAGATATGCCTCCAGGCATAAGCGACGCTACATTAGACGTGATTAGGCTTGTTAAAGGCATAAACTTCCTTATAGTTACGACACCTTCCCCGCTTGCCTTTGAAACAGTTAAAAAGCTGCTGGAACTGCTTGCCGAGCTTAAAGTGCCAGTTATAGGCGTTGTTGAAAACATGAAAATTAAAGAAAGCAAGTTTATATTCCAAAGTGTTACCAATGCGGGTTTTCGATTCCTCGGAGATTTGCCCTTTGACCCAACGGTTGAGGAGTCACTGGGAGACGTTGACGCACTTTTGAAGACGGATTTTGCCAAAAGACTGGCTGAAGTTGCCTCAAAAAGTTTGCCTTAATTTATTCGGCTTTTTTCTTAGTAGGTTTTTGTTTAGTTTCGCTTGAAACCCGCTTCTTAGACAACAAAACTTCTTCAATAGAGTTTGCCTTTCGAAGCTCGTTCATATACCAACTTCTGTCCCTTGAATAGCTTATTCCAGCTGTTATCCCATACACGATTAAGGTTAGACCACAGATTATTAGGGCTAAACCCAGAACGGTTCCGCTGTGGAAGACAGCATAGTAGGGAATGAAGAGAAACCATTCGGGGTTTATCCTGATCACGCTGCTTATGAGTATGTTTTCAAGGATTCCTCCTACAAAAAATACTGTTCCCGCAAGAAACATCAGATAGGCTACTGTCTCGTTGTGTCTTGACTCTTCAGCCTTCTCGTGAAGATAGTCTCTGAAAGACATGAACCTCAATATTCTCGTTACTGGACATACTACCTAAATCTTATTATATAATGATAAGTATTGCAGAAAAGTATTGAAAATTCAAATCGGAGAAGAAGGCTTTGCCATCCATTAAAGCTGTAATGTTTGATTTTATCGGCACGCTGGTGAACGTTAAGGGTTATAACCTAGAAAATTCCAAAATGAAGCTTTACAAAGCCATAGTGGACACCGATTTCAAAGTAAGCCGACAAGATTTTTTGAGGGCATACAGCCAAGCACATGAAAAATACCGTGTTATACGCTACCAGAAACTTGTCGAGGTTACAAATGCCATATGGATTTCCGAAGCCCTAAACAGTTTAGGATTTAAAACAAGCCCAGAGGATGCTCGCATTAAAACCGCTGTTAACATTTTCTTTGAGGACTACTTGAACTCTTTCAGGCTTAGGAAGTGTACAAAACAAACTTTGGAAGCACTTTTTGGGGATTACAAGCTTGGGCTTGTTTCAAACTTTACATATGCCCCAGTGATATATGCTGGGCTTAGGCGCGTTGGAATAAGCAAATTTTTCGATGTGATACTTGTTTCAGATGCTGTTGGTTGGCGAAAGCCCCACGTCAAAATTTTCGAAGAAGCGTTAAAGAAGCTTGGGGTTGGAGCTGAAGAAACCGTTTATGTTGGAGACAGCCCAGAGGAAGATGTTAAAGGCGCGAAGCAGTTAGGCATGAAAACAGTCTTTGTTGCCTCCCAGTTTTTCCCGATTGAAAAACTTCTCGAAAGTGGACAGAAGCCAGACGCCATAGCAAAAAACATGTGCGAGGCGAGGAGAAGAATTCAAGATATGGTTTGCTTGTTGTCTGGTGGTAATTAAATGACTAGCCCCTTGGATATTGTCGTGCTTGTCTTCCCGTTGGTCGCTGGTATGATGGTTGGCTATTATTTGAGGGGTAAGAAACTTTTTAATGATGGTAAGCTTGTATTTGGCGCTATTTTGGTGCTGATTTTCTCTTTGGGCTTTTCAATAGGTTCAAATACTGAACTTTTGGCTGTAATGCCAAACGTCGCTTTTAATGCTCTGGTGCTTTTGGCTATGGCCTTACTTTTTAGCATACTCTTCGTGAAGGCAGTTCGAAAACTGGTGAAAATATGATAAAATATGTTTTGCCAACCCTTGCCATGGGAATTCTGGCGGGTTATTTAAATAATAGTTTTGGTGCGCCATTGTTAAACACTGTTTTTTCAGAATACGCTTTTAACTTCTCCCTAATTGTGTTGTTGTTTTTGATGGGGATGCTTTTCGCAGTGGATGAAAAGGCAGTGGCAAAAATGAAGCAAGCCAAACTTAAAATACTGTTTTTTCCGTTAGCGGTGGCTTTAGGCAGCATAATGGGCGGACTTGTTGGCGGAATAATCCTCAGAATGGATGTTTTTGCCTCTATGGGGGTTTGCGCTGGCTACGGTTGGTATACTCTGGCCGGGCC
>JAVZOA010000084.1:0-4591 GCA_038882535.1 Bathyarchaeia archaeon | reverse complement strand
TATGGTTTACTCGGGTTATCCGATAAACCTGTTTTAACTGTGGTATTGGTACTATCGTTATTTTGCCATCCTCGCACAGATGGTGAAGATGCAGCCTGATTATAATAGATATCAACTTCTGCATCCTCAAAATCAAAAGGTATTTGTACCGCAGGTCCTTTTTGTTGAAATGGTAGGGCAGATGTAAAATAATCGTGCATCCATGACCGTGTGCGAAGTGTAAGAAGCTCTCCAGATTTAGGAGAAGTGTTCACTCCCGAATTTAATTTATAATCAACTTCTGAAATTAAATTCTGATCTCGGTAATACTCATTGTATATGCACTGATAAGCAGCAAAAGGCAATGCACTTATCTGAATGTCTGAACCATAAGGTGACTGTTGTACTGGAACACCTATATAATCAGCCAAAGAACCTTTACGAGTTAAATTATTAGAACCTAATTGAATTGATAGATGAGGCCAAGCTGGTGGAACACCTTTAGAGAGGTCTGTAGAAATGAACTTTTCCCAGTCATCATATACAATCCTATTAGGCACAAAAAAGTAATGCGTAAACACTTTAATATTGTGCATAACAGGAGATACAAGCGGGGCGAACCTGATAAGAGTTTCCGTTTTGATGTTGAAACTATCACCAGGTAGAACTTCCTGAACAAGTGTAGGGATGAGTTTTCCCATTTGACCTGTAAATTTAAAGTCATGCGAGAGATTGAACGTGTTGCGCTTTATCTTGCGCACTGGTGTTGTTTGAAATATATTTGCCATGTTATATACCAATTTGGTCGCCAGCTATATAAGCGGCAAGAGTTGTTAATACTTCAATGATTAATCTAATCCAATTAATCTTGCGTTTTGGTGTTTCTTGTTGTATCATAATTTACAATCTTATACCACCTCGAGAGGTAGTGTACCTTAGAATTCGTTTTGTCCGTGAGCGTTTTGATGCTCTTCTTTTGCTAAAATTTCTGCGCTTTCCGTAGCTTCTACGTCCGCGACCACGTCTGTGTCTTGCCATATTATTTATATAAAGATTTAACCATATCTGTAATCGATACGCCAGTAATATTAGAAATGAGTGCCTCAACTATTTTCACATACCAAGGGGAATTTGGAGATATGCCAGCTCGTGCCATATCTGCCTCGAAATCCTTAACTACTTTGATAGCTTGCTTAATGTTCAAATCTTCCTTAGCAATATTTACCTTTTGCGTAGCAAGATCATAATCTGCAAGTAGCTTCTTAACCGTTGGATTATCTGGACTATCCATTGGAACACCTTTTTGATACATGTTGACGTATTTCCATGCTTCGTATTCAAGGCCTGCTCTTTCGCCAGATATAATATCCTTGTCAAGTGTTCGAGAACGAGCTTCCACATGTTGATCAATACCAACACCTTGTTTCACTTTGTTTTCGAACTCTTTATAAATAGTGTCCTGATTGATGCGATTTGTCTCGGCTTCCGTACGTTTAATATTGGCCATTGCTTGCAAGGTGCCAATAGCATTGGGTACTATTCCACCGTAATCAATAGCTTTGAGGTCAGGCAATTGTTGTTTTGTAGGTTTAACAGGTGCAGCCATTTGGGCATCTGCGCCATGTCCATAAACTAAATTTGGGTTAAGACCTGCATTCTGCAATCTTGCCATTTGTTGAGATGGGTCATTATACGCATTTTGCATGTGCCAATCTGCAAGGCTGTCCTGCCGTTCACGGTTGTAGGCTTCACGAGCGTAACGAATGTTTTGCTCGTTAATTTTACGTTGAGAACGTGCGTTCATAGCATTACTGATAACACTACCAAAGGGTAAAATTGAGGATGCTACTTTGCCTATTGTTTTTAAGAAAGACATAATTATAAATTTAATTTAATTAAATAGGACCCATACTTTTTAATTCTTCATCTTCTTCATCGAATTCTTTGAGCTTTTCTTCTGCATGTCTTTTGAGGTCTGCAATAAGGGCATATGCAGCATGTAGTGACTGCATTAATTCTCCGAAGTGTTCAACGTTGTTTGCCCAATCTTCAGCTCCTAGAGCTTTAGGCTGTGTGTTTGTATTTTTTTCCATGAGACAATAATAGTAATAATTTGTTATGACACCAAAAGTAATGGTGTCAGTTGGCATTAATACATCAAGTAAGATTAATGCCAACGGGGCTAAAGCCCTGATTGTAAATTGATTTGCTTGTTTTGTAACAAAGCTGTTATGTTTCGTTTTGTAACAAAAAAAGTGTTTTTGTTGCCGCCAAAATGGCGGCATAGCGTGCGTTACGTCCTATCCTTTGCTCGTCCTAACTTCGTCCTACGTCCTAGTGTCGTCCTCACAGCTGGGTAGGAGTAACCGATACCGCCATTTTGGCGGATGCATTTATTTAGGTATGATGTGCATAAATGCGAAAGGCACTCTATAGAGTGCCTTGAATGTAGAGTTTGTTACTCACGCGCTTCGCTTGTGGGCTGTTTAGGGGGGTTGGTAGCTTCTTCTTCCGTTGGTGGTGCTGGTCGCTTACCTTCGGTGTCCGCTTCGCTGCCGTTGCGGGCCTGTGCTTGCAGTTCTTCAAAGCGTGCGTTTACTGCTTGTCTAAGTTCGTCTATCTCGACAAGGTCTAGACTGTTGATGTCATCAGGGATGTATCCAAGTTCCTCTGGAAAGTCGGAAAATCCATTACCGCCATCAATCGGGAGACCTTGTACATGTCGATTTAGCATTTCAGTAATTGTCATAACATCTTCGGGTTGTGTTTCCGAAGGCATTGTGTTTTCTTCTAATGTTCTTGCTTCCTCTGGGAAGTAGTAACGTGTGCGCATTAAGTGCTCCATTATTTTCGTGTTTTGCGTTTTGATTGTTTGTAATTAATTATAGCCCATTTTCGAGCTTCTCGTAGTTCTTCATCTTCTTCGATAATTTCTTGTTCACTGGCCAATTTTTCCATTGCCTTATGGTAAATCTCTTTGGCATCTATCATAGCATCACGATGGAGTAAAATAGAAGGATGATGAGCAACAAGAGCACCAGATATAGAGAAGTCGTATAGTCTCTTCTTATAGTATCTCGGGATTGCAATTTTCCGTCCTTCGTGATCGTATATATAACCTTTGTCTGGTCTCGCCAAGAAATGTGCCGCCATTTGTGCGCTAAGGAAATTCGTTCCGATACCTTGCGACATTCGAGAAAATTCCGGCTCTCGGTCGTCTCTCTTATGTTTTGGTTGCCAATCACCTTTATCGTAGTATTGCACCGTATACCTAACAGATGCGGCAGTGACTTCTCCGAAGTGAACGTGTCCGTGTCCCCAACTTCGTATGATGTCGTCTTCAAATATTCCATCAGAGCAGAATAGAATTGCGTGATAATGAGGTCGCTGTGTGTTAGTTCCATACTCGCCGCAAGCGTAGTATCTAAGCTTGCCGCAACGCTTGCGGAGGCGCTTCCAGAAATCCGTAATATCTTTCGGTCGTAGAGTAAGAAACCCATTATCTGATATTGGTACTGCCTCGTTGTCATATGTTAAGGTCAAAAAAAACATTTTAGGCCAGCGTTTTGCTTCCATTTCCAATCGGTGTGACCATGAGGCCGTGCGACGTTTCAAGCATTCAGGACATTTGCCACAAGGTACTTGAACGTACTTCTGTGATTGAGAAGTGTAGAGCTTTCGCTCTACACTATACGGATACATACACCTAGCCATAACTACAACGTTGGAACTCCGTATTTCGGTAATTTGCGTTTGACAAAAACCTTATGATAACTGTGACACCATAAAGGTTGATTTTCGTCATCTGTAACGGCAAAAATATCTGTACGAGGTTTACACTCTACAAAATCCTGATTGAGCAATGGCCTATTGGCGAAAATTCGACCAAGATGCCAGAACGAGAGACTATCTCTGAATTCTCCTGCTACACGAGAAGGCTGATAGCGATACTCTGAATATCGAGGTATATAGCCGAATATCTCTTCGTTCTTATTGTCATTAACAACATACAATTCCTGATTTAGAATAGGCTGTTCTGACAAGTGCGCGAATGTAGGCCATGCGTAATCCTCCCAAGATTTACGAGTGAAATGGCGAGAGAGACCTTGCTGATAGGCTGTATCGGGCATAACTGACATAATACCGAAAATATAGCCGTGTTCCTCGGCATAATAGCGGATATTGGTGCCATAGCTACCTGATATACCGTGTCCAGCCATGTTTGCCTGTGGACTGGTTCCGTCCGTTGAAGATGTTTGAAGTACTTCAGAAATAACAACAGGGTTACGTGTACCGCCAAGAAACTCTGGCCGTTGCATCCGCTTATCAGATGAAAGAACGTTAAAGTGGACTTTCAATTGCTCAACATAGCGTGAACCACCGCGCGCGGCTTTTTCAAACCATTCTTGAAGTCTAAGAGCAAGACGTAAATCTGAAATAGTACCACTTGCAGTTGTACCATCAGCTATACCAAAAAGTTCGCCGTATGGTTTACTCGGGTTATCCGATAAACCTGTTTTAACTGTGGTATTGGTACTATCGTTATTTTGCCATCCTCGCACAGATGGTGAAGATGCAGCCTGATTATAATAGATATCAACTTCTGCATCCT
>JAVZOA010000083.1:0-4610 GCA_038882535.1 Bathyarchaeia archaeon | reverse complement strand
TTTGTTATGTAGTCAACACGGGATTCAGAATAATGTCCAAACAAAAAATTAATGAAAGGCTCATGCGGCTAGTTGTTTCTGGACTTTGTCCCCGCGAGGACCCATCAAAATATGAGAAAGAATTAAAGAAGCTTGCCGATACTGTCGCAAGCATAGACGAAGCCGAAAGGCAATGCAAGGTTTTTAAGGCTTTGGCGGACGTGCATAGGCTAAGAATTCTAAAACTTTTAGAAGTGAGGGAAATGTGTGTCTGCGAAATTATGATTGCCCTTGGATTGACACAGCCAACGGCTTCGCATCACCTTGGAATGCTGGAAAATGCCGGGCTTGTAAAGGGAAGAAAAGAGGGCAAATGGGTCTTTTACAAGACTGCAAAACCAGAATTAACGCGAATTCTACAAGAATTAGATAAGGGGTAAAGCACCTAAATGGTCCAGTATGAGCATATGATTAGGTCTTCGCGTTTAAACTGCTCCTTTAAGAATTTTATTACGTCTTCCTCCTCCAAGTAACGGTTTCCTTTGGCGTCCTTCCTTAGTGGGATGCCCGTCTCCTTAAGCTTTTCCTCGCCTCTTGGAGAGTCTATCAAAATGTAGTAGGCTGGTCCAGCTGGCAGTATAAGCCTTAAATTGGTTAGCTCTCTATTCGGCGATAATCCGTTCTGTTCGATGTTGTAGACTACGGCTTTTGGATTTAGGCTTTCGGCTAAACGCCTAAACTCGGACCAACTTCTAATTTTGACCACGCCTTCGCCAGAGTTCCCTTTTGACCGCATAACCTCTTCTCTCAATAGTCGTGCATTCATATTTATATGGCGTTGCCAGCCCTTTTATGGGAAGAGTTCAATCTCTTTCCTAGCGCCGCATTTAACACAGACAAGCTTAACATGAGACTTGTTTTCTGTTATTCCTTCAGCCTTCCACTTGTGGGCGCATTTAGCCTTATTCTCTTGCGTTTCTTCCATGTAGATTTCCTCAGCGTTAACTATCATATTCAAAAATTTAAATTTATTGTTTCAAGAACATAACACTTATATATGTAACAATGTTATATTCTTGAGAAATTATGTTTGGATCAAGGCATCATCGCTGCAGATGCTGGCATGAATACCCAGAAAGAGGATGGATACAATTCCTAATTATGCGTGTGCTTTATGAAAAGCCAATGCACGGCTACCAGCTACTAGAAGAAATTGAAGAGCGAAGCTGTGGATGCCACAGGCTTGAGCCAGGCTCCATGTATACGCTTTTAAGGCGTATGGAAGAACGCGGCCTATTAGAATCCATGTGGGAGAAAGTGGAGGGCGGCCTGGACAGGCGAGTTTATAGGTTGACCGGCAAAGGCGTTGAAGCCCTAAAAATGGGGCTAGTCTCAATCGTTAAACGGAAAACGCTCTTCGAAGACCTTGTAAAATTCTATCATGAAAATTTTGAAAAACACGGGAAAGGAGGTGAAAAGCCAAATGTGTAGATGTTGTTGCTGCTGTAAAGTGGAAGGGCACCACTATCACCACGAGCACAAGCATATGCACCACGCGGTCTTTCCATGGCCAATCATGGATGTTGAAGAAGAAATAAAAATGCTGGAAGAATACAAGGAAACCCTCGCCAAAAGACTAGAGAAGGTCAACAAGCGTTTAGAAGTCCTAAAACGCTAAACTATGCTTATCCCTCTCCTTTTCCACGTTTAAATCCACGCGTTAAGACGGAGACGCAGGGTTGTGCTGGGCATACGCATGTGGCTTTGCAAAATGGTTAAGTTAAATCCCACCATTAACAATTATGATGAAAAAGGTTACAGTAGTTATCCGCCAAAGGGAAATAAGCAAGTTTTTCCCCAAGGATTCCAGCTAACCCTAGAAAACGGAGCCTCAATAATAGACGCTATTGAGGCTGTTGATGAGGAAATAAAGGGGAAAGTTGGCGCTTTTCCAGTTGAAAAATACGAGAGCTTGCTTCAAATGGTTTACCATCCCGACGAGAAAAGGTTTTACAAGCAAGTTGCCATTCACGCCCATGTCAAGTCCAGACCCATAAATGTAAGAGATAACCCAACATCACCATTGCCAGACGAAACAACAGTGATTTTAATTCCAGAGGATGGTTGCCAAACAGACTGGGAGGAACCAGTCTAAAAAGGAAAAATAGGCGGTGCTAAAGCTTCTTGTAAACTATGTCTTTTTCCCTTACACGTTGCACAACTTTTAGGCCTATGCTTTGTCCAGCTTCAGCCCTCTGCACATTCTTATGCTCGATTTGCATGGACTCCACAACCTGTTCAAAGTCTGTTGTCGGCCCTTTAATGGCGATACGGTCGCCTACGGCTAGTGGCGCCTTAAGCTCAATTACAGCCACACTAATCTTGGTAAAGTAATGGGTCACGCGTCCAACCTCAACAAGGTTTTCCTCAACCAAACACTTTCATCTCCAAAAGATAGAATAGCCGCATAACCAATAAATAATTTATCTAATTATGGGCTTTGGCTAGCCGTTCAGCCTTAAAGCCGCCCTTATGTAGGCGTGGGTTTGGTGGACCTCAATTTTCCTTCCACCGTGGTATCCAGTGTTGAGCAAGTAGAATAAGATGCCATAATCGAAAAGTTTTCGGAAAAACTGTTCTTGCCTATCCCTATCCATTTCCAACTGGTATGGGTCATAGAAGGGTTCAGAGCCGTACTGCCCCCACTTTTCCGGCGGACCAGAACCTGGCGCTATTTGAAACTTCCCCTCTTTTAGGATTTCTATTGCCTCTTCGCATTCTATCCTTCTTATTATAGGTGAACTTTCATCCCTTGTCAACAGAAGCACATACTTCAAGACTGCCTTGTCAGCAACGCCTTCTTTTCCTTTAAAAACTTCGTGCACGTCGCCTTTCTCGTCTGCAACCAGCATGGTGAACCTATCCCGGGGGAACATGATCCTAGAGTTTCCATAAGACCAGTAGCACCTGTCAAAGCCCTCATCAAAAACGCACTTTTTTCCGCCCTCATAGACAAGCCGATAGCAGGGCCCCATCTTTTTGACGTCGTCGCTTTTTTGCCGGCAATCCTCCTTTCTAACGACAACGTTTTCCAGTGGCAAGCCGTCAAAAGCCTTAATGAAAGTTGGGTGTCTCTCCGCTATCTCGGTCCTCATGTAAAGCTGTTTTTCAGGCTGCTCCACAATGACTTCTTTCCTGTTTTCGTCGAAGCTTGCAAAAAGATAATCGTCGCCAACAACCTTGCTGGTCCTGATATTATATAAAAGCTCATGAAACTGCGTTGTCTTCCCCGTCCCCGTCGGAGCGATTATGGCTACACAATAGGATTTACCTTCCCTTTCAAAGCCAACGGCTGCGGCATGAAGGGGAAACTTGCCCTTTTCCTTTAAGATTACACTAGCCAAGCCAAGCGCACCGTTAGATTTTGCAGCACCATAGTATTCAGAGTTAATTATTAGTACTCTTCGCTTTTCAAGGTCGTAAAACAAGTGGGGCTCATAACCTTCAACACCGTTAATGACGTAAACTGTTCCATCTGGTTTTGAATTGCAAAGATGCCAGTTTAACTGCCACCAACGGCTAACATGCCAAGAGTTGGTGCACAACTCTATTTTTGCACCACAGACATCCGCCACGTGAACAAGTGGCAATTTTATGTTCCGGCTTAGAATCTCGTTTATCTCCCCGTTATCCTTTGATTTTGGCGGTCTCCTATCAGGATAGGTGAAATAATTGTCCACGTTTTTGGGCTGCATTTCAGATTCCTTAACGCATTAAATAGGGGCGCATATAAATTTTCAGTTATGTCAGCGGTAAGGAAAGCAAAACATCAATCAATTTTCACATTTTTCATGTAAAAATTACAAAAAGTTTTCTAATCTAATATTGAGCCTTCAAGATATGTTAAAGAAGCATCATAAATTTTAACGTGTACAACTCTCCCTAGTAAGTTTTCAGCGCTTCTCACAACTATCGGCTTGTAAGCGAAGTTCCTACCCACCCATGAGCCAGCAACCTTCCCAACCTCATCTATTAGAACTTCGCCTTCCCAGCCAACCCATCCACGATTTCTCTCAAAAGCAATTTTGAAAGCTAAACCGCTTAGCGTGGCGCTTCTTCGCTTTGTTTCTGAAAACGGAACAGCATCATGCATGGCTGCGGCTGGAGTCCCTGGTCTCGCAAAAAACTTTGATATATTAACAATGTCGGGCTTAACATCCATTATCAACTGCAGGGTGTTTTCAAAGGCTTTTCCATTTTCGCCTGGAAAACCGCAAATAATATCCGTAGCTATTGTAATTTCTGGAAAGGCTGCTCTAAAAGTGTTTACAATTCTTTTGAAGTCAGCTATCGTGTAGAAGCGGCGCATTTTTTCCAGAACATGGTTATCTCCGCTTTGAACTGGTAGATGGAGAAACTTGAAGACTTTCTTGTTTTTATAGGCTTCAATTAGGTTTTCTAGGATGCCCAACGCCATGTTAGGAGTCATCATCCCAACCCGCACTTTAAAGTCTCCATCAACAGCGCACACTGCCTCAATAAGTTCAGCCAAGTTTGTGCCAATGTCTCTTCCATAGCAGGCAGTGTCCTGCGAGGTGAGCCAAAACTCCCGCACACCATTAGCTAGGTCA
>JAVZOA010000082.1:0-4615 GCA_038882535.1 Bathyarchaeia archaeon | reverse complement strand
CATGCATCCCTATAAATTACTGAGATCATGAATGGAACCGGCCCATACGTTACAGTCATGGTTCCACCGGTTTGTGTGTAAAAGCCGAGTGGATTATACGCCAATATCAGCGGAATTTCGCAGCTTTCCCCCGGAAAAATTTCTTCAATGTAGTTTAATGCTGGCGAGGCTATGAGTATTGGTGTTCCCTGATAAGGTGAAATAGCCACATACGCGTCGTAAACCGGTGAACTCCCGCGGTTAACAAGAGTTAAAGAAGCGCTTGTATACCTGCTTCTCACGCTGATGGTTTCCTCCATGGCTATTTCGATGTATCCAGCCTTTCCAAGGATGGCAATAGGCACTTTTATTGGAATTTGCCGGTTGCCGCCCCACCCGTCGATATATGACAAGCGTCCTTCAAGAACATAGTTTCCAACATCAATGTCGAACAGATTGAGACTGAACATGAAAGTTAGGATGTCGCCTCTGCTGTAAACCTGCGCTGGGCTGGCTATCTGTGCGCTTAGAAAGGCGTTTAAAATTTCTGCAAGGTCCTGTGCCTGCAGTTGCTGGGGTAGTTGAAGCTGCACTGATAAGGGTGCTGCCTTAGCGCGGCTGGAGTTGTCTGCAGAGTTATATATTCCCTCTGGCAAGTCAACTTCAAGCACTGCTCCGTGGAGGTCGTTGACGTAAACGTTTCTGACGAGAACTATTAGATGGGCGCCATAAGTGTAGGGTCCAACCGAGCCTTCATACCATCTTACATCCACAATTTCTATGGCTGAAGCGTCGTCGATGATGCTGTAGCGGCTTTCAACACTTATTTGGAACCGTAACGTTTGACTCATAAGGAAGGAAGAACCAGAAACTATTCTGAGATAGGTTACATTCAACGAGCAATTGTGCCTTCCTACTTCTATTTCTGAGGCGACATCTATTGTTAAGTCGACAAAACATGTGCCGCCTGGTCCCATCCCATTAATGTATGTTCCGGAAACTCCTCTAACTGTAATGTTTTCTGGAAGCGTCGCGTCTACGATCATTGTGCTTATGGTGTCTGGAAGTCTATTGATAAGGTAAATTCGCAAAACAATGCCTTTAGCGGATTGGAGTAGTGGAGCTGGTTCCCCATTATAAAGTGTGTTTACTGCTGCTATCATGATGGGTTCTTCTGGAGGTGGGTTCTCCACCATGACTGTGACGTTGAAGGATGATGTGGTGCTGTAGGCTACTCCATCCTCTGTTCTGGCACTGTAATCTGCATAAATGGTTGCGTTGTATGCTCCCAATTGGGCGTTTAGTGGTATAGACACTCCGGTAAATGTTATAGTGAAACGGTCTCCCATATTGACGGGTCCGGTGCTTGCCCGAGGATTCTTGACCGTAAAGCCTTCTTGAAGCGTAACATTAAAGTTTGCCGAGTTTATGGTGCCGCTTCCGTTGTTTTCTAATATCACATAAAGGTTTGTGTCAACAGAACCCGGGTATGATGCGGGTGAAAAATAGGTATCCACCACCCTCAGGGAAACTTCTGGGTAAGGCGAAACGGTTATGGCTATTGGATGTGTCTCAAATGTTATGCTGTCTTCCTTCACGTATGTGATGTTAAGTTCCAACTGATAATTGTCCGGTTTTACGGAACTGGAAATGTCAATTAAATATTCAAATGTGATATGAGTGTTTAAGTCCACTTCTTCGGCTACGCTACCATTAAGCAGCCGTGCCGGGGAACATGCGCCACTTCCGGAGCTGAAACTTATGCCTTCCACAGTTATGTTTAGCCATCCGAAAATGTTCCGCGCCGTGGTAATGTTTTGATAAGCTGCTTCAACCTTCAAGTTAACTCTTCTACTTCCAGGATAAACATGAGGAGTGTCAGCTGAAGACCTAACGTTAACATTCATTATAGCAAAGTCCGTGGAACTTCCAAAAGCTATATTGTATGATAAGAAGGACGTAAACTGCAGTGCAAACATTACGGCCAATGCAAGGGGTAAAACTTTTTTAAGGCTTTTCATGCTTTCACCTTTCGGATGGAGTTTACTCTTTACTAATAAGGGATTCTGCCTTATTAGGCATAAATTCTCCCACTATTTCTCCATCTCTTATAACATATATTTTTTCCATACAGTTCGCCACTTCCGGGTCGTGTGTGACAACGACTATGGTGTGCCCAGCCTTATTTAGGCTTAGAAAAGTTTCAACAACAAGTTTGGCTGAGGCTCTGTCCAGATTGCCAGTTGGCTCGTCAGCCAACAAAATAATTGGTTTCCCAACAATGGCCCTTGCGATTGCCACCCGCTGCTGCTGTCCACCTGAAAGTTGACTAGGCTTTTTGAGAAGCCAGCTTCTGTCGCCGCCGACCTTTGTTATGGCTTCCAAAACCATTTTCGCCCTGACACTGCGGGGAATTCCACGAGGTATTAGGGGCAACTCAATGTTTTCGAAAACGCTTAGCCTATTCACTAAGTTAAAGGTCTGAAAGACGAAGCCAAGCTTTGTGTTGCGTAAATTAGCTAATGTTTTATCGTTAAGCCTTGAAACGTCGAATCCGTCGAAGAAAATTTTGCCCTTTGTAGGTCTATCCAGAAGCCCAATCATGTTGAGAAGAGTTGTCTTCCCCGAACCCGAAGGTCCCATTATAGCGGTGAGTTGTCCCTTGAAAATTTGGAAGCTAACCTTCTTTAAGGCTGAAGTCGAAATATTTCCGACTCTATACTCTTTGTAAACGTTCACTAGTTGTATTATTGGCTTCTGCTGGATTTGTTCGGGCAACTCCGGTCCTCATTGCCCATTACTTGGCATCATAGGAAATAACACAAGACTCTATATACCATTTACTCTTCCAACAGTTTTCTTAGCCAACATTGAATATTGCGCGCCATCTAGCAAGATTTATATGTTTGGCTGCTGTTTGTGATGCTAACTAGCCTCTGCTGGAAACTCAGTGTTCAGCAAAGTGGACACTTGAGTTTTAGCGTTTGAGGCTGGTTCCGCGATAAGGACGAAAAAACAGTATGCCAAGAAGGCTTCCAGAAAAAACAAAAAACATCCAGAGAAAACCAAGAAGGTTTGGGAGTAGCAGACGCTTCAACCCCGGCAAGCCAATTTTCCAAATGGCGCCAGTCAAGGAAAACCAGGAACTGGAGGTTGTTATAGACGACATTGGAAGCAGAGGAGACGGAATAGCCCGAATACAAGGCTACCTAATTTTTGTTCCAAACAGCAAGATAGGCGAACGCGTCAGAGTGCGCATTGTTTCAGTCGGCGGAAAATTCGCCGTCGCGGAAAGAATAGCCTAAAGAGGGATTGTGGAAAAGGTTGAAGATTAAGGAACTGCGAAACGGAATGAAACGCGTAAACGTCGAAGGCAAAGTCATAGAAAAGTCCACACCGCGCGAAGTTCTATCCAGATTTAGCGATACAACCCACAAAGTGGCAACAGCCATAATAGCTGATGATACTGGCACTATTAAGTTGACCCTATGGAACGAGCAGATAAACCAAGTAAACGTCAACGACACAGTCAAAGTGGAAAACGGCTACGTAACAAGCTTCAAGGGAGAAATCCAGCTGAATGTTGGAAAATACGGAAAACTCACAGTCGAATGAAGCGCGGAAAATTTTAAACGAATAAAGGAGAGGTGAAAACGTATGGAAGAAAGAAGAAGGTTCGGCGGAAGAAGAGAATTCGGAAGGGGACCAAGAAGGTTCCCGCCAAAACCAGTTGAAATAGGCAAAGAATACGAAGTAGACGTTACAGAAACAAGCCGAAGAGGCGAAGGAATAGCCCGCATTCAAGGACTAGTAACCTTCATACCAAACACAAAGCCAGGCGACCACGTCAAAATAAAGATAACGAGGATAAGCCGAAGGTTCGCCGAAGCCGAAGTTGTAGAAGCCGGGGCAACAGAAGAATAAAAGAACACGCCGTGAAACTCGTTCCGAATTTTTCAATTATCTCCACTCTTTTAGACAAAATAATATAGTTTTGTGCATGCGCAATGACAATTGTTGATTCAAAAAAGAAGTGGGAGGTTTACTGTCCGTATCTTGCTTGTATTCCGAGGATGTCGCCTAGTCCAAGGGTCCGCTTGTATGTTTCTCCATAGCTTGAGTAGCCATACATCGTCAGCCAGTAATCTGCATCATCATACAAGTCGGCTAAGCCGCACCAGTGGCCAAATTCATGCGTCATAATGTTCTGTACATCCATTTTGCCAGCCTCACCGCTTAAACTCCACTTGAAACGTGTGTTCATCCGCGTGTCAGTTTCAATTATTTTGTCGCCTGAATACCATATGTATGTAACCGCGATTACGTTTGGATTCGAATATAATCCCCAAGCAACAACGTTGTAGCCGTCGCGCACTCCGGCGCTTCTACGGGTTGTGCCTTGATAAGCCAAAAGAACGAAACTTGTTTGTTCATCCCAAGCGTTTGCCGACGCCGTTATAGCCGTTACAACAGCTGATGTTGAGAAGCCATAACTGTTCTTAGGGTTTATCCAATATTTTATTGTGGTATGCCAATAGTAAGGCAACAGCTTATAATCCGGATTTTCCATAGAGTCGTCTTCAGCGGGTATTTCAGCTAGAATGAAGCGCCCACGGCTATGGCCATACCATTCAAC
>JAVZOA010000081.1:0-4771 GCA_038882535.1 Bathyarchaeia archaeon | reverse complement strand
TTATTTCCACAACGCGGTTTACAATAGGCACTGTTATGCGTTTTCCGATGTATTTCGTGTAGCGGGTGTCGGTTGGGTTCACCGCTACGGCTACGCATGCCGGTATAAATTCTGGGCGGGTTGTGGCTATTAGAAGGTGTCCGCTGCCATCAGCTAATGGAAAACGTATATAGTGAAGCTTGCCCTCCCGCTCCTCATATTCCACCTCAGCATCCGCAATGGCGGTTTCACACCTTGGACACCAGTTGACCGGATGTGTTCCCTGATAAATGAAGCCTTTGCGATACAGCATTATGAAGCTTAGCTGGGTTTTACGCCAATAATCCGGGTCCATAGTGCGATATTCTGTTGTCCAGTCAACGCTGCATCCAAGCCTTACTATGCCCTCCTTCATCATGGCAATGTACTTTTCAACCAGTTTCATGCATAAACTGCGGAACTTGTCTGGGGGCAAGTCCCGCTTCCTAATGTTATATTCTTTCTCCACTTGAACCTCTATGCCAAGCCCATGGCAGTCCCACCCTTGCGGAAAGTAGACGTTGTAGCCTCTCATGCGCTTGTATCTGGCAACTATGTCGAAGTAAGTCCAGTTTAGGAGGTTTCCCATGTGGAACTCGCCTGAAGGATAAGGCGGTGGAGTGTCGATGCTGAAGATTGGACGCTTATAGTCTTTCCAGTCGAAACGGTATACGCCCCAATCTTCCCAAAGCTTCTGCCACTTCCGCTCAACAGCCAACACGTCAAACTCTTTAGGCAAAGGCTTCATACCAGACATCCTAACAAACTTCGACTTTAGGAAAGATAAATATACAAGTACATAACAATTACTCCGCTCAAGGGTTTGGGGGAGCTGGGCGGTGACCCGGCTGAGAGGACGGCTAAACGCCGTCGACCCCTAGAACCTGATCCGGGTAATGCCGGCGGAGGGAAAGACCTTGAATGAGAAAAGTTTAGAAACTAGAGTCTTTATAGAAATTGCTGTTTTTTCAGCTCTTTCAGCGGTTTTATACGCGATAAGGCCTTATACGCTTCCTTATGGTGGTTCAGTAACTTTGGGCAGCATGGTTCCAGTGATGTGGCTATCTATGAGAAGAGGTGTTCGTGCTGGATTGTTGGCAGGTTTCATTTTTGGGATACTTGCGCTTTTCATTGACATAATGTTTCTTGGTGCGGCAAGCATCATTGCGTCTCCAATACAAGTTATACTTGAATATCCAATAGCTTTTGGTGTTTTGGGATTGGCTGGAATATTCCATAAGAAAACCGTAAGATTCGCTGAAGCTGGAGTTGCCATTAGTGTATTCATAAAGTTCCTAATACACTACTTTGTCGGAGCCTTCATCTGGGTTTACGTCTATGAATTTCCTCCAGAATGGGGGCAGTTCTTATGGCCAGCAATATACAATGGTAGCTTCTTACTGGTAGAATACATTATTAGTGCCATATTAATTGCCATTCTCGTGAAGAGAGGAACATTAGAATACGCCCTCTAAAGGGAGTAGCATGGTCAAATTGAAAACTGGAATTAAGGGTTTTGACGAGTTGATAGGTGGCGGTATTGAGTCTGGCTCACGTAATATACTCTACGGTCCGCCGGGAACTGGCAAAACTGTTTTTGCCATGCAGTTCTTGTGGCAAGGCTTGTGCGAAGGCGAAACTGTGGCTTATGATGTTATGAATAAGCCTTTTCCGAGGCTTATCGCCTATTTCAAGTCTTTCGGCTGGGATATTGAACCATACATTGAGAAAGGCAGGTTTATCGCCATTCAGGCTTTCCCCCATTTTGAGCCTTATCCGAAAGACCCGCGGGTAATCTATTTCAGCCTAGAAGATTTTGAAGAAATGAAACGTATTGACCGGTTGCTTTCTGAAAAGGGTGTGACAAGGTTTGCGGCTGGGGATTTCAGTGAGCAGCTTTTTTCATTATACGATTTAAAGTATATGGAGCCTGTTGAGGATTGGACGATTAACTGGTGCCACTACGACAACATCGTTAACATTGACATTATGACGGCTGCAACCCAGAAGGACATCGCCACGCAACGGGCGACAGATCTAGACCTTAACAAGGCACACAACATCTTCCTCTTCAGATTCAACGAGGAGAAATGCCGCCGCGAACTTCGCATAGTCAAAATGGAAGGGTGCGAACATCCGCTGGAGTGGATTCCCTTCCGCATAACCAGCAAAGGCATAGAACTCTTAAAGGAAAAATAGGATGGGAAAACTAAGCCCAAAAGACCTCAAAAAACTGTTGAAATGCATTAAAAGGGACAGCCGCATAATTATTCCGCCGATGGTTGGCTATGATTCAGGAGTGCATTTGATAGGCGACAAGTGGCTTGTCGTCTCCACAGACCCTTGCATAGGTGTTCCAGAAAAATGGTTCGGATGGCTTCTAATTCACTACGCAGCATCAGACGTGGCACTTTTCGGAGCCAAACCCCAGTTCTGCACCATAAACCTCCTCGGTCCTCCAGCCACAAAGCCCTCAACCTTCCAGAGAATTATGAGACAAGCATGCAAAGCCGCGGAAGACTTGGACATGGCCGTAGTGACTGGACACACTGGCACATATGAGGGTTTGTCAACGCTTGTAGGGGTTTGCACAGCCTACGGCCTAGTGGAAAAAGAGAAGCTTAAAACGCCTGGCAATGCAAAGCCCAACGACCTCGTTGTCTGCACAAAACCGTTAGGCCTAGAGATAGCCGTCAACCTAGCCCTCATGAATAGGAATTTAGCTGAAAAACTTTTCGGGAAAAAGCGAACCCGCGAACTGTCAAGGCTTGTAGTCCTTCAAAGCAGCGTTAAAGAAACACTTGCCCTTGCTGAAATCAACGGCGTGCACGCCATGCACGACCTAACAGAGGGTGGGCTGGTGGCCTCATTAAATGAGATGGCTGACGCCTCAGGGGTTGGGTTCAGAATAGAATTTGAAAAAATTCCAATATGCCCCGAAGCTCAAAAACTCAAAGAGAGTTTCGGGCTTTTGAATAGGCAGCTGCTCTCCATGTCTTCAACCGGCACAGTTTTGGCTGCCGCCAGCCCAAAAGCCAAAGGCGAAGTTGAAAAAGTGTTGGAAGAGCACAACCTTGAAGCTTGTTTCTTGGGAATATTCACAGAAGACAAAAGGCGCATACTTGTGAAAGGCGGGAAGGAAAGGCGGTTTCCGGAAAAGGCTGAAGATCCTTATGAGAGAATTCTCTCCGGCGCGTTGTAAATATTCATGCGATTTCCGCGAACAAAGCCTATTAGTGTCAGATTCGCCTTTCGGGCAACCTTTATGCCAGAGTTTAAGGCTGCAGCTATGGAGGCTATTATTGGTATGCCAACCCTTGCAGCTTTAAGGACTATGTCGGCGGTTAGTCGGCCACTTAAAGCCAGAAAACATTCGCCGAAAGAAGCTTTGTTTAGGGCACATTTTCCGATGGCTTTGTCCACGGCGTTGTGGCGGCCAACATCTTCGGCGAAAGCCAAAAGCGTCCCATCAGCCTTGTAGATGGCAGCGGCATGCACCCCTCCAGTTTTTCTGAAAGTTTCCGCTGATCGATTTAGACTTTTTACGCAGCTTTGAATGGTTTCAGCCTTAACAGCTGTTTTTGAGCTGACTTTCTTAAGGGTTTTTAATACTTGGGGCTGATAGGGTCCTCCACAAGCTGATGGAATTATGCGGGAGAACATCCTTGCAAATTTTAGGCGCGTTTCAAGGTTTACGCTTGGTTTTAGATTTATGCGACACGCATCCTCTTTAAACGTTATTTCTTCGATTTCTTCAACCACTTTCACTATGTCTTCTGTTAAGAGATGACCAACAGCTAATTCCTTAAGGTCTTTCGGTGTGCACATTATTGTGGCATAATGCCTTTTATTTATGAATATGTGGAGGGGCTTCTCTTCAGCCACATAATCTTCAGTCTTATGGACCGTCTTGGCTGCAGTGTCAATTTTAACTATCTCCACTTTTACTAAATTGGATACCCCCTCTCTATTTTTTCAGTTCCGAAAGCACGAAATCGACTATTTCGTCTGCAATATTGACCCGCGTGACAGATTGTAAGCCACGCCATCCAGGTTGGCTGTTAACCTCTACCACTAGTGGGCCTTTTGGGCTTTCTAGAATGTCCACTCCTGCAATTTTGCATTTTATCAGTTGGGCAGACTTTATGGCTAGCTCCTCAAGCTGACCGTCAAGTTTTATTGGTTCAGGGCGGGCTCCTTGACTATAGTTGGTTTTCCAGCTTTGGGCGACGCGGCGCATGGCAGCAACAACACGGTCGCCTATAACGAAGGCGCGAATATCCGAACATCCATGAGGCACAAACTCTTGAAGGTAGATTACGCCATGATAGAAAGTTATGGCCCTAAAGGCTGTGTAGGCTACTTCTGGATCGTTTATGCGTGTTGAGCCCATCCCCCTAGAGCCGAAAATGGGCTTAAGAACAACGTCTCCGCCAAGCTCATGAAAAGCCCTCAAAGCTTCGTCGGCATCCTCCATAACAGCGGTCCGCGGCACTGGTACACCAGCATCCTCCAAAATCGCCAGCAAGTCATATTTGTCAACACAGTGTTCAATGGCTTCTGGCGGATTTATAACATAAAAGCCAAGCCTTTCAAGACGGTAAAGCAAATCCATGCGAAAAACAATCTCCTCCAAAGAGCCACGTCCAATCGGGCGAATTATTAGGGCATTTAAGTCTTTTAAGATGTCGACACCGCGAACATTTAGATAGGGCTTATAACCAACACGCGCCACAAGCCATGGAAAGCAGAA
>JAVZOA010000080.1:0-4780 GCA_038882535.1 Bathyarchaeia archaeon | reverse complement strand
ACAATTGGGCAGCCCATTAAGACGCTTACCTGCTTACCCGCGGCAGCGTTTGTAACAGCCACTCCTATGACAGCGTCTGTTGCTGCAGCCGCCGGCGAAACAGTCATGGCGCCTGTAACCTTAACAAGTTGACCCTTTGTTATGTCCGCGCCAGCGGTGAAGCTGACAATTGAGCCGGGTAGGCTGTAAATGCTTCCAGCTATTTTCGCGTCAAAAGACATGACAAATCACCCCGCTTTTACTGGAAGCCTACAAGCTTCCTGTGGGCTTTTAGAAGGTCTTTGAACCAGTCGTAGTTGGCGAGGACATCCATTTTCGTTGCAGCTTCTTCAAGGGCTACAATGCCTTTGCCAGTAGCCCTCTTAGCTTCTTCAGCGGTTTCGCCGGCTTCCTCAGCCTCTTCAGCTTCTTCAGCCTCAGCGGCTTCCTCACCCTTTTTAGCTTCAATTTCAGCCAAGCGTTTAGAAAGCTCGCTTAGCTTCTTGGCTAAAGTGGATTTCTTGGCTCTTTTAGCCAGTTCAGCCTCAAGGGCTTTAACTTTCGCCTCTAAAGCTTCAATAGCCTCGTCTGAAGCTTCGCCCTTAACGTATTGCACCAGCTTCTCCAGCTGCTTCATGAAATCCTCGTATTCCACTTGTTTCGGCGATGTTTCTCCCGGAGCCACGTTGACTACGCCTTGAGCCTGATGCGGAGAAGCCTGTTCGTCCGCTTTAACGGACATAGGCTTCACCTCTTCTTTGGCTTCTAAAACGGTTTTGTTTTCGGGTTCTTGCAGCCCTTCAGGCTTAGAACCCACATTGTCACCTTCATAAGAAGATGACTGTGAAACTTTAACAAGCGTGGAAGTGGAAGCATCCGTATTTAAGCGTGTTTGGGTGTCTGTGTAATATTCAGACACCGCCGTGTTTCCAGTCACAGTTTTTATAATGGCTTGCCACTGTTCATCCGTCATGGCTTGGAAAAAGCCTAAAGGCTTAAACTCCGTGTTCTCGTAGGCGGGGCTTGCAACAATGCTTAACTCACGCACTTTAGGCTTATGGACAACTTCCCATGCGCCCGGACATAAGTGTTTAAGCATTCCCTCACTTCTTGTTGGACGTTTGCATTTGCTGCATTCCACGATGTCACTGTCAACTTGAATGCTCACATAGCTGACGTAGCCACGTATGATTTTCTCAATCATCTTCTCATCGCCAACCTCAGCCCTGAAAAGAACTCTGTCGCCATCACGCCAAGCGTCAACAACCTTTCCGATAATCATTAAAGCGCTTTCAGCGTGGTCAACGCGGAGCTGGGCGCCTTTAAGGCTTTCAACAATATAGTCGAGGTCTTCGTTTGGAACTTGCCACTTGTTCTTGTTTACGCTTGTGTCGATGGCTACGCCTTCAATGTTGATTAGCTTCTCTTTTATGGCGTATTCTGCCTTTTTATCTTCAGCCTTAAACTGCACGTAATATCGAAGCTGCATCCTAAATCAACCCCAAAATCTTCAACCTACGGAGTTTACGTCGTTTCTTCTGGTTTCTACCCATCTTTAAACCGTGAAAACGTAGCCCTTACGCTGCAAGTATTCGCGTCTCCAAGCCGCGAAACTCTGCCAATCCTCAAGCATACTCTTCTTTTCCTCTGGATAGTAGCCCTTGCAGCCCGGCACTGAGCATGGCGGATGAGTCATGCCAAGCTCCTTATAATGCCTCAAAAGATGGTTGTGGGCCTTCTGTATGGCTTCGCTTTTAGGCATGTTGACGGTTTTAATGTGGGTTACACGTGCCATGGCGTTCCTCAAGTGTGGAAGGTCTATGTCGCCGTTAGGTTTATGGTGTGGAAGATGCCGAAGCGTCCGCGGAACAGTTTTGCCTTCCTCGTCTTTCTCTCCGCCCGGCTCAATCAAAGCGAAAGCGTCGTCTGGCAAGTCGTTGATATATCGCGTAGTCCATTTCACCGCTTGAAAACTCATTATATATGCACCTCTTTTCAGTCGGATACGCGTGAAATTTGCAAGTAGGCTTGAAGAAGCCTCTTGCGATATTCATTCCAAGCCTTAAAATCCAGAAGCAGCTGAATCTCGCTTTTTAAATGCTGTTCAAGCCATTTGCGGACGCTTTCACGGTCTTTGAAAACCGCCTTATCAAACATGTAATTCTGAATTTCCCAGCGGTCTGTGCCTTTAACCTTTCCAAGCGTTATTTTAATGCCTTTCCCAAGCTCCTTAATGCGGAACTTGTCAAACTTTTCAGGGTCTTGAACCCGGTAACGCCAAACCGTTACGCCTTCCTCCAATCCCGGCAAAACTATTCACCTTCACGGTTAACATCAACAAGCTCAAGCCAGCACCTACACCGAGGGTGGAGATTAACTTTCCAAGTGTCTATCTCTTCATCCCACTGCTCGGCATACTCGAAATACCGTGTCGGGTCCTCATCTTCCTCGCACACGAACTCTTGACTTTCAAGCTCTGAACATTCATCGCAAACCTTCTCATCAGCCATCGTGCGGTAAGCATATATACGCTGCTCGCCACGCTTTGGAAAGCCAAAGAAGCTCAAGGCTTAACACCATTACGCTTTAAAATCGCTTGCAGCTCTTCAGGCGTTGTTATTGGATATTCTTCTGGAAATCCGAGCTGTGTGCGGGCTTCTTTAGGCAAAATTATGCCTTTATCAACCAAATCGCCAAGATATTTAGCCTTGTCTTGGATTGAAGGCTCCCATATTGGACGCCACTTAACCTTCGGTATTTCAACACCTTCGCCAAACTCATCTTTAATAAGCTGCTTGAAAAGGCACGTCTCGAGCTGATCGCCGATAATCTCTTGCATCATCCTCAAGCGTGTAACATACTCTTGCATTACAACCTCAGCCGTGTTGCCCTGTATCGTTGGCTTACCATTCCGCATTGTAACATAGAAACCTGTGCTTGTCTGGAAACAGTAAACCTTGCCTTTATATGCGACCTTTTTGATTTCCTTAACAACCTTGTCTTTTGCATTGTTAATCAACACGCGGTAAACGGGTTTTCTTTTTGCTCTTTTATCAACGCTTGTGCTGATATGGGCGAAATAACCAAGTTTTAGCGCTATCACCTGCACGTCTTCTGCAAGTGTTTTGGATGTTGTGTAATATGTCATATTTGTTCTGTTAGGTCTTCTGTCTCTTGTTCCATCTCCAAGCATAAGAGCGTTGAAAAGTATTGCAAGTTGTTTTTTGGGCAAATTCAGGAATTCACGTGGAACGTGCTTCTCGCAATGTTTTGCTCCGCAGTTTTCTTTAAGCCACATCCACACCTGTTTTCCGTAAACGTTCCATCTAATTAAGTTCCCATCAATGTATTCGGTATAAGAAAGCCCGCAACGTTTCAGGCAGTCACTAATCTTTTCGGCTTTTTTGCGGTCTTTCTGGGCAAGCGTCAAAACGTAGTTGGGTTTACCTTTCCATTTAACGCTTAAACCGCCTTCACTTAAGAAATAGCCAACAAATTCAAGCCAATCATCCATTTTAATTGATTTTTCACATTCAACCTTCAAGACTTTGTTATGTGCCGTTTTAATTTCAACCGAGGGCAAAGTGAAGGTTTCAACAAGCTTTTGATCTTCAAAATTCGCTGCACCTTTCAAAATTACTCGCTTCGGAAGCTCTTCAGCTTTATTTATGCGCCATTTAGGCGACTCATATGTTTTGTAAAGCATTTTATGTTCTGGAGTTACAAGAATGTCAACGCCTGACCTCGATTTGAAATGATACATTTCGCCTTGGTAGTCATAGGCGAACAGTTTAATCGGCTTCTCAAACTTTATGCTGTCCGTCTCCGGGTCATAGACCGCTATTTTTCTATCACCCACTTCAGGATGAAGCTTCCAGCCATCCTCAGTTAAAACATAGGTGTCCTTGCTATAACAAGCCCTGTTGGTTCCCTCGCTTTTTCCCATGAAGATTTTTGGCACGCCTAAAACGGCTTCCCGCTGCGTGTAGAGGTAGTCAAGCCACCATGTTATGTTCACGTCTTTCGTTAGGCTTGGAACAACTTCAACGTCAACGTCTCCGCGCACGAAAACGTCTGTTGCAGGCTTGCGGTCCCGGAAGGCTTCAACAAGCTGGCGGAGCTGCTGGTCTGTGAAGGGCCTCTCGGGCGTTCCAGCCTTAACAACAAGCATTGGCTTAGCGTAAGTATGCACAATAATAGCCATGTCATCTTCAAGCTGGTCGATTAGGGCTTGGATTTTCAGTAATGGGCGGAGAAGGCTTGTGCCATATGCGCTTTCATACCACCAGCTTTTTGCTCCCCACTTGAAATGCACAATGTCTTTAGCCTCAAAAACAACTGGCGGAAAAGTTAAAAGCTGAATGTAGCCGAAAACGTTTCCGTAAGCGTCCCTGCGGACCCTCATGTGGACTGGGTCAAGCGGTTTAAGCCAGATAACCTTACCCGTGTTTTCGTCCCTGCATATTTCGAGGTAGGCGTTTCCGAAGACAAGCATGTCCGTTGCGACTATGCGGAGGGTCTGCAGAATGTTCTGCTCGTCAAGCCATTCTGTAAGCCATTCGCGAGCCTCGTCTTCTCCGCCTTCAAGCTCGAACCCGTTGCTTACGGCGAGGTTAACGGTTACATCTATAGCGGCTTTAATGTAGGGCGTGAAGGTGTAAAGGTCCTTGTATTTTGGCAGGTCTTCTATGGGTGTTGTTCCCCAAAGCCTTTCCCAATAAGCCGTGTAGGGCGGAACAACGAAGCCTGCTCCGCTTCCACGCACCTTCAGCAAGCCCTTGTAAACGTAATCCCACAAAAC
>JAVZOA010000079.1:0-4860 GCA_038882535.1 Bathyarchaeia archaeon | reverse complement strand
CCTAACACGGTCTTCATCAATAACCGGAAAACTCGCATCCACCCTCGTCAAAACATGATAAAACAACAACTGATTAACCAACAAATAAGCCGCAGCATGCCTCATCTCCTCCAGCGGATAACGCCCCTCCTCATACTGCAAAACATTCTCAAAAACACTCTTACCACCAAAAATATCCTCAAGCTCCTTACCCTGCAACTGCCGAACACTAGCACTAACATAATCCACAGCATCCCTCAAAACACGAATAGCAAAACCAGTATCCGCCTCAACAACCAAAGGCCTCAAAACATGCCCAGCAATCCAATCAGCCACCTCGTAAAGGCTACCCCTAAACTGCTGACTAGGCCTCAAATCCTTAAAAATTCCAACAACACTGATCTGCGTCCTAACATCCCGCGCAACACTCAAAATCACATCCGCAGGCCAAGGCCTCCGCAACTCCTCCGGAAACAAAACAGCAAAAGCACCCTTCGCCTCACCAATATGCTTACCGTAATCATACAACTGAACCATAGCATCCAAAAGCTTAGTCTCAGCCCCCAACTTAGTCTCAACAACATACTGAGCGCCATCATGCAAAACCAAATCCGGCACCAAACGCCGCCCATCAACAGTCCTAAAACTCACCTCAGGAACAACCACAACGCCCCTACGCTTAAGCTCCTCAACCAACAAATCCCGCAAACTCATCTCAGTAGGCTTACCCAAACCCATCCAACAACCACGCCACATTAAACTAAATTCAAATCTATATAAACTCCGATAAAAGCATTCATTCGATGGCAAATCGATTTTCGGCAAAAAAGTTATATGTCATTTTAATGTTATTTTTTGTTACTAAAGTGATATTAATGAGCACAGTTAAAACCAGAAAAGTTGGGGGCTCCATAGTAGTTACACTGCCTAAAAAACTTGTAGAAAGCAAGAAAATCAAAGAGGGCGAACTCCTAGAAATCACTGTCAAAAAAGTCAAAATTGATGGTTTTGGCGCCCTCAAAGAAATGAAACCCTTTGCAACAGAAGACGAGCTGAAAACGCATGACTAAAGATTATGTGATAGATGCTTATGCATGGGTTGAATACCTAATCGGAAGCGAAAAAGGCGCAAAAGTCAAAGCCATACTGGAAGAAGAAAACACGGGAATATACACAAGCGCCGTAACCCTCGCAGAAATCATAAGCAAAGTGGCACGCGAAGGAAAAGACATCGAAACAGCCTACAAAATCCTGACAACAAACTCAGACATAATAGACGCAGATGAGGAACTCTCAAAACAAGCTGGGATAATCCACGCACAAATGCGCAAAACAATAAAAGACTTCGGACTAGCAGACGCATACGTACTAGCAACAGCCAAAAAACTAAAAACAAAAATACTAAGCGGAGACCCACATTTCCAAAACATAAAACAAGCAACATTAATAACAAAGCCATAACAAACCATCACGCAAAATCAGAAACCATATACAAAAATAATTCACATTCCAAACAGATTTAAGCATACATTCTTAAGGTTTCTATTAGAAGCATAGTTTAAACCGGAGCACTACAAGCTTGAGTTTGCTAACATGGTTTGACCCTTGGCGTTCAAGCCTTTGCACTTGTCCACCTAAGCTGACTTTTAACCCCTACACTGGATGCGACCACAAATGCCTATACTGTTATGCCTCCAGCTATATACCGCGATTTTATGATTGCAGACCGAAAAAAGATTTGCTGCCACAGCTGGAGCGGGAGGCAGCCAAACTTAAAGGTGAACTAATTTCCATCGCTAATTCTTCAGACCCATACCCGACAATTGAGGCTGAAAAAAGCTTGACAAGGCGTTGCCTAAAAATTCTTGTGCGGCACGAGTGCCGAATCCAGATAATAACGAAGTCGGACATTGTTTTAAGGGACATAGACCTTCTCAAATGTGTGCCCTCCATGGTGGCCATGACAATAACAACTGATGATGAGGAAACAGCCAAAATATTGGAGCCAAACGCTCCCCCACCTTCGGAGAGGCTGAAGACCGTTGAGAGGCTTGTTGCATGTGGCATACCAGTGGCTGTCCGCATAGACCCAATAATCCCATACGTGAACGAAAACTCCGAAACCCTTGTTAGGACGCTAGCGGAAATAGGCGTTAGGCACATAACAGCCTCCACATACAAGGTTAAAGCAGACAACTGGCAAAGACTAAGCCTAGCCATGCCAAAAACAGCTGAAAAACTTAAACCCCTCTACTTCGAGAAGGGCGAAAAACTGGGACGGTACACCTATCTGCCAAAAACTTTGAGACTCAGACTTATGGAGGACTTAGCCCAACTCGCCAAAAAGTATGGGGTTAAATTTGCCACATGCCGCGAAGGCCTAAAAGGCTTAAACACGGCAACATGCGACGGAACATGGCTAATAAAAGACACGTCACCATAGACAAGTTTTTTAAATTCTAACTCAACATATGAGAGAGCCGGGAGAAGTTATGTCTAAAACCAAAGATAAGGATGAAGAAATACTGCAAGTCTTGAGGGAAATAAAAGCCCTATTAGAGCCTAAACCAGCCCCTCCGCCAAAGAAAGGCTTATGGAACGAGTTCTTAGACTTCATATCCAAATACAAGGTTATGGGAATGGCAGTAGCCTTCATCCTCGGCTTATACCTTGGCACACTTGTTCAAGCGCTTGTGGGAGACCTAATAATGCCAATAATAACATTGATACTGCCAGGCATAGAGTGGGAAGCCTTCGTGTTGGGGCCTTTCCGCATTGGACACTTTGTAGGCGCCTTAATAACATTCCTCATAGTAGCCTTCGTAATCTTCCTAGTAGTTAAGATAACCAAAAAATGGGGAATAGAATAGTAATTCGCTTCAATACCTGATGGCAAAATAGTGAGAACACTCCTCTTTTGGCGCTTTGTGAACACAGTCTGTTGTTACGAACCTCCTATTCACACTTATTTATAACATAGGGCTTGCATAAAGTGACGGCGTGGCTTAAAGTTGAACCATTGGAAGATAGTATTCGCAGCGGTAGGCTTCAACCTGCTCTTCGAATACTCCATGCGCGGCATAAACAATTTAGCCGTTCGTCCAATGCTGCCAATATTCCTATTCATGGTGTATTTCCCATATTTCGCCCTTTTAGAAGACCTAATCGCCAAACACCACCTAAAAGACTATAACGTCCTCACAGCAGGATTCTTTTTCGGAACAGCCTTCACAATTTTTGTGCCAGCAACCCAATTTGTTGAGCCACAAGCCTTCGGCCTAAATTGGGCGGCACTTCTTTTTGTAAACTTTTTCTGGTGGGGCATGATTCAAGGCGTCCTAACCTTTTACATCGCAACCCGCCTCTTCCCAAGAAACTGGAACCACAAACAGCTTTCAACTCTTCAAAGGGCAGTCTCGCTTCTAACACTTATTCTTGGAGGTCTTCTTTTCCGCGTCGGAATCCAACTGAACACGCCACAAGCCCCACAAATCCGCCCAGAAGCCTACATAGCAATCGCCATAATATCCATAACAACTACCATTCTGTTCGTAAAGGCTATTCCAAAACAAGCCACGCCGCCAACCCAACAGAAGGAGAAACTAATAGACGTAATAAGCGTGTTAACAGTAGGCATATTCGCTTTCTGTGCGCTCTTTCTTACACAAGATCCGACACAAATAAATGTCCACAGCGTTAACGCAACAGCCGTCCGAGTAGTAACCGCGTGGACTATAATATGTACATTGGTCATGATCAGCTACAGAATTTTCAAACGCCATCCAATACCAGTCTAAACCAAACAAAACTTTTGGTAGCCCGGGGGAGATTCGAACTCCCGTCAGGGGCTCCAGAGGCCCCCATGCTTGACCGCTACACCACCGGGCTTCAAAGGGCTATGCCTAACCCCATTCAGCATTAAGCCCACACACAATAATAACTTTAACGTTTATACTTTAGGACGAAGATGCCTGTTGTGGCTTGGCATCCTGAACAGATGTAGAAAAGTGTTTCAAAGCCTATTTTTGTGGCTATTACTGTGGCTAGTAGGGCTGCAGCCGCCTCCGTAACGTCGTATATGGATTCGAAGATTCCCAGCACCGTGCCGCTTCTTTTCTTTTCGCCCAAGTCCACTATTAGGGCTAGTAGGGATGGCCGCTGCAATGCGTAGGAAATGCCGAACAAGAACTCTATTATGTATAGGCCTGTTATGTTTGGCACATAAATGTAGCTTAATGAGCATATGGCGCCCATTAAGACTCCGATTGAGAATACGCGTTCCTTTCCATAGACATCTGCTAGCCTTCCAGCCGCCACCTTGAATAGGGCGGCAACCCCGCAGAAGAGCGCGTATAAGAGGCCTACATCCATTATTGTGGCTGAGAAGCGGTTAACAACGAATATTGGGTATATGGGGCCCAGTAAGCCGACTCCTAGAGAGTATAGAGTACTTAAAGCCAATGCAAGCATCAGCGAACGTGACGACTTCAGCTTCAGCATCAGCATTCATGGTTCCTCCTGCTGAAGCCACCACGTCCACTCCAATCATTTTAGACATGAACAAGGACATTTTTAGGTCGGCTTGCCCTCCCAAACCCGGAAAGGTGAGAGAATCCGATTAGAGGGGAAAAATAAACTTTTTGGCAGAGGCCTTGAAACCGGCATGTTCAGAGGCCTAGACAAAATAGCAATACGGGGCGAAAGCTATTTTGTGACTAGGACGGGGCAAGGGGCATGTCTTATAACTCCGTCGCTTACGCTTCCAAGAATGAGTTCCTTAATCCTGCTTATTCCCCGAGCGCCCATGACGATTAGGTCAAACTTGCCTTCTTCAGCTGCCCTAACAATTTCTTGGACAACATGTCCCTCCCTAAGAACGGT
>JAVZOA010000078.1:0-4870 GCA_038882535.1 Bathyarchaeia archaeon | reverse complement strand
TGTTTTCACTATAGTTATAGTTGTTGCAAATCTAATAGTTGACATAATCTATTCCTACCTGGATCCTAGGGTGAGGCTGGATTGACTTCATCTAATTCTCCGTTTTTCAGAACTATAAGGTTGAGATATGCCCAGATTTTAAAGATGATGTATTACCTAACAAGAAATCCTCTTTCAACCGCTGGTTTGGCTATAACTCTACTGTACGTCCTGGTCGCTGTATTTGGACCAGTAATTGTTGGTGGAAACCCAGAATTCATGAGGGAAGTTCTTTTTTACCATGGTAAGTACATTTACAACACCCCTCTTCCGCCTCAACCTGCCTTTCCGTTTGGAACCACATATGGAGGTTACGATATTTTCAACGGTGTAGTTAAAGGAGCTAGGATTGATCTAGGTGTTTCCGCTCTTGTCGTATTTAGTGGTGCAATAATAGGGAGTATCCTTGGATCAATTGCCGGGTATAAAGGAGGAACCATAAGCGACGTTATAATGAGGCTGACGGACATTTTCCTCTCTATACCTTTCATAGTACTAGCAGTGGCACTTCTTCTTGTTCTTGGGAGAACGTTGACTTCAATGGTGGTAGCACTTGTGATAGTTTGGTGGCCAACCTATACAAGACTAGTCCGTGGTCAGGTGCTCACTATAAGGGAGCAGAAATACGTGGAAGCATCTGTAGCATCTGGTGCATCCTCTATTAGAACAATCGTAAAGCATATACTTCCAAACTCAATTTACCCTATTTACGTCCAGATGTCCCTTGATTTCGGCAACGTGATCCTCACCCTTGCATCCCTTGATTTCCTTGGATTCGGCTTCGCAGGTAAAAACCTGGCAGAATGGGGTAACATAATAGGATTGGCCACATCTGGAGGAGGCGGAATTGGAACGTTGATAAATTACTGGTGGACGATACTGATACCGGGCTTAGTGCTACTTGTGCTTGTCGTTGCACTTAACATCCTTGGTGACGGAATACGGGATGTTACCGATCCTAAATTGAGGCTGTGACCTTTAAGACGTAACACATATGTGTGATATTATACGTTTCAATATTAACTTGACAAAAGTAGTAGGTTTTTCTTAATACAGTGGTATAGGTGTATTAATAGTAGCAAGAGGCAATTTATTTAAATTAAATCCACAGCAGCTAGCGGGGAAACAAAAGGCTGCCGGGTTTAACTGTTAATTAATTGAAAAACTAATTAAAAAATAAGGAAAAAATGTTGAGTTCAGGATTTGTATTGTAGGGAGTAGTAAATTATCAGATTCCCACCTTGAATTGGATTCTCTGTATCTGCCAAAGAAGATGGGTTGATTGCAGTGCTGAAAGCAATCAAATTTATAGGCTCCATTGTTCCAACGTAGAAAAATTCCTTGATAGCAATCACGTCAGCCTTGTAGTAATCAAGTGCGACTTGGCTCGAGTTAGTTGATTCTGCTGCCAGATCAAGTAGTTTCCACATTTCAGATATGTTTGCCCACTGGTTAGGGTTTGTAGTGTTATTCCATCCCGGAGTACCATATGCAAAGCCGTCGGTCCAATCGTTATATCCAAATGGACCCAGCATTGGACTAGCATATTGAGTGGTTGGTGTGAACCCCACCCATACATCATACCAAAGTGGCATAGGATCCTGAGTTGGTGGTGCTGCACTGTAGTCTAGCCACAGATCATAAGATATGTCAACAGGAAGAACGGTCACCTGTCCCTCTGTTGCCTCACTGATGTCATTCGCCCAGACTGTGTCCATCTCGTCATTGGCTGGATTCCCAGCTACATTAAACAACGGGAAGTACAGCTTTGTGCCGCTCTTGTAATAAGGCGTTTGTTCCCAATAGAACCTTGCCAAGCTTAAATTATATATCTGCGGATACTCACTAGTTATGTTGGTAGGTACGTCAATAGAACCAGGGGGAAAAACGCCGGAGAATGGAATCGCATACTTAATACCGTCTGCAGAATAACATACGTTTATCAGGTAACTGATATTGAAGGCATAGGCAAACGCTTTTCTCACGCTTAGATTAGCGAAGAAATTTGATGGGATATTTGTTTGTGAGTCGTACACCTGGGCACCGGTTACATTTACCGCCATGTTAAACGAGTAGAAATAAAGTCCAAAAGATGGAATCTGTACAGTCTGAAGAACTCCGCTGTCCACGTATTTCATAAGTGCATTGGTCTGGCTAATCGGGAAAGCGTCGGTCCCAAACTGCGCTTCTCCTGATTCAAGTTGAAGCTGTGCTTCGTCTTCGCTGGTCAAGTATTCTATCTCAACTTCCTTTATCAGCTTACTCTGTGGTAACATTCCCTGCGTTGCATTGTAGTATGGATTAACTTTCAGTATTACTGAAGTGGCAGGTTCGTATAATGCTAGTTGGTATGGGCCCGTCCCCATAGCGTGGTAGTGCACAAACTGATTCCAGTTAGAAAGAAGACCTGGGCTAGTTATGTTGCTGGACCAATATGCATAAGACGCGCTGTTGTTCTGCGGGGCAGCGCCGTGCTGAACAAGCCAGTTATAATCCATCACATCAAATACAGGATTCACGCATAGATCCAGAAGGAAAGAATTAGGAAGTCCATAATTAGTGACCGGATAGGATTGGTTCAAAGGACCATAATTGATACCTCCATAAATTGCAGGCGCATTAGGCAGCCAAGTAGGTTTGCTTGGAAGCATGTGAAAAGTCACAGACTGCGTTGTATTGTTCCAAGTTATCGCATGATGAATCCAGAAGAAACTATTGTTAAATGGACCAGAAATAGATGGCGCAGGAAGTAGTCCATATGCGATAGTCCATCCTGGAGTGCCTGGATCATTTGCAAATAGAAGCGCCCTTGCAGCAGATATATAAACATCATAAGCATTGACAGGGTCACCATTTGAAAACTTGATGGATGTGTTGATATAGAATGTCCAGTTTAGAAGGTTAGGAGTCACTTCACCGTTTGCAACGGACGGAACATTAGTAGCGATAACAGGATTGAACTGAGTAGTTGAAGTCCCATTTGTCATAACAAGTGGCTGATATATTTCCTCTATGACCTCGTCAGAAGTGTAGTCGTAAGCTATTGCTGGGTCTAGTGTGTTTAGTCCCCCAGGCACGTATTCCGCATTGACAACAAGATTAGTATTAATTGGTACCTTTGGCATATTCTTCAGTATTGAATAGTTACCCACCGCAATTGTCATCTCATAGGACCCATTGACTGTACTGCCATTATATGTATCTTTAGATTCCGTTATAAGATCTACAACGTGCAATCCAGGATTACTGAATGTGATGTTCACGGTTTCAGGGAGACCAGTATTATTGTCTGCAATAATTTGTGTGTTATTATCGATTTTCCACGTGAATGATTCAATCACGTATGCAGTATCCCCCGGAACATTCGATCCTACGGTGAGCGGGGTCGGAGCCAGTAGCCCCCCAAATGTCAAGTTAACCCATCCGTTCAGACCGATTGCCTGATTCCTAGTAGATGAGGCGTTGTTGTACACTGCAGAAGAGCCGGAAAGCGTTATAGGCCCGTCTATAGCTGCGGGGTTAGTGCTTAGGGAGGGGTTCACTGTTATGGGAAAGAGGGAATTGTTGTTTGATACCATCGATGTCTTGTTGTAAACAATCAGCGAAACGAGATAACTGCCGGGAGAAGGATATGAATAGTTCACTATACCATTCCCGGACGTTACAGTTTCCGTGTAGCCATTTCCAAAATTCCAGACGAGCTTTGTGAAAGTGCTATGTGCGGGAAGGCCAGGGTTGAATATAATGTTACTGCCAGCAAGTGTTGTCACAGCGGTAGCAAAAGGAGCTATTGATAGAGGCTGACTTGAGGTTGAGGGCTTTGGGCGCAGTTCTACTGCCGCTACTATACCTGCTACAACAACTACCACGACAATGATTATCGCAATCCATTTCAATCCAGAACTCTTTTTAGCAGGACGTGGCAGTTCAGATGACTCTTGCGTCATAAGGTATCAGTATTTTATTTGAATTTTATATTTAAATGCTTCGGTAAATCGCACCATGTTGAATGAATGATTAATTTTTGTTCAGCTTGAGTCTCTTAGTCTCTTCCTCATTAGGTATGACTTTCCAGCTCTTGTAGTCTGCTCCGTGTTTCCTTATGATTTTCTCCAGCTTGGATATATCTACATTCCTGATCGTCACTATGCCCCTGTCGTACCTGATGGACGGGATGTTATCTATCAATCCGTTCACCCTCTTGTTGTACCTGCTGTAATTGGAGAAGGAGTTGTATCCGTACAACTTCCTAAACAGGGAATTCACCCTGCTCTTCCTCACTGAATTTGTGTATGAAGCATAAATTCTCACAAGTACTGCAGTCTCCACGATAGAAAAATGGAAAAAGGTTGGTATCATTTTTCAATAATACGGTTGTTTGTCACCATATATAACAAGGGACACTCGTGAGGGTATGGGGAAAGAAGTTCATTGACAGGAGAAACTAGAGGGAATACAACGAACAGCTCGTTGTGAGGGGTGAGTTCTATTTAGATTTAAGCTTTGTAGATAGATGGTACGATGAGCTCCCTAAGGCGAACAGATCAAAGAGGGGAGGACAGTTCAAGTTTCCCAAATCATTGATGAAGTGGCTGGTTGTATGAAAGCAGTTGGTTGATTACAGAGGGTTGGAGGGAATAACGAGGAAGATATACTAGTGGGGTCTCATCCCTAATATCCTGATTACACAACCATATGGTATCGCAGCCAGGCCAGACATATCTTCACCAAGCTTTGATGAGACAGGAGCAGCCACTGACTGTTCAGGCGCAGGTAAGTACAGAATTCTCAAGTATGGAGATAATAATGCGAGGAAGAAACATCGTGTTGT
>JAVZOA010000077.1:0-4936 GCA_038882535.1 Bathyarchaeia archaeon | reverse complement strand
AATATAAGTTTCTGAAAGCAATCGAAATCCTTCTAGTCTTCGCTAGTCTCCGCTTTCCATTAAATGCTTTTGGGGGTGTTCATTTGCTCTATTAGGGTTGGTATGTCTATTATTGTTGTTATTATGTAGTTTGCCCCAGCCTCCGCCATCTCTTTTGGTGTTGAAACGCCTGTTGGTAGAGCTGCGGCCACCGCGCCAAGCTCTCTTGCACATTTCATGTCTGCTGGGCTGTCTCCCACGACAATGGTTTCTTTCGGGTTTACTTCCAGCGCTTTTAATGTGGCTTCTAGATGTTCTGGATTTGGTTTGACGTTTTTAACATTATCTCTTGGAGTTACAGCGTCAAAAAACCTGCTTATCCCGAATTTTTTGAGGATGTAATCCACTGATTTTTGGCTGTTGACTGTGCATATGCCAATTTTTAAGCCCATATCCCTTAAGGTTTTTAGAACTTCTGTTATGCCGGGCTGGAGGCTTGTGGTTTTTGCCGCTTCTAACTCGTATTTTTCGGCGGTTGCTAGGGCTTTCCGGCGAACTTCTTCTATTTTTGCCGTTGTTTTCCCGTTGTTTCTCATGAAGATTTCCATTTTCTTTAACATTTCGAATATGCTTTCGTTTATGGATAGCACTGAGGCTGGTATCCCCTCCTTTATTAGGAAGCTTCTAACCTCGGCCCTGACAGCCCTAAAGTCTATGTTGAATTTTACTATTGTTCCGTCTAGGTCGAAGACAACAGCCCTAATCATCGCTTAGCCCTTTTGAATTTGTAGCCTAACGGAATCGTTAAAGATAAACTTTACCAAAAGTTCCTTCTGGCGGTTTTTCACCACGTAAAACCTTATTTCAGAATTATGCGTAACGCTCTTTGTGGTGTTTAGGAATGGAAGTGTTTGAGGCTGTTCAAGTAAGGCGTTCAGTGAGAGCTTATCAGCCGACACCAGTGCCAAAGGAAAAGCTTTTGCGGGTTTTGGAGGCTGGTAGGCTTGCGCCTTCAGCTGGCAACATTCAGCCATGGCACTTCATAGTTGTTACCGATGCTGAAAAGCGCGAGAGGCTTGCCCAAGCTAGATTCGCCAAATTTCTTAAAGAGGCGCCAGTCGTTATTGTTGGCTGCGGCGACCAGAGGGCTTCGCCTAAATGGTTTGGGGTGGATGTTGCCATAGCCATGCAAAACATGGTTTTAACAGCCACAAGCATGGGTCTTGGGACATGCTGGGTTGGAAGCTTCGATGAAAGCCAAGTGCGCGAATTACTAAAAATTCCGGAAAACTCCCGTGTTGTGGCACTGTTGGCGCTGGGATATCCAAGAAAGAAGTTCGACTTAACGGGCAAAATCCTCCACTTAATTAGGCGCCGGAAACCTCTGGAAAAAATTGTAAGCTTTGAAGAGTTTGGAAAGAAGCCAAATAACTTCAGTGGCTCCGGAGAGTAAACTGAATAACCAACTTTCGCGAGTATTCTTTTAGGATGAGTTATGAGCCTAGAAGAATACGCCAAAGAGAAGCTTTGGCCCATACTTGTTGAGACTGTTCACGCCATGGTTATGTATCCCCATCATAAGGCCTACACGAGAGATGTTCTGCTTCATGAAAAGCCGGATATTACGCCCGCTGAGCTTTCATCTAGGCTCGGCATACCCCTCGGAGAAGCGTTGGTAATCCTTTACGAACTAAAAAACGAGAGAAAAGGCGTTAGCTCTTAAGGTTCGGTCACCATTCGAACTGTTGCCAAGATTAGGATTGCGCCGAGCAGCACTTTTAGAATGTCCTTTTCCACAACTCCCGCGTGTGATGCGCCTATAAAAGCGCCCAGCACCGAGCCTACGCCCATGGCTATTGCTATTATTGTGGCTTTTCTGTTCATGTGCCCCATGTTCTGATGCTTCAAAAAGCCAGAAGCCACAGTCGGTATGGAAACGAGAAGGCTGGCTGTTCCAGCCGCAACTATGTCTAGGCTGAAAATGTAGATTAGGGCTGGAATTCGGAACTCGCCGCCAGCAACCCCCAGAGTTCCAGAAATAACACCTATTGCCAAACCGATGAAGGCTGCTAGGAGGGCCTCCTCCACAAGGCCTAGAGTCACAGTGAATGTGAACGGGAATTGGATGAAGGGTTCAAGCCCGATTTTCAAGCCGACGATTATGAGGAAGGCTGCCAAGAGCCTTTTCAGTGGTTTTTCTGGAATCTTATCGGTTAAAAGTGCCCCGAGATAGGCTCCGAAAATTGATGTTACAGACATGATTAGAGCGATGTTGACGCAATGCTCATTTAGCAAGCCTAGCTGGAAGCGCCTAAAAAACGAGACCACAACCGTTAGCAAGCCGACAAGTAAGTTTACGGCTATGGCTGTCACCACTGGAAGTCCAATAACGTAGAGCAGTATCGGCGTCCTAAACTCGCCCCCGCCAACGCCTATCAGTCCAGCGGCTGCTCCAAGAAGGATGCCGAAGACGATGGTTGCTGAAATTTTGCCTGTGGACAGCGGCGTTTCTTTATTTATGATGTTTGCCTCCTCGTTGTGCTTTCGTATTCATATCGAATGCTTATAAACCTAACGTGGCAAATACCAAAAACAAAATGCAAAACAAGACAAAACACAAACTATCCTTCAAAATATGGCTGGAACACCGTGGAAAACCACTTATAGGTAAGGGTGGAGCCCAAATCCTAGAACAAATAGAAAAGGAGCATTCCATATCGAGAACCGCCAAAAGACTTGGCATGTCTTATCGCTATGTCTGGAGCTACATAAAAAGGGTTGAGAAGACGTTGGGGAAGCCAATAGTGGAAACTTACAGAGGAGGCAGAAGGGGCGGGGGTGGCGCTCAACTCACAGGTTTTGGGAAAGAGCTCCTAAAGGAGTATAGACGCGTGGAAAGCCTCTTAATCAAGGTGCTTGCAGAGGCCAGCCAATAAAAGCACTTATGCGCCTTATTCTACTACGTATCTATAAGTTACGTGTTCGCCTGCTGTCGGGCTTTTGCGGGTTATGCGCAGTATGTCGCCTGGTTTTGCGCCTATGGCTTTGGCTGCTGGGTCTGAAGCCTTTATTTGTGGTAGCTGGTAAGGTTTAACTCGGTATTGGGCTAGGACTTTTTCGCGTTCTTCTGGCGTTAAAATTTCATGTTTTGGCACAAGCTTGTGTTCGAAAATGTCGAAGACTGGGAAGGTTTTTGGCAGAAGCTCTATATGCTTTTTCTTTGCTGTTTGTTTTGCAGCGTTGGTGTAGCGTCCGCTTGCTATTAGGATTCCATGTTCTATTTCGGCTTCTTTCATGGCTTTTGCCATGCGGTTTATGGTTATTATGCCAACGGTTTCGTCTGGAACACACCAGATTAAAATCTTCCTTTTCTCCTCTTTTGGAGCCTCAACAATGTAGCTGGCTACTTCTTTGACCTTTTCCTTCTTAACGAGTTTGTAGCCCCTAAGCTTGATTAGAATTTTCGCCTTTCGTTCTTCTAGGGTTTCCTCCTCAACACTCAAACCGTTAAACCTCATGCGTTTCCGAATCTGGCATTCGAATCCTACACGGCATTAGACCTTTAAACTTTACGCTTTTGCCAAAGCTTAAAACCAAGCCTTGCATATTTAACTGTTCTAGGCTGAATGAGGAGTGTCGGGAGATGGCTGTTGATTTTGGAAAATTAGCCCTTGAAGAAGCTGCAAAGATGGGTGCATCCTATGCTGACATTAGAATCAGCGAAATACTAAACGAAAACTTGACGGCTAAGAACGGCGAGCCAGAAACCATATCCTACTCGCAGATGAGGGGCTTCGGCGTAAGAGTCATAGTTGACGGCGCGTGGGGTTTTGCCGGTTCAGTGGACGTAACCAAAGATGAGATTAGGCATTGTGTTGAGAAGGCTGTGAGCATAGCCAAAGCCAGTGCCATGCTCAAGAAGAGGGATGTAACCCTAGTAAAGGAGAAGGTTTACCGCGAGAAGTACACCACAAGCTTCAAGAAGGACCCCTTCAAAGTGCCATTAGAAGAAAAGTTAAAAGTTCTTGTTGAGGCTAGCCGCTTTTTAAAGGATTTTTCGCCACTGGTGAATGCTTCCTACGCCCATTATCGGGGTTACCGTGAAAACAAGCTTTTCATGAGCAGCGAAGGCGCAGAAATAAATCAGCAGATAACATGGTGTGGCGGCGGAATATCAGCCATAGCCATCAAAGGCTCAGAAGTTCAAATAAGGTCTTATCCGTCTGCTTTTAGGGGGGATTTCGCCACAAGCGGGTACGAGTTTTTCGAGGCTTTGGCTTTGACAGAACATGCAAAAACTGTTGGGGAGGAGCTTATCCAACTTTTTGAGGCTGAGAAGTGCCCGTCAGGCGAGATGGACTTGATTTTGTGCGGTGACCAGTTAGCTTTGCAGATTCACGAGAGCTGTGGACACCCCACGGAGCTTGACCGTGTTCTGGGAACAGAGGCCGACTATGCTGGGACAAGCTTTTTAACGCCTGAAAAGCTTGGAGGGTTCCGTTATGGCTCTGAAAAGGTGAATATTGTTGCTGACGCCACTGTGCCGCTGGGGCTTGGAACCTTCGGTTTTGACGATGAGGGAACAAAAGCCAAAAAGGTTTACCTTATAAGAAGGGGAATTTTCGTCGGCTATCAGAGTTCGCGGGAGACGGCTGCCCAGCTTGGGCTTAAGGAGAGCAGCGGAGGCATGAGGGCTGACTCGCCCTTGGCTTTACCCCTAATACGCATGACCAACATTAATTTGCTTCCAGGCGACTACAAGGCTGAAGAGATAATTGAGGATACTCGCAGGGGCGTTTTGATGATGACCAATCGCTCGTGGAGCATAGATGATAAGCGAATAAACTTCCAGTTCGGCACGGAAATAGGCTGGCTGATAAAGAATGGAAGCCGTGAGAAGATGGTTAAGAACCCGACTTATATGGGTGTGACGCCCCAGTTTTGGGGTTCATGTGAC
>JAVZOA010000076.1:0-5021 GCA_038882535.1 Bathyarchaeia archaeon | reverse complement strand
TAGCATAGCAAAAGTTAGAAGCGTCATCCTCCAAAAGTATGGCATAGACATAGCCCAAGACTATTTGACGCATATAGACTTTGCCCAATCCTATGGTGTTGACGGACCATCAGCAGGCGTGACAATGGCAATATTGTTATGCTCACTTATTGAAGGCAAACCCATAAGGCAGGACGTAGTAGTGACAGGCGAAATAAACCTAGGCGTAGGAGACACCATCCAAGTGACGGCTGTTGGAGGCGTCTACGAGAAGATTAAGGCTGCTGAGGCTTGGGGCTTCAAAAAAGTTGTAATTCCAAAAAAGAACTTCGACCACTCCATAGACGTTAGGGACTATAAGATTGAGGTGGTGCCAGCCGCCACTCTAGACGACTATTTAAAAGAATGCCTTGTCGAGAAGCCAACCCTAAAGGTTCCAATTCAAACCCGCAGAAAGCCAAAGTTCTAGTTTAGGGAAACAGCTTTAACCTCTATCGCCATCTTATTTTGTGTTTTGAAGTGAAGTCGCTGATGGTTAGGGAAGTCGATAAGGAAGCCATTCGAAGATGGCGTAAAAGAGGTTTCTACAGCGAAAACGTCCTTGTTAAGCTTCTGCAGAAAAACGGCTATAACGCTGTCCGTATCCCCGTCAGCAACCCAAGCCTGAGTCCGCTTCCAGACGTTGTGGCTAGGAAAGGCTTGCATGTCTATGCCTTTGAAGTTAAAAATGCTGGTTATTATGCGTATTTTCCAAAACAGCAAATAGAGAAACTCTTCAGATTCCTCGACGAACTTATACCACTAGAAAAGGAGTATAAACATGCTGTTGTTGCGGCTCACCTAGGCAAGAAATGGGTTTTTAAAGAGATAAAGTGGGCGGACTGGGAAGCAGACAAAATTCCAGAAAAGGTGCGCATACTAAAACGCGATAGAGGAAACTTCAATCTGTAAAGCCAAGGAGCGAAACATATTTAAAATTTTGACAAAGTTTCCAAAAATATTTGAAGGGGGAAGCTTAGCCTTGACAAGCCCCATTAAAGGAGTCATCGTCAACTATAGAGTCGGACCAAAAACCCAGAGGTCGAAAGAGTGCATAATTCAGTTCGCCCACGCAAAAAATGTTTCAGAAGCCAGCAGACTCATCGGGCGAAAAGTGGCTTGGAAAACAAGCAAAAACAACAAGATTATAGGCAAAATTGTAGCTTTGCATGGGAAAAAAGGCTTGGTTAGAGCGAGATTCAGAAAGGGTTTACCAGGACAGATCCTCGGAACAACGGTTGAGCTAATCGGCTAACATGATTTTTAACAGTATTCTCGTACTTCTTAATTTTTTAAAAAGATAAAATAACAAATTTTATTAAATTTTTACATCTTTTCAGTTAAAATTATAAAAAATTAGCATTATCTTATCATTTTTAGAAATTATAAAAGGAAAAAATGACGCAAATAAATTAAAAATAACCGGATTTCGCTAAGTATTTAAAAAATTTTCGATGCTTTATGCAGTGGGAACAACCGTCATAGAAACTATAATAAGGGTCCTTATTCAAAATTCATGACTTATAATGGGGTCTTGAATGTTGGAAAGTTATGTCTCAAAGACTTCGAGGTCTAGGGCTCTATATGATCGTGCCAAAGGCTTTCTGCCAGCAGGAGTTTCCTATGGGATTCGCTTTTTTGAGCCTTACCCGTTTTATACCGCTCGAGCCAAGGGGAGCAAGCTCTACGATGTTGACGGGAATGAGTATGTTGACTTTTGGATGGGACATGGCACCCACATACTTGGTCATAGTCCAGCTATCGTTGTGGAGGCTGTTAAGAGGCAAGTGGAAAACGGCACTCATTACGGGACATCCCACGAACTTGAGGTGGCACTCGCCGAACAAGTCGTAAAAATGGTTCCAAGCGCCGAGATGGTGCGCTTCACCAATTCTGGGACAGAGGCTAATATGTACGCCATACGCCTAGCAAGAGCCTACACCGGCAAGAGAAAAATAATAAAATTTGAGGGCGGATGGCACGGAGGCTACGATGCACTTCATGTGGGTGTAAAATACCCCTTCGATGTTCCTGAATCAGCCGGATTGACGGCTGGCGCGACTCAAGACACGTTGTTAGCAGTTTTCAACAACCTAGAAGCCGTGGAGGCGAAAGCCCAGAAAGAGTCTGTAGCGGCAATCATAATCGAACCAGTCTTGGGCGCCGGCGGCAGCGTACCAGCAGAAAAAGAATTCCTTAAAGGCTTGAGGGAAATCTGCGATGAGAGGGGTATACTCCTAATTTACGATGAGGTTATCACGGGGTTCAGACTTGCACCGGGAGGAGCCCAACAATATTATGGCGTTTTACCAGACATAACGACTTTCGGAAAAATATTGGGCGGAGGCTTTCCTGTGGGCGCTTTCTGTGGAAGACGCGAAATCATGGAGCGCCTAAACCCGCTGGTTTATGAACGCCCCAATTACTCATTTCACGGCGGGACATTCTGTGCAAACCCAATTACAGCAGCGGCGGGGCTGGCAACACTCAAAGTTCTCGAAGATGGAAGCATTATATCAAGGCTTAATAGGGCTGGCGAAAAGGTCAGAGAAACTTTAAGAAAAATATTTGAGGCAAAAGACGTGGATGTCCAAGTTACTGGCGCTGGCTCCATATTCACCACCCACTTCACAAACAAGCCGGTTAGGAACGCCAGGGACGCCTTTGAGGCGGATAGGAAGAGGCTTGCAGAATATCACCTAAACCTAATTGCGAGGGGAGTGTTCTTCCTTCCAACACATTTTGGCTCAATAAGCGCAGCCCACACAGACGCAGACATCGAAAAACTTTTCCAAGCAACAGAGGATTACGCCAAAGCCATCGGCAAAATTTAGCCTTTAAGCAAAGACTCAGCCCTTTTCAGGTCTAAAGGCGTGTTGACATTAAAGAACATTTTAAGCTGAGGGTCAAACTGCTGAAAGATAAGGGTTGAAACATAACGTATGTTCCGCAGCCTCGCAACCATGGAACGCAAGTCCCACTTTCCTTCTTTCAAGATGGTTTCAGCTGCCTCTAAGGCTGGCTTAACACGATAAGCCGCATGTAGAGGTTCTATGTAACCGTTTGGCCAACGGGGAATAACTGCATTCTTGCCCATGCAAAGTTCCAGGATAAGCGCTAAAATTTCCCTCGAAACCAATGGCGTGTCGCAAGGAAGCAAAAGTGCATATTCGCCACGTGCTTCTTTAAAGCCCGTTAATGCGCCTATGAGGGGGCTTTGAAGCTCGCATTGGTCTACAGCTACTTTGACGTCGGGTGTTAAGGTTTTCGCCATTTTTTTGGCTTGTTCCGTCGAGCTTACGACGACAATTTTCTCCTCAACAATGTTGTCCAAAGCGTCTAAAACATGCATGATTAGGGGCTTGCCCGCTAGCGGGGCTAATCCTTTATCATAGCCGAATCTTTTGGAGGCGCCTCCAGCCAATATTATTGCCGAATTATCCAATGGTTTATGCTTTCCTTAAAGGGTTTGTGCATATGAAAGTGTTTCTGGCTTCTATAAGCTTTTTCTTCAAAGTATATTGGGAAAAGTTTGGAATATTTCGAAGGTGGAATATAGGCTATACATATGGCTTCCAAAATTCTGTTGAGAGGAGCACGAAGCCAATGAACTCTGAAATTAAAGAGTTGAATAGGATAATATGCAGGCAATGTGACGAGAAGGAATATGATAAATGTAAAAATTGCAAGGTTTACCAGCTAGTGAATAAGCTTGTGGCACAGTAAATTTTAGCTTAAATCTTGTCTATTTTGGCTGCTATCTCGTCCAAGATTCTGGTAAAGGGATGGTCTGGCTTTTCATGAACAAAGATTATTTTTCCTTCAGCCCTTGAAATGTCGCAGAAGCAGGGGATAACCCCCAAAAGTGGAACTTCATAGATGTCTTTAACCAAGGCTTGCAACTTCTCCTTTCCAGACCTTAAGGCGTCATCATACAAAATCTTGTTTAGAACAATCTCCGTTTTCTTTTCAAACAAGTCGTAAAGTTCCCGCAGCATTCGTCTTGTCCCTTCAACATCAGAGTTGTCAAGGGTTGATGCCACTATAACAACGTCAGCGCTCACGATGGCGTTTATTGAAGAGTACTGTAAGCCGGGACTTGTGTCGAAAACTATGTAATCAAAACCCTTAGCGTCTAGAAGCAAGTTTCTAAGCGAAAGCAATCTTCCAAGAGCTCGCATTTCCCATTTCCTATCTTTTGAGGACATGTCCCTTATGGCTTCCACTGACGGATTGGCTAACCCTACAAAAAATTTCCCTTGGTCGGCAATTCTTTCGCTTAGGTCAATTAAGACTTTTTCTATTTCACAAACTCCGTTAAGGTAATCATTAAGCCAATGCTCAACCTTCTCCACTTTCAGGAGGGGGGCAAGACTTGGCGCCCTAAAATCCAAGTCTAGGAGGCATACTTTCTTGCCGTGTTTAGCCAAAGTAACAGCCAAATTTATTGAAAGGAGAGTTTTCCCTGTTCCACCCTTGTAGGAATGGATTGCCACAATCTTGCCCAAAAGCTTCACCCCTGGCTCTCCTTTTCAACATAAAAATAGGCTTTCCGTCCTTTTCGCTCCTTTTTAAGATAGCCCATAATAACAAGCTGGTTCAGATAGGCGCTTTCAACGGCTCTTGCCCTTCGGGTTTGCTGCGCGACTTCATCAGCTGTTGCTCGCCCAAGCCTACAAACCGTCATGGCTGTTTTTCGCAAGTGGTCTGGCATGGAAAGGAGGGTCATAACGTCCAATGGGGCTTCTTGTGGGATTGTTTGTATGTCCCTTCTTCCATGCTTCTGTAGTTCAATCATTATTTCCATTTTCTCGTTTAGCTTTTCGAGGTTTTCCCTTATCTTCTCTAGGATTTGTAGAGGCTTCTTTCCGAGAACTTCTTGGCTGGACACTGTGGTTTCCCCGTTGTGTTTTACGTATGTACATATGGTAGAGGGGAAAAGAGTTTATTAAGTCTTACGAAACACTCATAATGATTCACAAACAGATGTAAACCTACAAAAC
>JAVZOA010000075.1:0-5098 GCA_038882535.1 Bathyarchaeia archaeon | reverse complement strand
TAACAACAAATAGTTCAAGCGAAATATAACCTTTACCCATAATTTCCATACGATGCCACAAACATTCATAACTATTCCAAAAATTTTCACGTTTATTTCGACTAAAAACTTTATGTAAAAACTTGGTTGCGTAAGTTTTAAATCCAAATATACCTAAACATGAAGGCTGTGCGTGAAAACATGTCAAAATTGATTAAATGCAAACTTACCGCATACTCTATAGTGTTGCTAATGCTTTTCAGCTTCGCAGCCTATTTTTTAGCATCACTTGTTTCAAGTGCACAAACAAAATTTTCTGGCTTTGTCTATGCTGAACCTGGAGTGCCCGTGGCAAACGCCATGGTTGTAGCCAGCGGACCTAATGGCCATGGTTATGCTATAACAAATTCCATGGGACAATACCTTATTAGCGAGGGCATACCAACTGGAACATACACCGTAAGAGTTTTTGCACAAGGCTACATAAACGCGGAGAGGGAGAACGTTCAAGTTGTTACCGGACAAGAAGTGTCTGGCATAAACTTCTATCTAAGCAAGTCCGGAGGAATTTCTGGCAAAGTTACAGACGCTACGTCAGGAGCGCCTTTAAAAAACATTATGGTTGTCGCTTCGTCCAGCGACGGAGAATATGGTTGGTATGGGTTAACAGATGCGAACGGCGATTACAGCATAATCTCAAACCTTGACACTGGAATATATGAGGTTACAGTTGTTTTTCCGGAAGGTTACATCATGAAGTCCATAGAAGGGGTTAGTGTTATAGCTGGTTCTGAGGTAAAGGATGTAAACTTTGCCCTCGAACGCTCTGGAATTATTTCAGGAAAAGTGTTCGCAGTACCAAGTGGAGTACCCTTAGGAAATGCCACAGTTACCGCAGCTTCCCAAGACGGTAAATACTATGGATATGCCATAACCAATGCAACAGGGCATTATAGAATTTCAAGCGGGTTGGGAACAGGAACATACATTGTTATGGCAATATACGGCATGAATTTTGGACAGGCCATGGGCATAAATGTTATTGCAGGCTTAGAAACAAGCAACGTGGACATTCCAATAACCGTGGCTCCACCGCCCCCCTCAGGAATAATTACTGGAAAGGTAACAGACAAAAGCGGCGATCCCATAGCCAACGCCCAAGTAAGCGCTTCCGGCCCAGCAGGCCACGGAGAAGCCCGCACAGACCAAGATGGCAATTATGTGATCTCAAGTGGTTTGGGAACCGGAGTTTACACCGTGACGGCTTCTGCCCCCGGCTATACAACAGAGTCTGTTAGCGGCGTAAGCGTTACGGTAGGCCAAGTTACCCCCAACATAAACTTCCAGCTTTCACCACTCCCGCCAGCACAGTCAGGCAGAATATCCGGAACAGTTAACGGCGACGAAAACCCGATACCAGAATTCCAAAATCCGCTCGTAATCTTATTGGGCACGGCTTCGGCTGCCATTGTCTTCGCAAAACTATTAAATGCAAAGGCTAAGAGACACCAAGCAACTTAATGGCGTGACCAAAATCTACTGGCCATGGAGTGAAGCGCTTACTGAAAGAGCTACTAAACTAAGGTTCCAGCGTTCAAAGTTCTATTCGCTTGGTGGCTGAATCCATTTGTGGCCGCAAATTTCGCATTGATAGTTTGTTCCATGCTGATTAAAAGCCCAAACACTAATTGTTAACGATTGGCATTTTGGGCATTTTTCAGACAATTCCGCTATTTCCGTTCCAAAATGTTCCTGTATTATCCTCTTGAACTCGTTGACAACATTCGTTGCAGCTGTGACTATTCGCCGGGCTTTTCCTTCAGCTAAAAGTAGAGTAGGAGTGTCATGTTCCAAAGGGAGTTCTTCAGAAATCTTGTTTCGACATATTTTTGCAGCTTCCTTAACCATTCTCTCGAACCGTGCTCTTTCCTCTCCTCGAAGCCTTCTTGCAACCATCATCAACGGTTCTTCTTGACCAAGGCTGGGATCTGGTTTTTCGCCAAAACCATGCAATAAAGCACGAGAAATGTTCTCAACACTAGTTATAGCCGCGTTAACCGCCCCCCTATAGTTTTGTGTTGCAAGGTGAGATTTAGCCAATTTCAAATTACTTTCTGCAAGTTTGATTAAGCCCACTATAGACTTCCGCCAGTTTTCAACAATATTTTTACTAAACGGCTGGTGTTGCTGGCTCATTGATGAACGCGTTGCCCATCCCTGCCTATTAAATTCAAACCATGCGCCTCTACGCTGAATATTGGAGAAGGAGTCTTGCATTGGAAAGTTTGGCCTAACGTATTCAAGTCTAAATCGCAGTGGCGGTTGTGTAACTGGCAAAGGCGGGGATACACCATGATGGCTGTTTGACGACTGTTGAGTAGACTCTTGTTGTTGTAGAAGCATGTAGATTAGCCCCAACACAACCACTAAAAATAATAGGATTAATTCATTCAACTATTTCGCCTCTTTGAGTCAAAAGGCACTTATGCAGTTGTCGTCAAGTTGTCTGACTGAAAAGCTGATTGTAACGCCTCCTAAACTCCGCAAACCTGTCCGGCGGCCCTTCAAGTTCACCCTCTGTCTTCTTAGCTTTCCTTAACATGACAGAAAGTTTAACATATTTCCTCAAAAGCTGCTTCACAAGATATTCAAAAGCAAAGGGATCATTTTTCTTCGCCTCTTCCAACTGTTCCTTGAGATGTTGGCATCCATTAGAACCTATCACGCCAAAATGCCTTCGCATTTCCTCTTCGAGGAACTCTATAAACTTTTCATCCCTTATTTCAATAGGCCAAAAAGGGTTAACATAACCCTCCTCAGCCATAATTTTCGAGACTATTGGAATAACCACATCCACAATCACGGTTCTACTCATTTATTAACACCGCAACACAAAAAGATAATTTTATATTTAAACTTTACGAAAAGCTTTTAAGAAACAAATCTTTTAGTAACACACGTGTCAAAGCGAATATCAAGTCTGTTGGAAGACATCAAAAACCTACTAGGAAAAATTGACAAAAAATTAGACAAAATATTAAACCATCAAACTTTAACTGGTCAAAGCCTAAGCCGAAATCAAAAAGAAGATCTAACACGTTCACTTGATTATTTCAGGCATTCCATTTCACTTAGGTCCAGCCCTTCTAAAATCGAACAGCAATCTCAAATGGATACTCTCGATGCAATGGTCAAGAAACTTGAACTCACTCTCACGAAGGATTTTGTACCAGGAACTTTTGCATCCCTGCCGGAACACTTGAGGCAAACAATGGAAGCTATTGTGACCCTTGGAGAGGCAACAGCACTTGAAGTAAGTAGAAAAACAGGGAGAAGCCGTGCAGCGGAAAGCGACTACCTAAATCAGCTGGCTGATCGCGGTTTTTTAAAGAAAACTAGGAGGGGCAGAGAGGTTATCTTTCAAGTTTTCAGCTTGCACACAATCTGCCCAATGTGCGGGTCACGTGTACCATTAAATGTAAATTTCTGCAGCTTTTGCGGCGCCATGCTCAACAACCCCCAGCATTCTCGCATAATCAATACATAAAATCATAGCCCAGACGATCCGCGTATTTTTAATCCTAAATTTAAGAGTAGTAACATGTAATTAAACCAAATAACCTAGGCTTCCGCAAGTTTTTTAATGCCGTTTTTACAAAATAGATTTCTAATTTTCGCCAACAAACGGTGAATATGATTGGGTCGCCATCGGAGGGGTGAAATCCAAATCCTCATAGATATTCTAAACATATGCCTTAAAGGCGCAAAGGCGACCCACCTAATGTATAAGGCAAACTTAAGCTACTTCACCCTCCAAAAGTATCTTTCAACCGCCCTAAAACAAGGTTTAATCAAAAAAGTCTCTAATGAAGATGGCTCTGTTGTATATTATATAACTGAGAAGGGTAAACTCCTCTTAGAAAGGCTCAAGGAAGTAACATACGTCCTGCATTTTAAACCATAGTGCATATGGCTATTTCTTTGCGCCTGGAACCCAAACGTATTTTCAGTTGAAGGTCAATCCTGGTGTAGTTTCCAATGACAACGTCTTGAATTTGTATTTCCTGATATTTTGGAAGAACGATCTCTCCAGTTGCGGGTTTCAAGGTTTCCATTTGCTTGTTAATGTTTAGAAGCCACTTCGGTATGGACACTTCTCCTGTCTTAGGATCATATTTCACTAAATTATGTCTGTTCAAGTTTGTTAAAATTTGATGCAGTTGATCAATTTGAATTTCAAGCCTTTCAGACAACTGTTTTATGTTGGAGATTCGCTCTTCCATTATCGTTGATAGCAAATCAGAAGCTGACAACATAATCTATAAGGTTTCAACAGACACTTTTAAGCGTTGAGAAACTATAGTCTATATTAGTCCCAGATGGGTTCTGGCTAAATAATCTAACTTTTATAGAAAAAAGTATTTTTGTTCTAGACAATTGACCCAGATTTTTCATCCTTACAACTTTAAATACTCCAGCTTCATCTAATAGGGTGTCTAAAGAGGGAGGAGAAGGGAACACCAAAATCTTGTTAAAGTGTTTCTCATCCGCTCCCATCAGGGAGGGATTACATAATGGAGGTTATCGCAAACAAAGAATTGGTTGAAGAGTTGAAAAAACAGTGGAGGAGCCTTTGGAGGGAGCGGATTGACGACAAAATTAGGGCCGAGGGGATTGCAAACGCAGATTATTCCATGCTGTTTGTCGAGAAAGGAACAGTAATTTTCGCCACAAGAAATTTTAAGCTACTCAATTTTAGAGAAATATTGGAGGCGCATGGAATAATCAATGTGGACAAGTTCATTCCGCCAAGCCCATCTGTCGGGGGATGGGGCAAATTCATTAGGACAGTTATTGCAAAACAAAATTGTTCAGGAAAAGTTAGAAGAAGTCGGCAATTCCTTGAAGGTGAAAAACAGAAACAGCAGCCCAAGAAGGGCGGCAGGGGCTGGCTTCACATAAATTGAAGTTTAAACTAAATTAATTATTTTTCTCGCTTGCTCTTTACATGTTTGGTTGTGATTTTATGGCAAAGTATAGGAGTAGACTTGAGATTATAGCAGACATCCTTAACGCTGCTGGAAACGGCACCGTAAAGAAGACCAGGGTAATGTACATT
>JAVZOA010000074.1:0-5165 GCA_038882535.1 Bathyarchaeia archaeon | reverse complement strand
ATTAGGTGAACTCGGATTTAAAGACTTAATTCAGCCTTTTCCTCAAAGGCTTTTCTAGCTTCTTTCAAGTATTCCAAAAAGCCAAAATTCTTCGCGGCGTGAAATTCCATTCCAAGCTTACTATACAAGCTCTTAATGACGGCTTTTTCAATAACTTCTGCACCAGAGCCAAAAATGCTTCTTAAGCATTCCACAAAAATTTCCGGGTGGCCGGGAATATCTTCCTTTTTAAGGGCGTAAGACTGTTGGAGGCGAAAGTAAATGACTTCCCTTCCGTTTTCCCCTAGCATGAGTAACCCTTCATCGACAGCCTCCACTAAAGCCTTCTTGAAGGCTTCCATTCTCTGGGTCACCATGTCCACCTCAAAACTCTTTAGCGTGGACGTAGAAGGCCATCAAAAAGAATAGGTATGTAAGGTCGAAAAGAAGGTCAAGCATGTGCCCGCTATAATATATTTCCTGTGCCGTTGTCCAGCTAAACAATATGTCGGCGCATGCATTCAGTAATATGGCTGCGTTAATCAAAAGCCATGATTTTCCAAGCTTTCCCTTCCAGAAAATTATGAGACCAAGAAGCGCTACAGAAAATAGTGAAAGGTCGAGGATTGGATAGGCAAAGTCCATAACTGCAGCTGTTGGGTTTTCTTCGGCTGTTAAAACGGGTGTCAGCAGCATACTTGCGACCAAAATGGTTAGGGCAGCCGTTATGCCCATAGATGATGCAAGCATTTTCTTTGTTAGTGTGCCGCCAAATAACTTAACGTAAAGATATAAGGCGATGAAAAAGGGAATGTATCCACATATCCAAAAGACATCTGCGATGGATGGATAGGGCAGCTCAACGCCAAGTACCAGCGTGTATCCAGCCCAAACAGCTTCTCCAATAAACCAGAGGAAAAGCCCGCACGTGAAATAGAACCAAATAATGGAAAATTGTCCCTTAGCTTTTCTCCAATATCTTTCCAGAGACAAACCAGACACAACAACCGCTGCGCCGGCTATGATTGGCGGAAAAGCGTTGGAAAAGACGCCGATAAAATCAGGATAAAACCCTTGAAGGGCATAAATCAGCGTAAGACTAACCGTTATTAAGAGGCCAGCCTTGTAAATCTCCAGCACCCACATGTCCTCCTTGAAGACGCATACTGTTCAGCTACGTTTGCACGCGAACTTCTCAGGAGTGCGGTGTCATCTCTGATGCGGAATAAAAATACGAGGTTTCCCGCCCAAATATATAAGTTATGAACAGCAAATCTGAATTGCAAGTTCATAATACAACTTTAAAGCTTATCAACTTTTACCGCAACCCTTAAAGCTCTAATGTACGAAACAACACATCTCCATTAAAAGAATAGGGGAAGATTATATTATGTGTTCAACCGGAAAGGAGGAGAGAAAACCAACAGTTGAAGAGCTTCTTGCCAAGGCAAAAAAGCCCTCCCAACTTGCACCGCCCATGCACAAGTTTTACGAGGGAAAGGTTCAAGTTATGCCAAAATGCGCCATAACAAGCCCAGACGATTTTGCGATATGGTATACGCCTGGCGTTGCAGCCCCCTGCAGAGAAATCCAAGCGAATCCTGAAAAAGTTTTTGAATTGACAAACCGTTGGAACTATGTAGCAGTTGTCTCCGACGGCACTCGTGTTTTAGGCTTGGGCGACATAGGTCCAGAGGCAGCCATGCCAGTAATGGAGGGAAAAGCCCTACTCTTCAAGTATTTAGGCGGTGTTGACGCCTTCCCCATATGCCTAAAAACTAAAGACCCTGAAGAAATTGTCCGTGCATGCGAGCTTATAGAGCCTTCCTTCGGCGGAATAAACCTAGAAGACATTGAAAAACCCAAATGCTTCTACGTTCTAGAAGAAGCCAGAAAACGACTGCAAATTCCAGTTTGGCACGACGACCAGCAGGGAACAGCCACAGTCATATTGGCTGGCTTAATAAACGCCTTCAAAATAGTCGGCAAAAAACCACAAGAAAGCCTAATAACGCTCATAGGCGCAGGAGCAGCCAACATCCGAACAGCCTACGTCCTAATAAGATGGGGGATGAAACCCGGAAACATAATAATGGTGGACACAAAGGGCATAATCCACGCCGGGAGAAAAGATTTGTCAAAAGAGGAAGACCCATGGAAGTACAAGCTAGCCCAAATAACAAACGCTGAAGGCAGAACAGGCGATATAACGGAAGCCTTCAAAGGCGTAGACGCCGTGGTGGCGGCATCGAAACCAGGACCAGGAACGATAAAGAAGGAGTGGGTCTCTACAATGGCTGACAACGCAATAATTTTCGCATGTGCAAACCCCATACCAGAAATATGGCCTTGGGAGGCAAAAGAAGCCGGGGCACGCATTGTAGCCACTGGAAGAAGCGATTTTCCAAACCAGGTAAATAATAGTTTGGGCTTCCCGGCAATATTCCGCGGGGTCTTAGACGTGAAGGCTAAAACGGTTACTGATGACATGTGCATTGCAGCCGCAGAAGAGCTGGCGAAATTTGCCGAAGAGAGGGGCATGCACGAGGAGGATGTACTCCCAAGAATGGAGGAGTGGGAAGTCTTCCCACGCGAGGCAGTGGCATGCGCCCTAAAATCCATCGAGCAAGGCGTAGCCAGAGTAAAACTTAGCAGACAGGAACTCTACGAAAGAGCAACATCCATAATAAAGAACGCCAGAGAAAGCCTAAAAGTCCTAATGAAGGAAGGATTGATAAAGAAGCCGCCTCCGGAAAACGAATTACTAAAGTAAATGGCTAAAACGCCCTAAAATCTACTTTCTTTTTTGAATTCTGTAGAAAATTATTTAAACTATTCCATGAGACATAAAGGCTAGGGAGAAAGACAAAATGCGCTCAGATTATGCCCTATACACAGTGGCCATAATATTCTTCGTAATAACCGGAATCGTATTCGCCATCGAAATGGACCAAACATACAAATCCCTTGGAATCATCACGACTGCTGTACTTGGAATTTTCTTCATTGGACTAGGCTACACTCAAAGACCAAAAGTGAAAATGCAAACCACTGTGGCTGCGCCATCAGCAGCGCCTCCGCCTCCACCTACTCAACCCATACTGCCGCCTCCGGTTCCAACTCCAACCGCAGCAGAGGAGAAAGCCGTGGAAATTGCTGCCCCTGCCGGAACACCATTAACTAAAATTAAGGGTATAGGCGAAAAGAGATCGGAACAGCTTAAAGCCTTAGGCATAAACACTGTCGAAGAACTTGCCAAAGCATCGACCAAAGAGCTAGCCTCCAAACTTAAGATTTCACCGAAAATAACGCAGAGATGGATTGAAAACGCAAAAAGGCTGACTGAAAAATCCTGAAGGGCGAAGCCTAAGCAAAGTTCACATTTTTAGGATTTTTACTATATTCCTTCTCTCCAGCCTCTTTATGGCATCTAAAAACTCGTTACGCTTTTTCCCAGACAACTTAAAGCTTTGAAGCATGTCTGTCAAAGGTGTCCCAGGCTTTCCAAGTCCAGTGCGTTCCTTGTGGAGATGCTTAACTATTAGTCTCTCAAGTTTCCCACATCTCCACGTAGTATTACGAATAAGCACAATTATTGCCCTTCTAAACTTTCCCCTATCCTTCTTCCGATCTTCCTTCAAAGCCCATCCTCATATCCAAATTAGAACATTGAGACTTTTAGAGTTTACGTTAACCCTACTAGAAACCTATATATTTAAAAGTATTCAACGACATCAGCCTAAAAGAGGCTGAACGCCATGCTAGAAGGAAAAATAGGAAGAATAATTTTCTCAAGAATACTCGAAGGTGAAGATTTAGCAGAAGCCATTAAACAAAAGACTAAAAAAAGCGGGGTGAAGGCTGGTTTAATAATTGTGATTGGAAGCCTAAAAACGGTTGTACTTGGCTATTACAAGGAGGGCGAATACAAATATATCCGATTAGATGGACCTTTGGAAATTGCCTCATGCACTGGGAATATTGCTGTTGACGAAGAAAGTGAAACAATAATTCATGCGCACATCGTTGTCACAAATGAGCGAGGCGAAGCCTTCGGCGGCCATTTAGTGCAAGGCACTGTTGTCGGCGCCACAGCGGAGCTAGCCATAATTGAGGGCGTAGGCTTAAACTTGCAGAGGGCTTTTGACGAGAAGACGAAGCTTAAGCTTTTAAGGCTTAGCTAGCGCTTTCTCCAAGAGTATTCCGTGGGCATCTCCATAATAATGGTGAAGCTTTCCAACTTTTTTATAACCAAACTTTTGGTACAGATTTAATGCTGCAACATTATCCTCTCTAACCTCTAGACGGCAAACTTTCACCCCCTTGTCTCTGAAGATTTTCTCTAATTCTTCTAGTAGTTTGATTCCTACGCCTTTGCGGCGGTGGTTTGGAGAAACATCTATAGTCAATATGTGCCCAGTTAAAACGTTGTCCTCAACATATACCATTCCAATGATGAAACCTATAATTTTGTCATTTTCCTTTGCAATTAGGCTTATGCAGTTCTGGTTTGTGAGCAGATGGGCTATTTGCTGTTTTGTGAAGGCTTCGCTCTTAAAACATTCCATTTCAATTTCAAAAAGCCTTTCCAGATGCGTTATCGAGGCGTCTTCGATTTTTATCGTTGTCAACACCTTTAATTAAACAGAGAAAAGGCGAAATTTAGCCTTTATCAGTTTTAGCATTCTTAAGTGATGCCTTTATCGCTGAGATTTCAACCCATTGTTGGATTGCAAATCCTACAAAGAACTTTAGCCAAAGCGACAAAATCCTAGTGAGGATTGTTGCCGTTGCACTTACATCGAATGGTACATCAAAAACCACGTACAGCGTCGTCATCGTTATTTCTGGCAGCCCAACCTCAAAGGGTATACCTATGGGGATGGACTTCACAGCCATTACTATAGATTGCGTTACGAAAATAATACCAATTATGTTTAAGGAGGGATCTTCAAAACCTAAGGCTAGAAAAACCAAGTAGCAGATAGCCAGATAAGTGAACCACGAAAACGCGGATAAAAATATGGAGGTTAAAATGACTCTTGGCGCGTGAGCATATTCCTTCATTGAATCGTGGAACGTCCCAATAATTTTAAACAAGTCTTCTCTAGCCTTCGCTAACCTTGATCTCCACCGATCTCCACCGATGAGTTCAAAAACTTTGATTAGGTGGTCTATGATTTTCA
>JAVZOA010000073.1:0-5225 GCA_038882535.1 Bathyarchaeia archaeon | reverse complement strand
GTCATGCTTGGACTTTTGGCGGAAACTCTGCTCAAAGAGTCTTTTAGGCTGACTGTTTCAGCCCATGGAGCAAACCTTTTAACATCGTCTTTTATGAGCTGGGCTTCGCCAGCAACCATTATTACTGGAACGCCCAACTCCCCGGCAACATAAGCATTCAAAAGGAATTCGCTTACTTCGACGCCGTTAACCTCAACCTTCCGTATGCTCCCGCCGCTATATGTGTGGTCGAAGGAGGATTTTGCTGTTCCAAACTTGGCGTGATACCCAAGAAAAACAGCGGCGTCGCATTCTTCAACGCCGGCAACCATGCTTAATGGACGGGGGAAACCCCTAACAATCTCCGCGTATTCTGGCAAGTCTTCCACGTAGAGATTAACCATCGGGCCGTGGCTGTCTGCAACAACAATTTCTTCAAAGCCGTTTTTGTGCAGCTCATCCGCAACAACAAGCGTAACCTTTGTGGCTATTTTCCTAGCCTCTTCATACAACGCGCCTTTCAAGCCCAAATGGCTCGGCGTGACAATGTAGGGCATGCCTTCCAGATCAACAGATATGAACGCTCTCATCAACTTCACCTTGTTGTTTATTCATCATAACATTTATTCACAGCTAAAACATTTTGGGCGCCGCATAGAACCAGAAGTCTAATATGGGCTATCAGGTTTATCAAATCAGAAATGAACTGTGAAAAGCCGGAAATAGATTTTCCAACAGAAATCGTCCAAGAAGGCGAAGTTAAGGCGCTTGTCCCGAAGCTCTCAGCTTTTATTGAAAAGCAGAGCGAGTATGCGCCTTCAAAAGCTCCGGTCTTCTACAACCCAGTCATGGAGCTAAACCGAGACTTCGCGGTTCTAGCAGTTCAGGTGTATCAAAAAATGATGAAACGTGAAATCTCCATATGTGAGCCGCTGGCTGGCTGCGGCATAAGGGGGGTAAGATTCGCAAAGGAAGTGGAAGGCATCAAAAAAGTCGTAATCAACGACATTAATGAGAAGGCTTACCAGCTTGCAAAATGCAACGTCAAAATGAACAAACTGGAGAAGCTTGTGGCTGTTAAAAACAAGGATGCTAATCTGTTGCTTGCTCGTTACGCCGCGCCGAGAAAACGCTTTGACGTCATAGACATAGACCCCTTCGGCTCCCCATCACCTTTCATGGATTCTGCCATACGCGCCCTCAGAGACGGCGGTTTACTCGCTTTAACAGCCACTGACATGGCACCCTTATGCGGAGTACACCCGAAAGCTTGCATACGAAAATATGGCGGGAAACCCCTCAGAACGGAGTACTGCCACGAACTGGCTGTTAGGCTCCTAATAGGCTGCTTGGCAACAACAGCAGCAAAACATGAGATGGGCATAAAAGTGCTTTTCAGCCACAGCACAAACCATTACATACGCGTTTACACAGTTCTAATGCACGGCGCAAAAAATGCTGACAAAAGCCTCCAAAACATGGGCTACATCCTTCACTGCTTTAACTGCCTATATAGAGAATCCTTAAACAAAAATGCTGCATTTGGGCATGATGGAAAATGTTCGCAATGTGGCTCGAAAATGGATTTTGCTGGACCATTATGGCTTGGGAATATAGCCGACAAAAACTTCTGCATTTTAATGGAGAAAGAAGTAGAAAAGAGAAATCTCAAATTGAAAACTAGGATTAGGCGAATATTGCTGCTGATTAAGGATGAGTGTTCGGCTCCAGCAACCTATTACGTTTTAGACAAAATCTGTAGTAAAATGGGCATGACGGTGCCCTCCGTCAGAGTTTTCATTAGAGTCTTAAAAGAAAAGGGCTTTAAGGCTTCACTAACCCACTTTAACCCGAAAGGAATAAAGTCAAATGCATCCATTATGGAAATTAGAGCTTTTGTAAAACAAACGCATCGCAAAATAGCGAGATAATAAGGATGTGAACTTAGCAAGTTTTAAAAGCGAACAGCCATGTATACCCATATCGGTGGTTATTTGAAAAAGAAAATATTGTTACCTCTAACGATAGTTGTGATAGCTGTCCTGATGCCGATGCTGATTCAGAAAGCGGAATGCATTGCCACCGTTAGAGTCTACGGCTACACAGATAAGCCTCAATACATGCCAGGCGAAACTGTAACACTAAAAATTTGGGTGTACAACGAAGGCCCAGACGAAATTGTCTTAAAAAATGTGACAATTTACCTTCCATGGTACCAACCTGTCTGGGGTGGGGACTACATTATAGATGCAAACAATTATGCGTTGCCTAAAGACCAAAGCTGGAACACTACAATAACTTTTGAGATACCTGCAGATAGTAGAGCCTACACCCCAAAAAACATCAGAGTTAAGGTTGTATACGGCATTGGATCAATCATATATACGCCCGAACGCGATATAGGTGGGCTATCCGTTATTTTACCTTCGTATACATCGCTGGAGAACATGGGTAGTCTATTAGAGAACATGGACAAACTATTGACCTTGATTACCGTACAAGTGGTGTTGATGATTGTTTGCACTATTATAATTGCGGCGATCATATTCTTCTCCACGCGAAGACCCAAAGCCATATGGGTTGAGGAAGAAGAGAAGGAAAAGTCTGAATAGCCTTAAACTCCCCTGTTTTTCCATTTAATTTTTAAGCATGAACTCTTACTCTACTTTATAGCAGTTTGGATGTTGGAGGTGTGTGGAGCTCGGGAAAATTTTAGTTGCGTCCGCTTGGCCTTACGTGAATTATACGCCGCACTTGGGTACCATGGTGCAAGTTCTGTCAACTGATGTTGTAGCTAGATATTACCGTCTAAAAGGCGAAGATGTTATTATGGTCAGTGGTTCGGATGAGCATGGGACACCGATAGAGGTTGAAGCCATTAGGCTTGGCGTTCAGCCCAAACAGTTAACTGACAAGGTTCACGCGAAAGTTGTTGAGCTTTTCAAGAGGTGGGGGATATCCTTTGACAACTACACACGCACAGAAAACCTAGTGCATAAAGACTTTGTCCAAAAGCACTTCATGAAACTTTACAGTAACGGCTACATCTTCGAAAAGGAAACTGAGATGCTTTACTGTGAAAAATGCAAGCGCTTCCTTCCAGACAGATTTGTTGAGGGAAAATGCCCCTACTGCGGATACACACCAGCCAGAGGAGACCAGTGCGCAGACTCTTGTGGAAGGCTTTTAGAACCCACATTGCTTATAGACCCCTACTGTGCTATATGCAAGGCAAAACCAGTGCTGAAGAAAACCAAACACTGGTATTTTGACCTCCCGAAATTCGCGGAAGAGCTCGAGGAATATATTAGGAATAATAAGCAGTTGCCGACAAACGCAAAAAACTTCAGCCTAAACTTGATAAGGGAGGGTTTAAAGCCGAGGGCTGTCACGAGGGATGGAAAATGGGGGATTCCAGCTCCCTTTCCAGGGGCGGAGGAAAAGACGATTTATGTTTGGGTTGAAGCTGTTTTGGGCTATGTTTCAGCTACAATTGAGTACTTCAAAAATCGCGGCGAACCTGAAAAGTGGAGGGAGTTCTGGTTTAACAAGGACGCAAAAACACTGTTTTTCATAGGAAAGGACAACATACCATTCCACACAATAATTTTTCCAGCGCTTCTTCTAGGCACACATGAAGGCTACAACCTTCCATGGAACGTATCCACCACGGAATTCCTCCAGTTCAAAGGCGAAAAAGCCTCAAAAAGCCTACGGAGGGGCATATGGATTGACGAAGCCCTGGAGCTTTTCCCAGCTGATTATTGGCGCTACTTCCTAATAGCCACAAGACCAGAAACGAAAGACTCAAACTTCTCATGGGAAATCTTCACTGAAAAGATTAACGCTGACTTGAACGACACCTTTGGCAACTTTATTCACCGCACATTATCCTTCATAAACAGACAGTTTAACAGCCAAGTTCCAGAACCAGCCCGGCTGGACGCGGATGACAAAAAAGTTCTTGAAGCCCTTAAAGAGAAGGTTGGCGAGATTGCCGCTGATTTTGAAGCTTGCAGGTTGCAGTCAGCCGTAAACGGAGTTATAGGCATAAGCCGCCTTGGAAACCAGTATTTGAACGAAAAGGAGCCGTGGAACCTAATTAAACGTGACAGAGCCAAAGCTGCAACCGTGATTTATGTGGCTGCACAGCTGGTTAAGGCTCTGGCGATAACTTCAGCCCCGATAGTCCCCTTCACAGCGGAGAAGCTATGGAAAACTCTTAACCTGCCAAGATGCCTTCACGAGCAGAGGTGGGATGAAGCCATAAAGCCCCTACCAGCATGGCACAAAATAGCTGAGGCTAAGCCGCTTTTCCGCAAAATAGAGGCTGACGAGAAAAGACTTGATGAAATGTTGGAGAAAGTTAGAAAGGCAATGGCGAGTGAAAACCTTTGAAAGTCAAAATAGACATCCACATTCACACATGCTACTCATATGACGGGTTAATAAAGCCAAAGGAGCTTATCCCTTACGCTAAAAGGGCTGGATTAAACGGAATAGCCATAACAGACCATGACAGAATTGACGGAGCAATAAAGCTGGCGAAAACAGCGGCGGACTTGCTAGTTATACCGGGCATAGAAGTCTCCAGCTTGGAAGGTCACATAATTGGACTGAATATCCGCGAGATTGTACCCAAAAGCCTAACAGCAGAAGAGACCATAGAAAGAATCCATAGCCTGGGCGGATTGGCTATCGCGTGCCACCCGAAAGCCTTTTTCAAGGCGAGTCTGGGACGGAAAACAAACAAGAATTTTGATGCTGTAGAAGTTGTGAATGCTTCGGCTTTTCCCTTCAAACGTTCCACGATGCAAGCACTGGAAATAGCTAAAAACCTTGGAGTACCACATGTTGGTGGCAGTGACGCCCACCACGCCCCAGAAATAGGCTTAGCATATACGCTGGTGGACGCCGAACTCGACTGCGAAGAGGTTGTTAAAGCTATAAGCAAAGGATTATGCGAACCGGTTGGAAAAGCCATACCTTTGGGAACAAGGCTGAAAAGGGAAATCCTAGCCTTAAAAACGAAGTATTTTAGGAAAAACCGCGGTTCATGTTCCAACAACGAAGGGCTCTGTTAACCTCTTCAATGTTGCGATGGCTGAAAGAGCTGCCAAAAAACTTGTTTTCGGATTTTCGACGGAAGGCACATTTTCCACATGAATTCGCAGTTCGCCAAAATCGCCCTTAACCTCAATTTCGTGAATGTTTCGGCTAATGGTTGGGTCGGCCACCACCCGCAC
>JAVZOA010000072.1:0-5352 GCA_038882535.1 Bathyarchaeia archaeon | reverse complement strand
CGCTAATTTGATTTGAAAACCCAGGAAATGCGCCGCCCCGCTAAGCGCTAAAGCGCTAAGCGGCCAAGACCGCAAAATCTACGAATAACGAAAGTATGCAAAAAAGCAAAAAGCAAAAGCAAAAGCAAAAGCCAAAAATTAAAGATATGCGTGTTGAAAACCTAAGCCTCTAGCAAGCTAGAGGCTAAGGCCGAGATAAGGGCCTAGATAATCAAAAACAAAACCGCTACGCTAATTTATTTTTGATCATCTAGTCCGACTCGGTTCGTGTGCGAATTTTCAATAGCAAACTGTTTAGTAAAGTCATAGAACGTTAAGTAATCAGTGAAGGGGGTGAGTTCAGTTTTTGTATAAGGCATAACAGCGAGCGCGTCAGCGAAGTGATGCGCCCAGCATACCGAGCATTGACAACGGGGCGGGTGGTTAGGATGGCGTGTAGTCATGTTCGAAATCCAAAATATTATTGAAATCAATAAAAATGTGATTTTCATTAAAAAAATTGTGGCCGTAGTGATATGCAAGCCAATAATGCACGGGCGGAACGCGGCCAGAGACGCGCCAGCGGTGCAAGGTGGAGCGATCAACGTCAACGGGTACTTGACCACCGTGCAGGCTGATAATGTCAACCATGAGCTTATAAGAGTCAAAAGAAAATACAGGATTCATATCAACGCACCTTATTAAGCATAAGAACACCATCATGGGAGCAAACAAGACGACACATTAAGCGCGAAAAAGCAGCAGTAGAAAGAATGCCGGTTTTATAACAAAAATGGATTGCTGAAAAGATTTGATTGTATGCACGAAGGGAGGCCAGTGCCTTACCATTTTCGACTGCAAACTCTAATAATTCGATGGCATCGAATAAAGAATCTTCGGAAAGTTCAAAGTTGAAAGTTAATTGAATAGTTAAGTTCTGCATGTTGTGTTGCTCCTTTGTTGTATGTGTTCATTATACATCATTGGTTGCAACATGCAACACTTTTTTATGAATTATTTTTACTTTTCGACTGATTGACTTTGATAGACCTAGGTAGCGGGTTATTCAAAATGCTTAAACATTGAGCATGCTCTAATGTAAGGGTGACACCATCGTCTGAGAAACATTGGCAGCGTGAACGGTCAGCATTAGCAATACAGCCAGCAACGGGAATAGCGGGTTCTGCTGAAGCCCATGAATAAATAGCAGGTACAGCCGCCGCGCGTGCCTGCACTTGCGCTGGCGGGCTTTCTGGCTGTTTGTGAAACTCACCAGTAACTAAAAAAGAGTCATAACCAAGATAAACGAGAAACGAGACAAGAGACAAAATAAAAATACCAAGAATTATTAATTTTCTCGGTATTTTGAATTTGTGTGTGTGAATTGTGCTGGATTGATAAAGGTCGAAATGAGCCTTATTAAAAGGGAACGCCTGAAAGTCTGCCCTTTCTTGTTCGCGTCGATCGTTCGGATTATCGCAAACGTGACTCCACTCATAACGCGCAACAATTTTAGAACCGCCGCCTCTATATAAGTGGATATGTTGGCCAACCAGCTTGCGTGCATGGTGATGCAAAAAGGTTGGTGCTTGCGTGATAAATATCAAATCGTGACCAGTGTGGCGATGCGTTTCCATAGCGGTCAGCCTTTCGTCATCTACAGCACCACGTTGAGCGGTTGCGGGATATAAATGCGGCTGCTGGCATTCGTCATAAATAACGACAGAGCCATGAGGCGTGTCACGCCAATCATTAGGCGCATCATGGATGCGGTCAGGATGCGGAAACTTGTGCACCTGAAGGCCATTTATATTGTGGTAGACATGGCGACCTTCAGTTGTATATTTGATGATAAGACCTACAGCTAACAGTGTTTTACCCGAACCAGGTACAGCAGTAATTAGAGTGATCATGCTTTTATAGACCCTAAATTAACTTTATTGATCGCAGTTTTAAGCGCGACAGCAGTAACCATAGCGCTAGCCATGATAGATAGACCAGTGCTAAAGCCCATTAGCTCTAAAATCTGCAATAAATCGGCAGGGATGCCTGATATATAGCCTTGCAATAAATCCAAAGCCTGAGTAATAAGTAAGTCTAAACCTACAAAAACAAACAAGGCGACACCGACTTTAAAAAGGAACGAGCCAAGACCAAAGGTTATAGCCCAACTAAATACACGCATCAAAATGTTAAACACGGTTAATACTCCTATTCAGCAAAACAGCGGCGGCAAAAGCCATTAGAGCCAAATACAAATACTTCATAGTACTAGCAAGATCACATAGAGGCTGATATGAAACTTCCCTAGAACCAAACTGTGAAAGATTCAGGACAATAGGCGCGGGGCAGGTCGCTGCCCCGCCTGTTATTGTGTAAGTTTCCTTATCAATAGGAACTTCTTGCAACAAATCAGAGAGATTGTCTTCTGGTTCTTCTGGTTCTTGTTTAGTCCATTCCATCCAAGCGCAGGCAGTCGGGAAAAGATCACAATCAACCGGCATCTCTGGAAACTGGACAGTAGTACCACCGCCAGTAGCTGGCGGTGCTTGTGGGTTATTGTTCGGTTTGTTTGTTGTTGATGTAGAACTAGAACCAGAAGGCTGACCATTAGTAAAGCTTTCTTTATTTTCGGTGACAGTCGTTTCAACGTCTGGTATTGGTTTGCTGTTGTCGACAGTAAAATCTATATTTGTGGTCGTATTCGTTGTCGTTGTATCACCAGCCGCATTAGTTTGTGTTGTTGTTACAGTTGGCAAATAAACAGTAGGTATCGGATTTTGCGTATATGATTGAGGAAACATATAAGGCGTTAAGTTATCGAAATCGCTAGGTTGAGGATTATATGAACTATCAACCAGATCATCAATGTCGGTTGGCGGAATTGGAACGGTAATTGATTCTCGACAAGCACCTTTTCGAGGATCAAAAACAGAACCCGAAGGACATTGGAAATCAACAGACCGATTGATGGTGATAGTACGATTACCTAAAGCACAGCTAAAAGAATAACCAGTGGATTTAGTAATAACTGATTGATAGCCACCTTGACATTGACGCTGATCAGTACAAGCGGATTGCGCAGAAGAATAGGTTTTTCCATCAGTGCAGGCGACCGCACCGCCAGTGGGATAATATGAGCCTAAAATCGGCTCTGCCTCAACTTCTTCGATCCATGAAACAGTGCCGCCCTCATCAATTAAACCACCGATACCGTCTAATAACGCCTGCAAACCAGCACCTAGCGCAAGACCAGCAAGATTGTTGCGTAACAACGATTTAGCTGCATTATTAACGGTCGGTTTCGGGTAATTGGCAGTGCCTGATGTCGGTATTGGTGGCGATTTAACACCCTCAATGGTGATACCCCCACCAGCAGGCGCATTAAAACCACCATTAGAAACGATAGGCGTAATCGGGCGAGTTGGCGGAACGGGATAAGACGAACCGCCGCCAACATTTGGAACGCCGCGCGGTGGAATATGCGAAATTTGTGGCGGTGATGTTGTAGAACTATATGGCGTGGTTACTTTCGTAAAACCAACAGGGTTTGTTGGTGGTACAGGAGGGTTAGCGGCATGAGCGAAAGAAACGAAAAAAAATAAAAGTACAGTTAGCGCGGAAACAGCAAAAGCGGAGCGATAAAAATCAACCACAGCATAATTAAAAAGGGAATCATAACGCATACCTAACACCAGAAAAAAAGGGAGGCCGAAGCCCCCCTGCTATTAGAAAAACGTTGCTTTAACCCAGCGAATACCGAGAGCAACAGCAGCGAGCGCGATAATCGCACCGCCAACAACAATCAACACAGGTTCTACTGTGGCGATCGAGGCGGCGGCAGATGTTCCGATTGCTTCCATGATAATTCCTCATTATCGGTTAATAATTACCTTGGCAACGAGACCAAGACCCCAAGCTAAACCAGAGAGCGAAAGAAAACCCGCACCAATGATTAAAGCATCTTGTAGCGTCAAAATGTCGCCAGCTTGCAACCATGAGCTGCAAACATTATCAACAACCTCGACACAAAAAAACATTATTTAGACTCTACAGCAGTGGCGTTTTTAAAATCAAAACGAACTTCAAGGCGTGAGTTTTGAACTTCGAAACGCACAGGCACATCATAGATGCCGCGAGGCAAGCGAGGGTCTTCAAAAATTGCGATCTTTTCAGGATATGGCGCAGAGCCATGGACGTAAATATCAAGAATTTGGAAATCTTTACCAGTGCGCTTAGATTGTAAAGTACGCGCAGAGTCGCCAGTCAAAGTAATACGTAATTTATTCATTTTCATTTTTCCAGTTCGGGTGAGTTATTAGCGAGCGATAGAAAGTATCCAAACATCCGCCCGATATGTCAAGCTGTTTTTGAATTGTTTTTTGATATTGTTTGATCATTTGGGCAAATGCTTTTTCGTGGTTGGTCATTTTTCTAGGCTTCGTTAGTGATTGAGCATCAGTGAGAGATATATATTTTTCATAAATGCTGGCATACGTTTTTGCACATGAGAGCAATTCTAGTGCAGACATTGTAAAAGCATGAACACGAGCATGTAAAGCGGGTTTTATTTCAAGCTCAAGGCGCACAAGTTCAGAGCCGCCACAATCGACACCTTTTTGTTTGTATTTTTCATAAAGTCGAATCATGTAAGTCGATTGACGTGAGCCAATATAGAGAGTTCGACCGCCTATCTGTTGCGCCCAGTCGCCAACTGTTGAGGTTTTAAGTTTTTTTTCTTTTGCGAGATTTACAAGATCGACAGCGATTTGAGAAAAATACTGTGCCCCGTCAAAATCTAAGGCAACATCAGCGCGTAGCAATTTTGCGTCCCAGTGCTGGACAGAATCACGAACGCGCCCAGAGTGTGAACCAGTCACAGAAACATAAACACCAGACCCAACATTATCACCGCCATATTGAATCAAACCATGATTCAAACCGCCAAGCTCTAAAATGTAAGCATATCTATAGCCAAGGGTTGCGGAATGTGGTAAAAGCGAAAAACCCAACAGCTCGAAATGCTGGCAAACGCTGATGACGTCTAGGTTTGCGTTAAAAACGAAAGCATCAAATCTTGGTTGCATCTTGCGCATTTTTAAAACCTTAATTTGTTACCCCCGTATTACTATACGGGGGTTGTAAAAACTCACCGCAGGCTTCCCCGCCAAAAACGCTACGCTAATTTGTCGTGAAAACCTGCTGCATTATGGCTGGCGTCCTGCGCTTCCAAATCAAAAACGCTACGCTAATTTGATTTGAAAACCCAGGAAATGCGCCGCCCCGCTAAGCGCTAAAGCGCTAAGCGGCCAAGACCGCAAAATCTACGAATAACGAAAGTATGCAAAAAAGCAAAAAGCAAAAGCAAAAGCA
>JAVZOA010000071.1:0-5489 GCA_038882535.1 Bathyarchaeia archaeon | reverse complement strand
CTAAAAGTGCTAAACTAGCACTATTTCTTAAAGCTCTTTAATCATCTTCAAAACTTCTGAAAACTCTTTTGTTTCAACAACTTTTACTTCTTCAAAATTTTTTGCTATTTCCTCAACCTTCCTTTTCACGCTCGAATTTGCACAAACAACAATTTTTAGACAATCGAGCCCCGAAAGCTTTTCCAAGTTCTTTTCCATATTGCTCTCGCCAGTCTCAACTTCTATAGCAGCCTTTCCGCAAACATACAGGTCCACAGTCCTTCCGTTTCCTACCGGGAACTCTTCTTGAAAGCTTAACCCTTCTCTTGTTAATAGATCCTCAATCTGTTTAATAATGTGTAAATGAAGAGTCCCGCCCCTTCTCATCGACTCTTTTAGGTTAAAACCTAAGCTTGTTAGTGTAGCTATGCCCTTTTCAGTAAGCCTGAGTGTTTTTCCCCAATAGTTCCCTTCAAGATCCTTTAGCGTAAAGGATTCCACGAGCCCCTTTTCCAAAAGTTTCCTTTGTGCCTTATTTCCTTGGTACTCGTTCACTCCTATTCTCTTGTAGCGCTCAACAATTTTTGATGCTGGGTTTTCTGCAATATCAAGGAGAAGCTTCGTTTCAACTTCTTCCAGCTCGACCCCCCTTTTTTCCACACCATTTTCAGGGAGGCTGTGGAGTTTTTCAGAAGCGTCGATGTCCTTTATTAAATCATAGTCTATCTTCACCACAGCGGGCCTAGAAGGATCAGAGTTTATTTGAACCAAGCATTCTCCTATTCCCAGAGTTTTAATGATTTCCTCTTCTCTTCTTGTGAGGCCAAGTGTTTTAGAAATTTCATAAACGTAATTGCTCTTGTCTATCTGGTGGATTATTCTTGTCCCTGCATTGCTCAATATTTCATCATCAACATCAAAAGGCGATTGTGTGCCAACGAGCACTGCAAAACCCGCGGATCTCCCCTCTTTAATCAGCTTAACTGGTAAGCTGTGTTTGTCCTTACAAATTCTATGGCACTCATCGAGAACTATCATAACCCTTAGCTTGTTTATCCCTCTTAGTTGCGCATAAATGTACTGAAGTATTGTCCATGCTATGAATTCCTTGGCTTTTATGTCGTTGATGCCTGAGAGGTCTATATTCACTAAACTTGAGAGTAAGTCACCGACCTTAACGTTTGAGGAAGAGCTCCAAAAGTCGTATGAACCGCCCTCAGAAGTCCTCTCAAGGTATTCAAGCAGAGCATCTATCCTATTCCTTGTGTCTTGGGACTTCGAATTTTCTTTCATCCTCTTAAGCTGCTCGACAACATCCTTTAACTTTGGCGCGATTTCGTCAGGCGGATAAGGGCCGTTTCCAACAAACCCTTTTTCGGCATATGCCCTTTTTACACATTCGGTAAAAACGTTAGTCTGTCTGGGTCCCCAGTTGTTTAACGCCTTAAACATTTCTACAACCTGATTTATCCTGTCGTTAACATGGCATTCTGCCAGCTCAAACGGGTTTATCTTTCCACCCTTGCCAAAGTATACAACTTTACCGCCGAGGTTTTCTACAAGGGAAGAATATTCTCCTTTAAAGTCTATTATGAGAATTCCTTCAAGATCAAGAAGGCACCATGCCATTGTTATTATTGTTTTCATAGTACAAGACTTCCCGCTTCCCGTAACCCCGAGGACCACAATATGCGGGTTTTTCATGCCTGTCGAAGGATCAGGGTTCCAGAAGAATGGTATGTTGCGAACACTGACTCTTCCTAGGTAAACCCCTTTAGAAATCTTTTCCAAAGATGGAAACTTAGGTTTTGAGATTGGTATTAAACCAGCAAGGTCGAAAGAAAGTATCTTAGCCATATTCTTCAGCTCCAAGAAAGTTTTGGATGCACGAGAGAACTTCTCTCCCTTTAAGCACTTCCGTTTTAAGGTTTAGAGTCGACTCGAGCATAGCTTGAAGGCTTTTTGTGTTCTTTCCTAGCTCAACAAGGAGGCTTTGTTCAGAGGATCCGGAAACCATTATTTCTAAAGTTATTTCATCTTGGAAGGCTTGCTCTCCCATTATCAGCCTTTCGATAAGTCTGTCAAAAATCCTAAGCTTTGTCTCAAGCTCAGCGTTTTTGCCTTGGACGTCGATTCTAACTTGTATCTCTTCCCTTTTTCTTCTTAGCTCCTTTAGATAGCTTTCTCTATCAAACGGTTTTATACTGTGGATAAGCTTGCACTCAAAGTTGATTGCTGATAAAAGCCTTGAGACATTTTCCATCACCCATAGTTTTCTGTCCTTTTCCATATCCTCTATGGAGTAGGGTATGTCCACAACCCTGAGAAAGCGTATGAGCTTCAGCATACCGTTGCGTTTTTTCACAACGACGTAGTCTTCTTTCGGAATTATTGAGTCAATGTTCAACTCAGGGAACATTTTCTCAGGCTCAATTGGCCTATCCTTGAGGTTCCTCTCAAAGCTTATGTCCTTCCATCTCAGGGTTATGTAAAAAGTGAGACCTAAAAGGATGGAGATCACTGTAAGGGGTATGATGGTCTTCCGCTCTAAATTAAAGTTCAAGCCAAGTCTGAAGACGAGGGCTATGCTCGATAGGAAACCCAGAATGAAAATGACTAGTTTCTTTTCCATCTCTTCTCACCCAGCTTTTTTACAAGGAAGCATATCAGGAAAAGGATAAGGTAGAACGCGCACAGCGCAGAAAGAAAGAAGCGGGCCTCTTCAGTTTTTCCAGACAATAAAAGGGAGTAGAAGGTTGATAGTAAAGTGATAGAAGAGATTATTACGACTTTGAAGAATTTCATGAGATCCACCTTGAAAGGTCTAGCTCGCCAGAGTAACCTCCTATCAGCTCGCTCAGCCTTCTTGTTACCTTTGAAAGAATCCACAGATAGATCATTGGAAAAATAATGAGTGCAATAAACAGGCCGCTAAGCATCTGGAATACTGCGCTTATGATGTCGTTAAACCCATAAGGCGGAAGCAAAGTTAAGATGTCAAGCTTCTGAATCCTCGACATGAAGCTCTCAAAAACTGGTTGGAAGCCGATTGTCCATTCGAGCATCAAGGCGAAGTCTGGAAGGAGGGGTAGCCCTACAACTAGCACGCATGAAGAGGCCATGAGCGTAGAGCCTATTTTTCTTGTTAGCCTGAACGGCACAGAGTAGAAGACGATCCCTACAACATAAAGCAGGATCCAGAATTTCAGGATAAGGTTTATCGCTAAAAATATTATGCTCCAAAGCATCATGCTTCCTGTTACTACGTTGCCCGCAAGCCCCAGCATACTGCTAACAGATTCTAGACCGGTCGACGCGCACACCGCCATAACGGCCAAAATCCCGCCAAGTAAACTGCCAAGCTGGGCCATGATTGCTGTAAAGGATAGTGTGGGCACTTGCATAGGGCCTGTCAAGTTTACTGAGAGGATTTTTGCTAAGGAGCTAACAAGTATTTGGACGAGGCTTACAGAAAAAACAAGGATGTTAATTGTTATGGCATCAGAATACAAGTGGTATGCATGGACTTTCCAGTTCTTTGGAAGAGGAGAAACCCAGAGCGCATAGCTTAGAGCTGCATTCATTCCTGCAAATGCGAGCGCTAGGGCTAAAAGTTGTGTTATCAAAGCCTAGCCTCCTAGGCTTACAACCCAAAGGATTACCGAAACTATAGCGTTAAACAGCGCAAACCAGAACGTTGACTCTATTATTGTGACTCTGTGCTGATAAGCCCATTCTTTGTACCTTCTTGGAGTATAGGGAACAACTATTATGAGCCAGCAAATGGTCCAGGCAAATGCGGCGAGGGCAAAGCCAAGCAAGGCCAGCTCAGCTGTTATTCTTGAAATCTCCTTTGTTAGGTTTGTGATGAAGTCTCCTTGGGAGGCAAGCGCTTTTACAACCATGCTTTTCACCTCCAACCTTTTATGAAAATTATTACAAAGACTATGACGACAATAGCTAAGACAATGTTCAGTATCTCTGAAAGACCTAGACCTCTTTCCTCAGTCTTTTGTTCTTCTTTTCTGCTATCCTGAGGAATGGTTTCTTCAGATCTTCCTTGCTCTGAAGTCTTCTTTTCAACGCTTACCTTTAGCTCAGTGCTCTCAGTAGCCTCATAGTTAAGATCGCCAAGAAACCTTGCCTTGAACTTCCATGTCCCGTTTAAGTTTGCTGGAATTGTTAGAGTGAAATGGCCCTCAGAATCTGCGTTTGCATAGTATACTCTGACTTCTTTTGTTGGAAGCGTTATTTGTACAAGAATGTTTGCTTCTTTTATTGCCGGCTCTACCTTGCCGTTAAGCTCTATTGATTCGCCTTCTTCGTACGTTTCTTTGTTTGCCGAAATTGTTATGACAGCATTTGCTTTCTTGACTAAAAAGTTATCGTAGGCTGTCTGTTCGGCTCCGTTTTTAGATGCTATTACCGAAAGTGTGTGCAATCCTGCCCTAAGGCCTATTATAACTACGCAATACTTGCCTGGAGCAAGCTTTTTCGCCTGTACGCTTTGGGCGTCGAAGTATACGTTAAGTGAGTCTGGATCGAGTTCGCTTCCTTTATCGTCTAGAAGCGTGATCGTGTAGTTTACTGCGTCACCAAACTTTAGCTCTGTTGCGTTCTTTGCTAAGAGAATCTTGAAAGCTCTTTGGATCGAGACTACAGAGAAGTAAACTTTCCCACTTGTTGCCGCCTTATGGTCAGAGTCCCCGTCCCAAGAAGCCTGTACGCTCCATGTTCCTATTAAATCTGGTTGGAGCCTGTCAGAGTATCGGCCTGTATCATCTGTCAAGACCTTCCTCGTAATGATATAGCCATCAGGCTTTGTGTAAACGATTTTTACTTCAACCTTTGCATGAGCTGGACTGATTGAGCCACTCACTTCTACTTGTTCGCCTATTGATATGTAGTTGGAAGATACTTCACAGGAAATCGAGCTTGGGACTGGTTCAGGGGTTGGTGGGGGACTTTGCTTCTCAGAATACTTCGCAATTATGTAGTGGGGCGAGCTCACCGTAAGCGTTATTGGGTTCCCTTTCACTTCTGAGCCATCGATAATCCATGTTTCAAAGTTATAATTAGCAACGTTTTGAGCTGTTATTTTTATTGGGGCTCCTTGGTCATACCACTCTTGGGCTGGCGAGACTATGGGTGATGGAAGGCCTTCAGGATCTGTCTTTAACGTAAGTCTGAACTGCTGGGTCCACTTCCATGTTATGGAAGAGGGCTGGGTAATCGTAAACGTTACTGAGCATGAAGAACCGCTTTGAGGCGCTGAACCACTCCCAGCAAAGCCGACACATTTAAACCTTGAGTTTTGTGTTTCGTCAGCTATGCTTTGGACTGATGCGCATACTTTGGTGTTTTCCTCGAGCCAGTGAACCCCACAAGGCGGATCTGGAGAGCCATGTTCTGAGTTTATGCTTAGTGTGCATTCCTTCTTCCACAGCCATGTCAGTTCCGAATTCTGTTCGATTATAAAACTTACAGAGTTTGAATCGCCGCTTTGCGGG
>JAVZOA010000070.1:0-5507 GCA_038882535.1 Bathyarchaeia archaeon | reverse complement strand
ATGGCAAAAATGAAAGCATTATTCCAAGAATAAGGGGATACGACACTATAAACATGAAAGTATTGCTGGATATGTAAGGCCCGTTGGAAAAAGCTGATGCAATTGCAGCTATAAGGTAACCGAATGGTAGCGCCCAAATACCGGCTATCCTTGATCGAAAAGACTGCACCATGTCCACCCTTAGTAAGGCACTGATGCTCCCCCTGATGTTGAAACTGCGTGCTGCCTTTCTGCGCAATGATATGTAAATTTCCTGTGTGGAAAGGATGAACCCGCTAGCCCTGAAGAATAGCAACACAGCTAGCGCAATAAACATTGCAGTGTAAATCAAGGTTACAACGGAATAAATGATCCCTTCTCCGGCAAAGAAAGTGCTGGTCACTGGCAAAAATGAAAGTGCGTGATTCATGCTAGAAGGGCTAATCTCCATTATAAAGCTGCTGAACATTACTACAATCATAAGCGGCAATATTGATATAGCTCTAAAAATAGACCTGAGCCTTGGCCTGCTGGACCCCTTGCTGCCAACAATTACAAATACAGATGATGTAGCTATACCAATAGCTATGCCTTGAATTGAACCCATAAATGGATATGGAAATCCTCCGAACAACAGTGAAATTATTGCAGTTACCACTATTGCGCTGTAGACCGGAAAGTCCATTGTCATAAAGAAGGAAAGCGTTGCAATCCTTGAAAAGTCTCCCTCATTTACTGATAAAGTAAGAAGCAGGTCTTTTATGTAACTTGACTGCTGCGTCGCAAATGATAAATTAAGCGATGAAATCGTAACCATGAAAAAAGACCACACAAATGATTCAAGAGAGCTCGAATAAGGTCTGCCTATGATATAAGAGATCACACTCATTAAGGCAAGTATGCCACTATATGTTATGCTGAGAATTATCTTATTCCACTTTGATGCCCTTATAGCTGACCTTGAATTTGAAGGTTTCATCCCAGAGAGCCTGGAGGCGGTGTATCCCTGGAACAGAAGCTCCCTGTAAACTGTTGATGAGACCTTCCTGATGCTGTACATTCCTAAAGCCCTTCCAGCAGAGACTTAATCTGTTCATCAGCATGTATCGTTTTTAGGAAGGCATCTTCAAGGTTACCGGCATTGGCCTGCTCCTCTATTTCCTGTAAAGTGCCTTCTGCCATTATCTTTCCTGCATTTATTATGCCTATCCTGGTACATATCTTCTCTGCAACCTCCATTATGTGTGTGGAGAATAACACTGCACCACCTTCATCAACGTGTTTCTGTATCAGCCCCTTCATTATCCTCACTGATTTGACATCCAGGGCATTAAATGGTTCATCCAACAACAGCAACTTGGGCCTATGCATCATTGCGGAAACTACGGCTACCTTCTGCTTGTTGCCAGCAGAAAGTGACGCCGTGGGCATATCCATATATTCCGTTAGCTCAAACGCATCAACTAATGCTTCAACCCTTTTCTGGTCAAACGAACCTCTCACTGAACCTGCAAATTCAAAGAATTCCCTTGGAGTAAGTGCTTCGAGGAGCGCAGGCGTTTCCATGACAACACCAATGCTGTTCATTACCCTAGACGACGGGGGCCCCATTTCAAGTATGTTAATCTCTCCAGTATATTTTACTAGTCCCAAAACTGACTTGATAGTTGAGGATTTGCCTGCACCGTTAGGACCAAGCAGGCCGTATATTTCTCCACCCTTTACGCTAAAGCTCAGCTCATTTACCGCAATCCTTTCTGCGTATCTTACTGTGAGTTTGGTTACTTCCAGCACGCCTTTAACCATAAGTTTCGCCAGGCTGCTTTCTCTTCATGAGGTCCTTTGGTACAGTTACAAGCCTTATTACATTTGTTGCCTGCACGGCATAAACTGGTATGCCTGTGTTTGGGTCATTTCCCATTCTCAGTACACCAGCTATTTCTGTCTTGACCTTGATCACCGCGCCATCCTTGAGCTTCAAGGTTATCCAGTGCTCGCCGCCTTCCTCTTCAAAATCAACCAGTTCAGGTGTCCCATATGACATGAACATCACATTTAATATGATATATATTAAGCTTTAGCGGGTTCTCTTCCTATACAAAGCAAAAATGGAAGCATCATACAGCATCTTGGTGCCGCCGCCAATTATATATGGCATGTAAAATAGCCCAGTAGATAGCGCTAACCCTACAGCTGGAGACCCTGGAAGCGTACTTATGCTCCTGAAGGTATTTGTCACAGCGTTTGCAGATACCCTTTCGCTTTCATCAAATATTTGGGTCATGAAAGTTTGCCTGGTTGGCACATCCATCTGTGAAGTGCTTTGCCTGAGGAATAGAAATGCAAGGCTGCCTGTAAGTGATCCTGCAAAAGGTATCATTACCAGGAACGCGCTTGATATCAGATGGGTGAACACCATTGTCCTCAGGTTACCTATCCTTCCAGCAATATATGACGAACCCAGTATCGACAGCGCTGTTATTATGTTCACCACCATAAATATTGCCCCAAGGTCTTGTAGCGATACGTGGTATACAAGGTAAAACCAGTATGACATGATTGACTGGGTTACGAACCCCCCTCCAAATGCATCCATAGAAAATAGTAAAGAAATTTTTTTTATGTCATTTAAGCCGTTTTTGGTCATATACATCAAACCAGTGCCCTTTTTGGAAGCTTCAATGCTATTAAGCATAGTGTACACAATAAAAAGCAGCAACCCCACAAATGCATAAGCAAGGTATATTCCCTTAAAAGCAGCTATGGATTGCTTGAAATATGCAGGCAACGAAGAAGCTAGGGCACCAATAGACGAAGCACTATAACCTATCAGGTTATAGACCCCGAAAATCCTGCTTCTCCTTGACTCCGAAACCATGGATGGTATGACGCCAGTTTCGATTGATTGGAATGGTCCGGCTTCGGTGCCTGTCGTGCTTATGTTGCCCAGAAAAAGTGCCAAAAAGATCAGCCGTAAAGCTGTCGTGTAGAACAGCAACAGACCGGAAAACACCATCAACGCACTGAACACCAGTAAGAACCTCTTCCTTCCAAACATGTTGCTGTACCATGTTAATAGTATGTTTGACATTACGTTGCCGGCAATCACGATAAAGAGGGCAAATCCCACGTAAAAAGGGGAATACCCAAGTACTGAAAGGTAAATAGGGGTCATGACGCTCACGGCACCAAAAATAAATGTCCTGAACCCCTTTGCAATCATTATAAATCCGAGCTGATCCATTAATACAAGATACCACTTTGAAATTTAAAAATATTACATAATGACTGCTTTGTTGTATTAATGTTACCAAATGATCAAATTTAATCATTCGTGAGCAAAAATAAGGAGTTTAGATGATCGTAAACACATATATGTAGGAATAAATCATAAAAAAACGCTACTGAATTTGATGATAATTGATACATGTTAAAAAAAATTGAGGGTGTTGTGTGAGCCAGATAAGGGGGTTTATCCAACTCACTTCAGTTGAGCATAGTGATTGAGAGCTGGTACTGGAGGTACAGGATGCTGGCGGAAAGGCATGGAGTTGTCAAACCCGTTGCAGACAAAGGCAATAGCTTTGGTCAAGACGGATGCACTGGTACAAATCTGCTCAGGGGATATCTGGATGCCATATATCGCCTAGGGAGACAATGGAGCTGAGGGAACTAGCATCGGGCTTGTGAGAACCTTAATGAAGAACAACATGTACAACGTGAAGGTTGACGTTGGCCCATTTAATGAGAATTTTATTGAAAAGTTGAAGGATATAGGTGACCCAAAGATATCTGCACGTAATTGAGGCACTAAATGAGGATAAGGCATCAATGATGAAAGAGAAGGCTGAGGAGTATGCCAGCTTCTAATACCTGGTAAGTGAAATAGAGATATAGACAGGTTCCCTGAATCCTATCATCTAGTATATTATGCAGGGCTATCAATACATTCTTCTTGTGGAAGTACATACCATGGTGGCATAAGGAAGCAGGTACCTGAGGTAAATACTCAACCAGGTTACATGCTCACACATAAGCCTGAAGGAGCTGTGGCAAAGTTCTATATTAGGCTAGCTAAGGAGAAAGCAAACGATGTGGTAGCGGCTTCTCGCTGAGGATAATATGCTGTATCCTGAAGGAGCAAAGGCCTTATAGAAATGAACCACAGTTAGGGGATAAAGACTGCACTTTATGCATTGGGTTAAAAACAGCCACAACGATCTTTATAAGTAGCTATAATACATATGAAGATAAAGGAAATACTGAAGGTGATAAAACCATGAGCCATCCATGGAAATCTAGGGAGGACAATTGTCGGGCGCTACGAGCCACAAGAGGAAGTAATGAAGTACCTCACAGACATGCAGAACGCGATAAGGTATGCTATTGAAGTCGCCTATGAAATGGCTATACATATTGCAATAGGATACCTTCGCCAATTGCATTGAGAAAGGCGATCAAGCCGTGGTTCGTGTCAAACTACGATTATGCGATTCACCACCTCGACCCCGTTTCCGCCGTTACATGATAATATAAGAAAAACAATCATGGCGAGCTGAGGATACCTGTTGTGAAGAAGCTTGAAATGAGGATTGATAGCTAGCTGTTCAAGGTGACAAAGCAACGCTCCAGCCTGGGCATTACGCTTACGTCCCAATAAACACTGAGAACAAGCACTTCCTGGCATACAGCAAGGGCAAAGCTTCAGAGCTCTTGCTGACTGACAATTTTGTATGTGTTAACCATATCGGAAAAGGAAAGGAGCCTAGCTTCGTGGCGCAGGACTTCACGATAGATTCCACGTTTGCGACGGTGAATGCTGGTAGGCCTGCGCTGAAAAGGACTGACACACAGAGCATTTCTGACATAGCGCACATACAGAACGACTTCTCCAGGAGGAGGAAGAGCCTGCAGAAGAACAATAGACAAAAGAAGTACAGGAAACTGCGCCAGGCCAGAGGTAGGCAGAAGAACCGTGTCAATGATTTGCAAAAGCTACGGAGATGGTAAAGGAAAACCCAGGCGCATCATTTGTCTTTGAAGACTAGTGGAAACAACAGGAAGTTCAGGACAAAGTTGAACAAATGAAAGGCTTTACCAAAAGATGATTGAATACAAGTCCTCATTCAAGACCGTTTATGTGAACCCAAGAGGGACTTCAGAGTGTCCTGTCTGTGGTGATAACTTGGGGGATATCGAAATGCGAAACCTGTGGCGTGGACTACGACAGGCTGGCCTCACTTGCCATAACCCTGCGTGGCCTGCGCCTCTGCGGCTACCCGTGAGTGCAGATTGCTTTCTTTGAAGGATGAATACCTGTACACCGGCCATGAGCCTAAAGTGGCCGGAGCGGGCTTGACTGAGAAGGTCAACGCTCCGAATGATGGTTATAAGAAATTATAACCTTTCAGAAACGGGGTAGGCCTAGAATGGGTAACCGGCATTATGCAGAGATGAATAGATAGTTTTATAAGACGCTCACATGGGTATTTTGAATGAGCGAGTTTTCCCGCTCATTTTTGATATAT
>JAVZOA010000069.1:0-5514 GCA_038882535.1 Bathyarchaeia archaeon | reverse complement strand
AATAGGAAATAACAGGCTATGCCGCTTCGTTACCCGTATGGGCTGAGACAAACGCGCTTTTTGTTTGGCTCAGGTCGCTTGCGACTAGAGGCGGGCGGTGTCCAACCTTTACACAACTGTTTACATCTAAAAAAATAAAAAAGATAAAAAACCACTGTATAAAAACCCAGTAAACCCCCGCTATGATAATATGGGGGTCAGGTCTACCAAAAACAGAAAATTGAGGCTTAAAAAATGCTTGAAGAAATAAAAAAAATAACTGAATTTGATTACTACAACTGCAACATAGACCAAGATTTCTCGGAATTGGTTGAGCGGCTTGCACACGATTTAGACTTAGATATTGAGCGGGGTCGCCCCAAATACGGCTATGAAAAAGCGGTGCATTTGGTGAGAGGCAGCACCAAACACATGTTTATTCAAACTGGCGGCTCTGCGGTAGGTACTGGCACATATACCAGTGCTAACGGTTATTTCTCGAATCAATTTTTTGACTGGCTGGTAAAAAATAGAATCGAATATCAATTAATTCGCGCAGACGTAAAAATCGACCTCGACGGCAAAGAATACTTTACACAATTAGCTAACATGCTTAAAAAAGTCGCGCTAAATCATCGCTTAAAAACTTCTTGCATGGGTGACTGGGTACAAACAAACACGGGGCGCACGCTCTACGTAGGCTCTCGTCAATCACCTGTTTATTGTCGCTTATACGAAAAAGGTCATCAATTTAGCTTTGCATCTGATTTAGTACGTCTCGAATTTGAAATAAAACCAAAAAAACAAGCGCGGATAGAGCTTGCACACTTACCAGCATCAGAATTTTTAAACGTGAATCGCTGGGTTACTGAATTAATAGAAATGATGACTCAATCAAAAATAAAACAGTCTGATTTAAAACTAGGCACTATTCATGCACCATCAGACCACGAGCGCGCTCTAGCTCATCTTGTGAAACAGTACCAAAAAACAATAAGAAAACAGTTGACAATTGATGGCGGTTCGCTTGATAATCTGTGGCACACCCTAACTAGCCATGAGAATTGGAAAAATGAATAAAATTAAAGTAACACTAACTGGCGAAGCACCAAAAATGCTTACATCAAAACGCACTGGAAAAGAGTTCAGCTTGCTAGAGGTTTATGTGCACACAAGCGCGCCTTATCCTGAAAAAATAGCTATTTTTGATGATGTACGTTTACCACGTGGCGTTTATGACGTACCTGTCAAATATACAGTTAGAAATGAGCGGCTTGAAATCCAATTTGATTTTGCTTCTGCTGTCGAGTCAAAATGATGTATTACGTCTGTACTGAGGTTGTAAATGACATTTGCACAACTTGGGCAGAAAAAACAGATTTGCTTGCCTTGCCTGAAAATGCAGGGCTTCAAATAGGTGGCATGTTGCTACTGCTAACTGCTACCGCTTGGGGGGTGCAGCAAATAGCGCGCCTTTTACTTAACAGATAATGAGGATACCACTATGGGTGAAGTCATTACCGAAGTTACCGGCCAGCTCACATCGGTGCAAGGTGACATCGTAACCATCGGCGGTGCAATTATTGTACTTGCTGCGGTTGTGCTTGGGATTCGCTGGATTAAAGCACAGTTTTTCTAAACAACAAAGGGGGCGCAAGCTCCCTTTTTTACATGTTCCACGTGGAACAATTCAGGCTTATAAAATGGAAATAATTGAATGGGTTTACCTCGTATACTTGGGCTTTGTGTTGCCCTTCTTCCTTTTTCCGCGTTAGCGTCCGACCCGCCAGTTCCACGCGGTAATGTTTCGACAACGCTAAATCCAATTACAAGCTATTATCAAGTTAACAGTAGCACCCTGAACACACCGCAAGGCGTTTCCGTCTCGCCCATTCGCGATATTACGCCACACGTCTCGCGCTACTCTGGCGGCATGCAGCAAACATTACCCACAGGTATAACCATTAATGCTATTAATAAAGGTGCGCCTTTACCTGTTGTTGCTCGTGCAACAACCAATAGTCTTAAAACAGCTGCGACTCGTTGCCTGACGGGTTTTAAGTGTAACCTAGCAATGCAGTTGGGCGCTTTGGGTATTCAAGAATTGCTAAATGGTGTAGGCTGGCTTATGGAGGAGGGCGGCAGTGTTAGCAAAGTATCACCGCCTTTACCTGATCCTTTAACTCCGTCTTGTCCACCGGGTTATCAATGTGCAACAAATATCTATAGCTCTGGCGGTTGCACACCTGAATATCCTAATCGTCCGTTCTGTGATAACGGTATACAAATGAGTAAAGACTGCACGGCTACAAGTGCAGGACCTTGTTATTTCTATCAAAATAACGGCATATTTAGCGTTGTGCCCTCATATTCCTATGTCAACCAGTCATTTTCACCTTTGGCGGCTACCTTTGTTAATTCCGAAGGTTACACAATAGGATTTTATACAAATCAAATACAGTCGCCTATTACTGGTCCTAAAGTGCCTGTTGATGATGCTGAAATTAGTGATGCTGTAAACTCGCGTTATAATCCTGATCCATCAGACTGGCTTTTTCTTAGCCCACAACTAACATTAGATGACCTAGAAATAACATCATCGCCAACGCTTCAGGGAGAGCCAAAAACTACCACTGAATTTGATGCTAACGGCAATCCGTTTAGAGTCCGTGAAACTAACATATGGTTTGACTTTGATGTTAAAGACAATCCATCGCCTAAGCCGTCCTTAGACTTAAAACAACGGCAGGAAGAAAAAACCTATGAAGACGGACAATTAACAGGCTCAACCGAAACAACAACAACGATACCAGCACCAACCTATGCAGGTGGTGGCGGCTCACAGCAACCACCAATAGAACTAGAAATCCCTACAGACTGCGACTTTATGCCCACAGTTTGCGCGTTTCTTGATTGGTTTAAAGAACCTAATCCAGAGCTTGACCAAGAACAAGATTTAGCTCAATTAATTAATGATGAGGATTTTGAGCGCAATTACTCTATAAATTTTGGTGTCAACGTTTGTCCTGCTCCAATAGAAATAAATGTTATTTTTTTAAATAAAACCGTGCAGCTTTCTTATGAGCCTGCTTGTGAGCTTGCGAGTTACGCCAAACCTTTTGTCTTGATTTCTGCTTACATTTTCGCAATTATGATAACTCTTGGAGTTGTAAGAAATGGCTAAACTTTTAACGCTTGTTATCGGGTACGCGCTAGGTAGTTTCATTCTTAGACTTTTTGCAACGCTAGGCATAGCTATCTTTACCTACAAATCGCTATACGCTCTTATTGTCAATTTGTTGGATTTAATACAGCCAATGTTTGTACAATTACCTGCTGGCGTGTTGTCCATTCTGTCTATTGCCGGTGTGCCTGAAGGTCTTTCAATACTTGCATCCGCTTTACTAACTCGTGCCGCAATACAAGCTGCCCGTGCTTGGGTGGGGGTTGTTGCATGAGATATGCTGTCGCGATTATCGCGCTTTACTTCGTTTATGAGTTAGGCTATTTGCAAGGCATGCACGCTATTATTGACTTATATGAGGCAAGTTTGTAATGATTACTTTAATAACAGCAGTGCCAGGCTCAGGCAAGACTCTTTACTCTATCGGCTTAATAGTAGAAGCTTTAGCGGCTGGTCGTCCTGTTTACACTAACATTAACGGCTTAGTGAAAGAAAAATTCACCAACCATCAACTTTTACAATCTGCACCTGACGATTGGCGAGACACACCAGAGGGTTCATTGGTCATTTACGACGAAGCGCAACAAGCGCATTTGTACCCAAGCAACGCACAACGCGGCTTAGTCACTGACGAGCGGCTAACAGCTATGGAAACACATAGGCATTCAGGTCATGACCTTGTTTTTATCACTCAAGCGCCTACATTTGTGCATCACCATATACGCAAGCTTGTTGGGTTGCACGTGCATTTATATAGGTCGCGTGGCCTGCAAGCTGCTTCAAAGTACGAATGGTCGCACACTTGCGACGCACCCAATGACCGAAAAGAACAGCAACGTGCCGACTTTGTTTTATGGAAATTCCCTAAAGAACACTTTAGTTATTACACATCAGCGGTTATGCACACGCATAAATTCAGGCTACCAAAAAAGCTAGCAATTCTAGGTTTTTTCCTGCTGCTGGGCTTGGGCTTCGTTGGGTATAATCTTTATAAAAATGATGGGTTAGCATCTATCGCTGCTGCGTCCAGCTCTACCTTTGTCGCGGATTCTGCCACCTCTGCGCCTTTACCTTCGCCTAATCCCACAATTTACGAATGGAGCAAATCGCCTCCGGCTGTTCCCGTTGCTGGTTGCATCGCTATGCCATCGCGTAACCTGTGCCAATGTTTTTCCGCTGAGGGTGTCACCCTCGCCATGGAAAATGCAGCCTGCCTTTCTGTCATCGGTTCGCCTTTGCCGCGAGCCTTTACAGCACAAAAAAAAGACGCATAAACAAGGCAGGCATAACGCGCACGGCTTGCCGCGCGTGCCGCCTGCCTACTACCTAAGTAGCATAAATATATTTAAATAAAAGTTTGCACAATGCAAAAAAGCCTGTATAATGAAGCCATCAACACAAAAACGAGGCTTTAAACATGAAACATAAAATCGAATTGAATAATTACATAATTGACTTAGTTAAAGAATTGCAGCGTTATTATTCAGGCGGCGATTTAGAGGATTTAGAATCATGTCAATGGTTGCGTGAGGTTAAGTTTTTAAACAAGCGTATTGCTAATGAAGTGATGCATTTAACTAATGAACAAATATCAAGGCATAAATAAACGAGGCTTTAAAATAATGTTTAAATTTACGTCTTACAAACTTATCTTAGATATTTTAGCGGTTCACGGGCATGTTTTGCCTGTGTCCCCTGATAGCTCTACTCTTTGGCGGTGGCGTGCTAAAGATTATGTGCCACCTGAGCAGTGGCTGCTAGCTTATTACTTTTGCGTTAGAGCTGTTAAAGATTTTAATGATTCTAACGACCTGCTAGCGGCATTAGACGCTCTTGGATACGATACCGAAGGTCTACTATGAACAAGACTAAAAAACACCTTACAAACTGCGCCTGCGCGGTCTGCTGGGCTGGTTTATACGCTGAGGCTTTAAGGTTTCTCCCAAACCCGCCTCACCCTGATTACTCAACGGACAATGAACCCGCTCAAAAACTTAACGCAATATCGCACCAGCGACGGCATTGAGCGGTCGAAAACGGTTTTTTTGTTTTCGAGCGTGATTTATTGCCGCCTTGCCAACTTGTTGGCTTAGGTATTGCTTGCACATATTTAGAGGTTTTTATGCAAATTGATATTAAAACTGTTATAGAGGTTTATTTTTTAGCTGGTTGTATTACTGGCATGATTACTTGCACCCTTATTGTTGCTTTCATCCTTTTTTTAAATAGGAAATAACAGGCTATGCCGCTTCGTTACCCGTATGGGCTGAGACAAACGCGCTTTTTGTTTGGCTCAGGTCGCTTGCGACTAGAGGCGGGCGGTGTCCAACCTTTACACAACTGTTTACATC
>JAVZOA010000068.1:0-5529 GCA_038882535.1 Bathyarchaeia archaeon | reverse complement strand
GTCACAGCCTTGCTTACCAAGCTTAACCTCCTTGCCACAAGCCATAGTGGACAGCCATTTCTTCCTCCCTCCGTTGCCAACCTAATCCAAATTGGATCCATCTCGCCTCCGTAAAACTTTTCAGGCGCTATCCTGTGGGCTTCATCTGAGACAACTATGCAACCAAAATCCTTTTTCTGTGTGGCCTCCTCCCATATGCATTTAGCTAAAAAGGTGCCCATCCTCTTTTTCACCTCAAAATCATCAGGTACATCCTTGCTTTCTGTACGCGAAAAGTCTATTATTAGAATGTGGTTGTCTTTTTTACACAGTACCAGGGCTGTGAACAGAACTTCGCTTGGGGCACCTGTTTTGGCCCTCGGGTCCTCCTCCTCTATTAATCTTAATGTTGATTCAGGGTCATCCATTTTAAGGCCTGTAATAAATTTATCCCATGATACGGAACATACCTTAAATCCGCTATCTTTTAGAGAGCATAGAGGCTGGAATTCTCCTGTCCAATCCAAAATTAAGAAGCGTAGGTGTTCGTAAGCTTCAAGAGACCTTGATATCAAAGTGAGCAAAGCCGTCGTCTTTCCAGTTCCTTGTGCACCACTAATCAATAACCCTTGTCGTATGAGGGGGCGCAAGTCTATGTGCACGGGTTGCCCTGTAAGAGGATCTGTCCCTATCTTGACTTTAAAGGGCGTATTCGGCTCCGTGACAAGTTCTATAAGCTTAGGTGGGCAACTGTAGACCTCTGACAAGGGGATTATAGGGTATTTCGGAGGTTCAATTTTTCCATCCTCATATAGCTTGCCGACTAATATGCCTACGCAGTCATATGTATGCGATTCGTCTTTTGAAGCTCTACCATGGGCTATGAGTCTTTTCTCAAAGTCGTAGCCGTATCTATAATATTCAGGGGAGCCTACTTGGTATACAATTGGCAGGCCATCCTCATCTAGAACAAATACGTAGGATCCTAAAGGCAACTTTTCGTCCTTCTTTAGAGTTATGTATATTTTGTTGATCCCGTATGTGTAGCGTGAAAACACGTTTCCAACATGATTTGCTGACTTAACTATTTCCTTAATATCTAATTTTTCCTGCGTTTTGGATTCTTCATTCAAGGGAGAACCCCCATATTAAGCCCAAAAGTTTAACGTTTACCCCTTCATCCAATATCTTAGTTATTCCTCTTCTGTAGATTTCCTTCATTACTGCCTTTGTTATTTTTGCATCCTTGTGGACTAGACATACAGCCTTTGGCAAACCATCAAACTCGGCTTCGTAGGTTGTAAGCGAAGTTGTCAACACGTAACTTGCGATCCAATCTTCTTTCCCCTCCAAGTACTGTGGATATTCAACCCTTATGGGAGGGGTTAAGGGATTCTTCGAAGTTTTGATGTAGAACCCGTGTATTTCATTAAATCTGGCGAATGGTTCAGCTCCCTGTTTCTCGATAGCCTTTGAAATTGATATTGCTTGGGTTCTCTGTCCATAATCGAGGAGTTGTTGGAAAACAAACTGGTCTGTATAATGAAAAACGTCCTTAAGCTCATACCAAGCCATAAAGTGCCTTGAAGTGCACCGTTTGACAACAGAAAACACAGGGATACCTAATTCGTAACATTTCCGTATAAGTTGGTCCCTAACCCTAATTAGCTGATGTGCCTTTTCTTGCATCTCTTTGTAAACCTCATCTTTGAGGCCAACCCTGTAAGGGATTCTTATTAGAAGGCCTGAGGCGCTAAGCGGTCCATCAATGACCACGCAGTCAGGCTTTCCATAGGCTTCTATGTGACGGATGCAAACTGCGGGGATGAGGGCCTCAGCTTGTACTTGATAATAGAATTTAAATTCTCTGCTTGCCATTGCATCGTTCTCCACCCTTATTAGATCTCTAATTATTACGGGCGGTGTTTCGTCTCTAAAAGCCATGGCGCTTATGAAGGCAGCTTTAGCCAGCCCCATCGGTACAGGGCAACTTGATGCATCAGCTCCCAAAGCCTTAAGGGGCCACATTTCCTCATCCTTAACCACATCCTTAATTTTCAGCCCTTTATCCTTCAACGCTTTTTTAAGCTTGGAAACTTCCTTCTCCGCCTCCTTAGTCATTTCTGAGAATGACTCAAGCGAGTCTTTCAGTAGCCCAGCATAAAGTTCTGGATGTATTGTTGTGATTTTCCCCGCCTCCTCAAGAGCAGCCATAAGAGCGTTGTAATCATCAAATGTAAGGAGCCCCTCGCTCATCCCCATGTCAAGGAACTTTGAAACTCTCTCTTGGAACGAGCTCATTTAAAAGCCCACACTAATAATTCGAGCAATGCTGGGATATGAGTGTTACGTTAAAAATTGTGCTTCAATCGATACGCTTATTTGCTCAAAAATTAAACATCATTTGGGCGTTAGATTATGGTGGAAATAGGAGCCTACGAGTCAACCGTCATATGCAACAAGTCCTTTAGAACTGTTATTCCCAAACCGGTAGCTAAGGCGCTTGGGCTTCAACACCAGACAAAAATTTCTTGGGAGTTGAAGGTTGAGGACGGTAAGGTTTTAGCTGTCGTGAGGAAGGTTTAGCCTACCATTGTTTTGAGAGAATGTGACTTACAACCTTTCTCCAGTCTGCCTCCCTCTGCCACCGCGCATGGTAGGGCTTATTAACTCTTTTTTCATGTTCGCCTTCACGCGGTAGCTTGAAAGCTTCATCGAAACATGTTGCTTTTCTAAACCTTTCCACAAGCCATTCGTAAGGTGGAAAAGTTCCCCCATAACCATAAATACGGCGGAAGTCCTCCACAACCTCAAGCTTTTCTTTAGTCCACCTCGGCCCCACATATTTCCACCTTTCCAACGCGTTTAATGGTTCGAAGCGCATAGGATAAACAACAGCTCCCCACTCAAGTACGTTGCCAACCCGTCTGAAGAAGCTTTCAGGGTCATCATCGAAGTTGTACAAGACGTAGACAAAGATGCTACGCTTTCTAATTCCTCTTTCATTGAGCATCTCTATCGCTTTCTTAACACAAGACTCCATATTATCGCGGTCGTACGCTAACCTCACGCACAACAACCTCATCTTTGCAAGTTTATCAGCAACATCTTCCGTAATAAGCCTAGCATCAATTCCCTGATTAAAATCCACGCTCATACCCTTTACTCTGCAGAACCAGATTAGCTCATCGAAGATATCTTCCCAGTATGGACTTTGAAGTATGTTATTGTCCCATAGAATTATCCTAGTATGCCTTGGGTAAATTAGGTGCTTTATACTCTGCTTACATGAATTTAATTTGCCCTCTATCCGCCAAACAGCGCAGTAAGGGCATCTGTTATTACAGCCCCTGGAGGAAAAGATTATGCTTCCATCCCATTCCGGAACAAGGTCATAGGCAGGCATCAAATCCTCAGCCTCCTTAAAAACGCCGACGTGGATGTGATCTGCACCAGATTGAGCTGCGTGCTCAGGCATTAAAGAGGCGTAAACCCCTCCAAGCCAAACTTCAGCCTTTGGAAACAAGCTTTTAAAAAAGCGGACAGCATGCCAGACAGGTTTCCACGCCCACGTGTAGAGGCTCGTCACATAGATTAGGTCTGGAGCCCAGCTAAGATTAACACAGCCCCTAACAAGCTTCACAGAATCTCCTTGAAGCCTATGGTAAGCCGCTAGCTTTAGAAGACCGAGTGGAGGAAACCTTGTATGATAAGCAGGCTCGACAAGCAACACGTGCATATAAATGTGTAAAATGGCTCCTTATTAATAAGCCTTAAAGGCTCCATTCAATTTCCAAAACGCTAAATCTCCGTGAAGCATTTGCCTCTATTACATTCAAACTTGCATAACTCTATTTTTTACTCATCAACCACCAAAAAGGTGGAAATAGCCTTTCATATTTACCGTCCCTATAAGTTTTAAGCATCAAACTAAGGGTTCCATAAAGAGGGTCGCCAGGTCCATCGAAGTCTGATTGAACCTTCCTATTACAAACCCTCAGTTTCCTAGGCAATAACTCATAGACCTCTTTCTTAATCCCTAAAGCATAATTAACTTCCTTCGCCACGCCTGGAGTAACTAGGCTTGTCTTCCCAGCAATCAAATGTTGTAGTTTAATGGGTATATCCTTGATATCATCCCTTAAATGGCTCTTAAAATGCCCGTATTCGTCAGCGTGCTGTAAATATTCGAGTACATAGTTTTTGAATTCTTGAGATAAATGGAAACGTTGAAAGACAAGGCAATCAGTCTGGTCGATGAGCTTGAAACAAACAATTAACCCTTTGCGCTTCTTTAAATAAGCGAAATCTGGATCCTCATCGTAGTCGCGAGGATTTAGCACATCAATAGTGCCGCCCAAGTATTCTCTGATTGCTCTAATCGAATTTTCCTCCTCCACCGTGTTGTACATCCATTTGGGATGCGAATAGTATACTTTCAACTGCACCCCCACAATCAATTCATGATTGCTATGTTAAAATTTTTCACTTTAACTTATCTCTCTCCACTATTCGAAAGTGTCGATTCGCCGCTGCCTTTTTATATCCTCTTTCATGAACCGCATAATTTGCGGTTGGAGGCTGAGCGCCAATGCTCTCTAAAGCTTTAAATTTGGAGCTTGAGGGCTTGTCGGTTCTCCAGCGTAAGCTTCTCTTGGAACTTCTTCATAGGAGGTACTCGCATTATTGGGGCAAATTTACAAGCCATGAGTTTAGCTGGCAAAGCCGGAAAGAAGCCCTAGAAGAGTTCCTGCAAAACCACCAAACCGAGTTGGCTGAAGAGTTTGCTAAAACCGGCTTGCATGGTAACGGCTGGAAAACAATAAGGAGGAGTGGAGCACGTGTCCAGGGCTGAGCATTGCAGGAACCCGTGGAACGGTAAATGCAGAAACACGGACATTGAAGTGTTCATACTATATAAGGGTGATAGGCTGCCCATTTGCAGGCGTTGCTGGAGCAAAATAGCAGACACGGACATTGAATGGGGCGAGCACACGCGTTCAAGGGAGGGTCGGCCGTGGAGTTAGAGCAGATTCCAGGCGTGGGCAAATCAGTAGCTAAAAGGCTTAGGGATGCAGGCTTTGCAAATGTTGAAACTTTGGCTGTCACTCCGGCACGGGAGGTTAAGGAGAAGGCTGGCTATGAGAAGCTTGAAGCAGCCCAGCGAATTGTTGAGGCTGCAAGGGAGCTTTTAGGCTGCAGGTTCATAACAGCCTATGAACATTGGGAAATGACCCAAAAACGCTTGAGATGCACTACTGGAAGCAAGGCCCTTGACGCTCTTTTGGGCGGAGGCATAGAAACCCAGGCCATAACAGAGCTCGTGGGACAGTATGGTTCCGGAAAAACACAGCTCTGCCTAATGCTCTGCGTTACAGCCCAGCTTAAACCTGAACAGGGAGGCCTAGGCGGAAACGTATTATACTTTGACACTGAGGGAACGTTCAGCTCCAACCGCGTCTACCAAATAGCAGCGGAAAACGGCCTAGATCCAGGACAAACACTCCACAACATAATACTATCAAGGGTTTACACCTCAGACCATCAAAT
>JAVZOA010000067.1:0-5652 GCA_038882535.1 Bathyarchaeia archaeon | reverse complement strand
CAGTGCAGGGGATCGAAGACAGGCAATAAGGGACTATCAAAGTGAATGGGCGGATCAGGAGCAATATGGAATGAGGTGGCCAGGCACGGAAGGAATATTCTCCGCTGTGAAGTTTGGGGAGAATTGCGTAAGCCGATGTGCCACAGGACTGGAAGCAGAGGGATACCAGAGGTTCTGGGCATACTACATGAACCAGAGGGCAAAGCAGTTGGTGAAAGCGATGAACTGATCAGAAATCCTAGAAGAGATCTGAGAATGATAAGCACTCTCAGGGATATTTGTTCAACAGAGCAGATTACTGATTTAAAATAAATAATCTTTTTAATTAAAATTTGAAACTATTAACAAATTAATTATTTTTTGATATATGCAACAAAGCAAAAAGCTATCAAAGCTTTTATATATAAGTAAGTTGATATAATATATAATGGGACTAAATGGCAAATCAAAATTTAGTTCACATGTCGGATGGATAATCACATCACTGATGTTCATTGCTATAACTATAAACTATATTGACAGGGAAATATGGGTAATGTCTGAGCCAGCGTGGGCTAAGGCTTTTGGATGGTATTCAGGGGTAGGATCGCTACCAGTTTCAGCTCTATCCAAGATAGGATTGATTCTCTTCCTGTGGTCAATGGCTTATGCTATCTTTAACTTTCCAGGAGGATGGATTAGTGATAGGCTTGGCATTAGAAAATCCATGGGCACCTTTTTCGCTATATGGTCAGCTTTTACCGCAGCCACTGCAGCAACTTTTGGGTTCATTTCAATGGCCATAGTCAGGATAATTATGGGTAGCGGTGAAGGCCCTGTTTGGCCCTTGAATGCAAAATCTGCAAAAACCTGGTCAAATGCAAAGCAAGAATCGACTATGTATACTCTTGCTGGATCAGGGCAGGCAATGGGCCCTATAATAGCTGCGATCATAGGCGCTTATCAAATAGTTTACTGGGGCTGGCAGCTAACATTTATATTCTGGGGAGTAGTTGGGTTGGTGTTTGCTGCTGTCTGGTATTTTTATGTCAGGGACACACCACAACAACATCCAGGCGTATCAAAGAGCGAATTAGAAAATATAGAAAACTCACGCGGAAAGGAGGTAAAGACTGAAGAAAAATTGTCTACAAAAGAAACATGGATGATTGCTCTTAAACTTATATTTACTACAAGCGCAGGGATAGGCGAATTGTTGATATTTATTTCATTTGGATACATATTATTTACTGTATTATATTGGATTCCACCATATTTTTACGGTTCATTCCTTCACTCAATTACAAAGACAGGGCTTTACGTTGGTGCAGTTGATGGTGCTCTGTTGCTAGGTTATCTCCTATCAGGTCCTGTTAATGATGGACTTTCAAGAAGATTGGGTACTGTAATGGGCAGGAGATTAGGCTCACTCGTTCCAATGACATTGATGATTATATTTGTAGCGGCATCCTATTATACAGGCATAGCACATAACATTGTGGCTACCGTATTGCTGTTAGCTGCGGGGGCAGGAGTCATGAATATAACAGTGGGTTCATGGGCAGTTAACGCGTTCACTATTTCGCCAGCACAGACTAGTGCAACGGTTTATGGTGTCTATAATGGAGTGCTAAATATAATGGGGGCATTCAATTCATTGATTATTGTGGCCATAGCTACTGCCATAGGTTTCACGGGGGCAATAACTAGCATGGTTTTATTCATGGTCATGTTTATAGCAGCATACCTTATTTTCATTAGACAAAAGACATTTGACGCCGCAATAGCTAAAGGCAACGCCCTTGTGGCCCAAGCAATAAGTTCACACAAAAATAGTAAAGGAATCGGTGTCACTTCAACTAATACACCAAATATAAGGGCATTAGGGGAATCAGATTAATCCATTCTCTATTTTTTTTGAAATAATTATCATTTAATAGATTATATATTGGAATCATTCCATTTTATTGTAAGTTACATGAAAATTAAAAGAGATAATTTTACATGTAAATGCTAAAAGTAACTTGTAAGTATAAATCTCTTGAAACCCCTTTGTTGCATAAATTAAAAGTTCAGCTTAATTAATTAAACAGTTATTTTTGATTTATATGGTTATGAACTGTGCCCGAATATGTAATTGCATGCCAAGGAAACTTGTCAGACATCTGGCAAGTGAAGAACTTGAACAGATGTACAAAATGGAGAGGGATGCAAGGCTGAAGGAGAGGCTTCATGCGATCCTCTACGAAAGAAAGAATATCGAAGCCGTTGCCGGCATCATCAGGAGGGCTAGAAGCACAATCGAGAATTTGCGCTTGGAAAAGGGTGGATACGATGGCCTCAAACCAAATTTCACAGGAGGGCCCAAGCTCCCTGCGGATAAGTGGGGCAGTAAGATATAGAACAGGGGGATGGATATCAGGGATGGATATGTAAAGGAGTCGAGAGGTGTCCATTGTGCGTACGACCGTTTGGAAGATCCTGAGAAAGAAGAAGCATGTTCGATACGGCAAGCCATACAGCAAGAGGCCCGAGGAAGGAATTTTTAAAAAAAAGTTCGACGGCGCGCTCTCGAAGGTCAGACAGGAATACAGCGTTGAGCCCATGATAGGCTTCCTAGATGAGAACTCTCTACACTCTGACCCCTGCAGGAGTCATAAATACGCCTGTTGTACAGTGAAGGCGAGGGCAGCAGGAGGTCAAGGACCATTTTCTGGTTCATGGCCTTGAACAACAAAGACGTAGTATCTGATCGTTCAAGGGCTGCAGATATGGCATCGTTCCTCATAATAAGGGAATAGGAGCTGCTGGTGATAGCAGGCCGCTAATCATCGTGCTTTACAATGCAAGGATTCATTCAGCAGAGCTCGTCAGAGGTTATGGAGCTAGATATTATGTGTGTCCCTCCCTCTAAGACCTGCAGCCTATAGAGTTCGGGTGGAAGGACGTCAAAAGGGAAACTGAATGACAAGGCTATATCTAAAACAAAGGGCATTGCGTCAAAGCTGTTCAACGACAGAAATATGAATTATGCAAAGCATTGGTCAGAGATTATTTATCCAAAAGGTTAAGCGAAGAACTATAATTAAGGCAAGTGTCCCTTCGCTCAGCTTACCCGAGCCTTGTGCCACAGCGATGCGCCTCCACAACATTATATGTAAAAATGGTCATTATTTCATTGAATATTCCTGCATCAAGCACTGATGATACGTACTCTCCTAGCATTCTCTTTAACGAAGAGAACACCGCTTCCACCTCTGTCCGTATCTATGCTTATTTTTCCATGCAGTTGGATCATTGAGGAACTCCCTAACTACCTTTGACCTGACGTACGAGCCCTTCGATTTTCCAGTGGAGTTGATCTTGGGCTTTATTACAGGCTCTGCGCCCATGGCCTGCACTGAGTTGAAGTTATCACTGAAATCATAGGCTAATCACTGAACACCTTTGCCCATTGCACCAAGCTTGCTGAACTCCTTCCCATCAGCGCTCATCTGTTACCTCCACGCTGGTTATGAGGTGATTCGCATGAAATGTGCAGCTTTACCCATCCCATCCTCGCGGCCCACTTCTGCCTGATCAATTCACCCCTGTTGAATATCTTGATGAGCCAATTGCCATGTCAACAGGATTATCCTTGTCATACTCCAAGCGGAACCTTCAGCCCCTTCCCCATACTGTCCTGGCTCCCCCTCAGCATCTTAGCCCTCGGTCTGCCCGAGGTCCACTCCTTTACGGCCAGTAGCATCAGTGCATCAGAGTAGGCATAGGGCTTTCCCCTCTTTCCTTCATTCATCCCCTTCAGCCCAGTTAATCAGAAGGTAAGAATAACAAACACATCAAATGTTGACAAGCTTTTCATTATTCTCATCTCTATCTGCCAAGATATGTAAATTTGTGGCATTAATAAATAAACTAAAATTTATCATTTGGCACAATTAATGCAACAAAGTACAATTATGCAAAGCTTATTAGGTATAAGTTAGAGGCAAAACATTACTACTTGTGGAAGTACTGATATAAACTGGTAAGTTTAAAAATTCGTCTTTTTATAAAACAGTGATGAATAACTTTATGGTTTTTGTTATTGTAAATAATGTTAGAATAGCATCCCACATCGTAGTCACTATTAATAAAGATTTAAAATGCTGGAATAAGAAATGTAGATCTAATGAAAGTAAGGAGTGGCACTCCTAAATTTATGCCTGTGGAAAGCTACGGTGAACTATCAAAAGGAGGTTGCAACACTGTGGATCAGGAAACTTTATGGTGAAGATGTCATATAAATCTGTATGTAATTCTGCACAATTTCTACAATAAGTTTCATTTTTTATAAACAAATGTACACATTATGTACCTAGACAATGACAAAAATTTGCATGTAAGTTTATAATGTAACATCTGGCGTTTTTTGTATGGCTAAGTTAGCAATAATTCTGTTTTCAGGGAGCTCTGACAAACTTCAGGCGGCTTCAATACTAACTTCTGGTGGTGCTGCTACAGATACTAAGGTCAGGGTATTTGCTACGTTTTGGGGGCTTATGGCACTTACCAAAAAGGGGATTTCGCCACGTGTATCGGCTGACTTCAAAGAATTTCAAGATGAAACTTTTAAAATAATGAATGAAAAAAAAGTGCCCAGTTGGATTGACCTTATGAAGCAAGCTAAATCAACTGGTGATGTAAAGTTCTATGCCTGCTCAATGACCTATGACCTTTTTGGGCTAAAAAAGGATGACCTGCTTGACATAGTGGACGATGTAGTAGGCGTGGGAACATTTCTAGATGATGCCAGAGATGCTGACATCACGCTATTTATATAGGTGAGGGCAAACGACAGAAAGGCAAAAAACTGTTGTTGATAGCCGCGGAACATTCTGCCCAGGTCCTCTCTTGCAAACAATTCAGGCTGTTAAAAAGGCAAAGAATGGGGACCTGATAGCAGTTTATTCAGATGACAGTGGCAGTAAAAGGGACATACCTACATGGGTAAAGAGGAATGGGCACAAACTTATAAGTGTAAATGAGAAGGAAGGGTTTATAGAATTTTTAATTGAAGTATAGGAATAGTAATTATTTTACCGAAGCTGGAAGCCCCCTTGGTGAGAGAATAAAAAGGTTATGCCCTTATAAATATGCTTATTATAAATTATACTGCTGTGTTGAACAAATATTTAAGTGACCTGTAGCTCCAGGAGCTTTTTTTCCTTTCTGCTGGGAATAACTTTCCACAGGACCACAGTTGCGCCCCTTTTTCTCAGGTAAGAGACAACCTTTCCCCGATCCTCCTCTCTTATCATGAACACACCCTTGGAATAGCGTATGTTCCTGATCTTGTCAAGCCTTCCTTGATCTGTATCGGGTAGCTCTCATACCGATCACGGTAGAACTTTGAGATCTCTCCCCTGCTCCTGTCATCTCAGAGTGAACGATATCAGGACTGCCGTTTCCACAACAACTGGAAGGTTTCTGAGAATATAAATATATGCCTGTTGTATACTATACTCAAGGTGGGGAAAACCTTACAAGGACAGGAGAGACTGGAAGGCATACAACGAGGAACTGGTGATAAGGGGAACATTCCTCTTTGATCTCGATTTCGCTGATCAGTGGGATTCCGAGCTGAAGCGCATGAATCTGGGAAGGATCTCCATACCGCTTCCCGGAATGAAA
>JAVZOA010000066.1:0-5744 GCA_038882535.1 Bathyarchaeia archaeon | reverse complement strand
GAGGCAAAAAGCGTTATGGGAGCTTCCATGGCTTTGGAGGAGCTTGTTCGCATAATGCCAACAACAGCCCACCTAATAAAAAACGGCGAAATCATAGATACGCCAGTTTCACAATTGAATAAAGGCGACATTGTTCTCGTTAGGCCCGGCGAGAAAATTCCGTCCGACGGCGTTGTTATTGAAGGCGAATCATATGTTAATGAGGCCTTGTTAACCGGAGAGTCCAGGCCAATAGGCAAAAAAGTTGGCGAAAAAGTTGTTGGAGGCTCAATAAATGGCGAAGGCATGCTAAAAGTGCAGATAGAGCGAATAGGCGAAGAGACTTATTTGGCGCAGGTTATAAAGCTGGTTAAGCAAGCCCAGGAAAGCCGCTCACGAACGCAAGATTTGGCCAACAGAGCTGCTGCACTTCTCTTTTATGTGGCGTTAAGCGTAGGCATAATAACCTTCACAGCTTGGTCTTTTATGACTGGTTTGGATTTCGCCCTCGAAAGAGCTGTAACAGTTCTTGTTATCGCTTGCCCCCACGCCTTAGGACTAGCCATACCATTGGTTGTCGCTCTTTCCACATCCATAACAGCGAAAAGCGGAATCCTCATAAGAGATAGGAGAGCCTTCGAAATGATGAAAGACGTTAACGTCGTTGTTTTCGACAAGACTGGCACATTGACTGTTGGAAAATTCGGAGTCAGCGACATTGTCTCCTTCATACCAGAAGAGGAGCTTTTGAGGCTTTCGGCAGGTGTGGAGCTAAACTCTGAACATGTAATAGCAAAAGCCATAGTCGAATATGCCGAAAGCAAAGGCGTCAAAATTCCACAAGCCAAGGGTTTTAAGGCTTTGCCGGGAAAAGGCGCCTATGGAAAAGTTAGGAGAAAAGAAGTTTATGTTGGAAGCGTAAACCTTCTTGAAGAGTTGAAAATAACCATTGAAGACCCCAGAATAAGGGAACTGCAAGAACAAGGCAAGACGGTTGTTTTCACGGTCGTGGATGGAAAACTTGCTGGCGCATTCGCGTTGGCAGACAGCATACGGGAGGAATCCCGCGAAGCTGTCAAGAAGTTGAAGGAAAGCGGCGTTAAGGTTTACATGCTAACTGGAGATTCTGAAGAGGTTGCCCGCTGGGTTGCAAAAGAGCTTGGCATAGACAGCTATTTCGCGCGGGTTCTCCCAGATAAAAAGGCTGAAAAAATAAAACAGCTAATAGAGGAAGGCTACCGAGTGGCCATGGTCGGTGACGGCGTGAATGACGCGCCAGCACTTGTAACGGCGGATGTTGGAGTAGCCATAGGTGCTGGAACAGACGTAGCCATAGAAAGCGCAGACATAATCCTAGTTAAAAACGACCCGAGAGACGTGGTGAAAGTCGTAGATATTTCGCGTAAAACATACTCGAAGATGGTTCAAAACCTATGGTGGGCTGCAGGCTACAACATAATAACAATTCCAATAGCGGCTGGAATCCTCTCAGGGTTTGGTGTGACCCTTCCCGCAGCGGTTGGCGCAATAATAATGTCCTTCAGCACAGTTATAGTGGCATTAAACAGTCAAACCCTAAGGAAATATGAACCTGAGGAGGTGAAAATATTGGCGAAGAAAACCCTTGTAACAGACCCTGTTTGCGGAATGAAGATAGACCCAGAAACGGCGTTTAGCAAAATTGAGCATGAAGGCCGCGTCATCTATTTCTGCTCTAAAATGTGTGAGGAAGAGTTTAATAAAAATCCAAAGAAGTACTTGAAATAAGCGGTGAAGGATAAAGCTTTAACCAGAGATGCTTCTACGTTTTGATTGCCAGAAAGCTGGTGAGCTGTTGGGTAGGCTGGCTGAGTTAAAGATTGCAATGGGCACATCCATATTCCTAGTAGCCTTCATATTCGCGCTCTTTTTGTCGGCTATAATGCTAATCTTTCAGTTCAGCTTCATCTACGCCCTAATAGGTACAGCACTATTCATACTTATCCAATATTTGATAGGGCCAGCAGTAGTGGCAAGCTCGACTAGGCTCCGTTATCTGGAAAAGGGAGAAAACCAGTGGCTTGAAGAAACCGTGAAAGAGTTAGCCGACAAATCAAGACTGCCAATGCCAAAACTGGCTATAGTGCCAGACGAAACGCCAAACGCCTTTGTCTTCGGAAGAACAGCCAAAGACGCCACACTGGCGGTGCACGAGGGACTCCTTAAGAAGCTTAACAAGGAGGAGGTTAAGGGCGTAATAGGCCACGAGTTGGGCCACATAAAACATAGGGACTTCATTGTCATGACGGTGCTTTCAGCCTTGCCACTACTGGCCTATTTGATTGCTCGGGCAACGTGGGAGGCTGGAAGATGGGCTCCAGCCTCAAAGAAGAAGGAAGAGGGCAGCATAAAGGCAGCCTTTTTCGTGGTGGCAATAATTTCCTACATCGTCTACATTGTTTCGCTCCTATGCGTCATGGGCTTAAGCAGACTGCGGGAACACTACGCCGACGCCTATTCCGCCTACTTAACCGGGACGCCGAGGAGCCTCCAAAGCGCCTTGGCAAAAATCACTTATGGATTGTCGCTTTCACCCAAACCGCCATCCGGCGCCAGAACCTTCTACATCGGCGACCCAGCCATGGCTAAGCTGGAAATATCTTCCATAATGGAGAAGAAGGCGGAATACGACTTGGATGAGGACGGCGTTTTGGATGAGCGGGAACTTGAATTAGCCATGGAGAAGGAGGCAAAGTCCACGTGGGCGAAAATCAACACGTGGTTTTCGACACATCCGCCCACTTTCAAGCGGATACTGCTTTTGCGCGAAATTGAAACAGAGATGGAAAGTGGAAGGTTCACTGGTGACCGCATATACGCAAAAATTTAGCGTTTTTTAACGGATGCATTTGGCAACATAACTAAGAAAAGCCGCAGTTTCATCAGCGTCCCAGCTGAAATGAAAGACTCCATCAACCCAGTTTTTAGCCAGTTCCAAAAGACACCCATCCAACTCTCTTGTTACGTAGATGAGAACGCATCGGATTGCTGGTTTCCAACATTTTACCATGGCGAAAGAAGCAACAGCGGTTTTTAGTCTGGCTGAATCAAGCTCAACTTTTGCATCAAAAACAACCAGCGGGTCAATAAATCCACCTATTTTCTGCCCGATGGAAATGTCAAATTCCATGGCATAAATTTTCTCGCCACTTTGCCAGACAAGGCATTTTTCGCCCCAAAAGATATCAAAAGGCTTGTTAATGGTGACCTTTTCCTTTAAAAGGCGGTAAATGTACTCTTCGAAGGCGTAGGCGCGGAACTTCCCGAAAAACTGTGCAACGCCGATTTCAGATTTGTTCGCCCTTATGGTTTCATTAAATTTTAGGAAGTCTTTTAGGGATAGGGTTTTCGTCCACCCCTCGTACTGGGCATGTAGAGTTTTTCCAAGCATCCGCTGTTTTTCACTTTTGCTGTGACATAGCTCGTTTATGTAGTCTATTGGCTTTTTGGCTCTCACCAATAAAGGTCTCCAAAAGCGTTTTATCATAAACCCGATTTATTACCTTCGTGGTCTAAGCGCGAAAGGTGTGCTAAATGAAGGTTAGGCTTCTCCGTTACACAGCGGACCCTGAGCTTCTTTGTGGGGCTGCAGCCCTAACATCGTCAAGAAGTGGAAGCCCATCCGAGATTTTTGACAGCATAGATTTGGATAGGGCTAGACAGACGATTAGGCGTGTGACTGGTTATGGGCATATGTCAGTGATTGAGCATGCATCCTTTACTTTCAGCATAGAAGAGGTTTCAAGGGCTTTAACCCACCAGCTTGTCAGGCACCGCATCGCATCCTACACACAGCAGAGCCAACGCTACGTGACATATGACACATTGAAAAAGTATGTGACGCCGCCCACTATAGCCCAAAATTCAGAGGCAAAGAAAATCTTCGACGAAACATTAGAAAGTATATCTGCCACCTACAAGAAACTCTTGGAATTGGGCATTCCGAAAGAGGATGCGCGGTACATTCTTCCAAACGCTGCAAAAACAAACATTGTTGTCACCATGAACGCCCGTGAGCTCCGCCACTTCTTCAACTTGCGGTGCTGCGCCCGCTCCCAATGGGAACTCCGCGAAGTCGCAACAGAAATGCTCCGACAAGTGAAGAAGGTGGCACCATCGCTTTTCGAGAATGCCGGACCCACATGCGTTGAGCTTGGCTTTTGCCCAGAGGGAAAAATGAAACCGCTAGAATGCAACATTGAAGAAATTAAAAAGCAGTTCAAAAACCTCTAAAACATAAAGCGGTTAAATTGCCAAGGTATAAGGCATACGCCATAACAACAAAGTACTGGCGACCCGGAGAAGACTATGTAAGGCAGATAATTGAAAGCATTGAGGGGAAAGTTTCAGACGGAGACTTTATTGTCATATCGGAAAAGGCTATTGCAACAGCCACCGGCAACATTGTAGACGAAAGCAAGGTGCAGCCAAGCCTAAACGCGAAAATCATTGCCAGACTTTGGATGCCGTTTGTTTGGGGCTATTTTCTCGGTCCAATATGCCACTTGCGAAGAAAGCTCATAGAAAGGCTTAGAAGCTATCCACGGGATGCTGGGAGTCGCCACAAGCGAGTCGCCCTCCGGCACGCCGGCTTATTGCAAGCTCTGATGTTTGGCTCTGAAGGAGGCATAGACGGAACAAACCTTCCATACGCTTATGTTTGCTTGCCCCTAAAAAACGCCCAAGCCATAGCCGAAAAAATACAAAGAAAAATTCTAGAAGCACTTGGGCGCAAAGTTTGCGTCATAATCGCCGATACAGACAAGACCTACTCTTTCAGAAATTTTCATTTTACGCCTAGACCAAAATCAATAAAGGAAATCCATTACCTCGGAGGATTTATCGCCTACGTTGTTGGGCGGATGCTGAAGCTGAAGAGAAGGGCTACTCCCATAGCGGTGGCTGGGCACTCCATCCCAACAGAAGAAGCATTAACGATTGCGGAGATTGCAAACCGTGCTAGGGGTTATGGAGCTGGCAGAACAGTCTGGGACATGGCTGAAAAATTCAATGTTGACTTGGACGAAGTGAGCTGGGAAATGCTGGAAAAAATAAAACACAAACCCATAATAATAGTACGCATGGCCTCTTCTACAAAATTCATAAAAAACAAAACCCCAGCGAAACTTTCTATTAATCATCGTTAACGGAACAAGGCAAAACAAACTATATGGAGCTTAAGAAATTTTTATAAAGCGTTATATTGTGCATATTATGTTTTATGGGTAGATGGTTTTATTTTCATGTATGGGCTATGGTACTTTTTTGTGTGGCATTTGAAGCCGCGGCTATCATTAAGCCTGCCTTTGGGGATATACCCACCACCGAGGTTCCATTGTTTAAGGTATTAAACAAGGAAATTACAAGTTTTGTTGGAGGAGTGAACATTACACTAACTTTCCAAAACTACGGTTATAAAGCAGAAAGCGGGACCGTCTGGATTCCCTGGGAGAAAGTTTGGTATGGAACAACATTGAGTGGTAGTCCTCCACATGGAAATATTACTGAGGCCTTTTTGCCTTTTGATATTAATGGGGATGACGATACGTCCGACATTTTTACGGTTGAGTATGTTAATAATGCAACAGCTTTGGTTAATGAAACAACCGTTTATGCTATGTATATCCCAGAACAGCGCATATTTTACGGTGAAGGGGTATATGATGTTTTGGAAAAGAACTATTTCACTACGGGTTTGAAGAATCATACTTTATATAGGGTTAGTT
>JAVZOA010000065.1:0-5778 GCA_038882535.1 Bathyarchaeia archaeon | reverse complement strand
CTGCTATGTCCAGTTTGCTGCTGAATTCTGCGGCTGCCACGGCAGTCCTTAATCCAGCCAAGCCCGCGCCAACAATAACTATGTCATGGGTGTGCTTCTCCATTAATGATACCATCCAATTTTAAGGGAATACCCTAGTTTCACCTTCTAACCTTTATATTTTTCCAGCAAAGCCTAAGTGTTTAAACTTATTTTAGGGAGAAGTCAATAAATTGTTAAAGGCAACGCTGTAACTAGTAAAGGGCGAGAAATGTTCAAAAAAGTTCTAGTCGCCAATAGGGGAGAAATCGCTTTAAGGGTTATTAGGGCATGCAGAGAACTCGGTGTCAAGACAGTCGCCGTCTACTCAGAGGCAGACGCCGACTCGCTTCACGTCCAATACGCCGATGAATGCTACTTTCTAGGCGCAGCGGAGCCTAGCGAAAGCTACCTAAATATAGAAAAAATAGTTGAAACAGCCAAAAAATCCGGCTGCGAAGCCATCCACCCCGGATACGGTTTTCTATCCCAAATACCAACCTTTGCAGAAGCATGTACAAAAAATGGTTTAGAGTTTGTTGGCCCTCCAGCCGAAGTCCTAAAAAGGATGGGGAATAAAGTTGAGGCCCGAAAGACTGCGGCAGAAGCCGGAGTGCCAGTTATCCCCGGAAGCCTAAAGCCAGCCATCAGCCCAGAAGAAGCCATAGAAATAGCCGAGAAGGTAGGTTATCCAGTTTTAGTTAAGGCTGTTTACGGTGGCGGCGGGAAGGGCATGCGCCTCGTCAAAAACGGGGATGAGCTGCACCAAGTTTTGGAAACCGCCGCCTTGGAGGCGGAATCTTCCTTTGGAAGCCACGAAATCTATGTTGAAAAGTTTCTTCCAAGGGCAAGGCACATAGAATTCCAAATACTAGCCGACAAAAAGGGACGAGTTATTCACCTTGGCGAAAGGGAATGTTCAATTCAAAGGCGCTATCAAAAGCTCGTTGAGGAGACACCGTCGCCCTTCATAACTGTCGAACTGCGGAAGGAGATGGGCACAGCAGCCATAAAAATTGCGAAAACCATAAACTACGTCAACGCTGGAACCGTTGAATTCCTCGTTGACCAAAACGGCAACTACTACTTTCTGGAGATGAACACCAGGCTTCAAGTGGAACACTTGATAACCGAAATGGTAACGGGCATAGACATAGTCAAGGAGCAGATAAAAATTGCTGCCGGAGAAAAACTTGCACATAGCCAAAGAGATTTGAAAATTCGCGGACATGCCATCAACTGCCGCATAAACGCTGAAGATCCCTACGAAAACTTCGCTCCATCACCTGGAACAGTCGCAAATCTGCGTTTGCCAGGCGGACCGGGAGTTAGAGTTGACACACATCTTTATGCTGGTTACACGGTGTCAGTTTTCTATGACCCGTTGGTTGCAAAGCTTGCCGTCTGGGGTTCAAGCCGCCTAGAAGCCATAAGAAGGATGCGCAATGCCTTGGACGAATTTGTGATAGAGGGGATTAAAACCACAATCCCGCTTCATAAGCGGATAATGGATGATGATGACTTCTTGAGGGGCGACATCCACATAAACTTTGTTGATGAGAGAATCGAAAAGCTTCTTCCAAAGAAAGCCTTAACAGAGGAGGAGATAGCCGCCCTCGCCGCTGTTCTGGCTAACCAAACAGGGAAAGCCAAAGTTAAGGCTTTAATTCCGCGGCGTCAACAGAGGGGAGTCTCCCCTTGGAAGATTGCTGGCAGAAGTAGGGGGTTGAGGCGAGCCTTTTGAAAATCTACGAGGTTTTGGTTGACAAGAAGGCACACAACGTTAAGGTTCTGAAAAGGGAGGATAACTCTTTCCTAGTTGATATTAACGGAAAAACCGTTGAGGTTAAATTTTCCAACTCTGGCGGCGGAAAAATTTCTTTAGAAGTGAACAATGAAAAATTTCAAGCGGAGCTTTTGAGGCTTTCCGAAAACGTTATGCAGGTTAAAGTTGGCGGTGAAACCGTTGAGGTTCAATACCCCACGCCAACCTTTAAACCAGCAACTTCCAGAATCGAGCCGCTTCCAGCACCTTCCAAAAAGCTTGCAACCAGTCTTTTTGTCGCTGGAAAGGATGCTGTCCCAGCCCCTATAGCTGGGAGAGTAGTGGCGTTAAGGGTTGGCGTTGGACAGAAAGTTTCTAGGGGCGATTGCATATGCATTTTGGAAGCTATGAAGATGGCGAATGAAGTTGCAGCACCAAAAGACGGGATTATTAAGGAAGTCTTTGTTTCCGAAGGGGCTGTTGTGAATAAAGGAGATGTTTTGGCGGTTATTGTCTAGAAACTTTTTTATAATAAGGGGCGATTGCATTTAAACCTCAAGCGAGAATTGGGGTTGGATGGCACATGTTTATTGGTATGGACCACGTTGGCGTGGCTGTTAAAAATTTGGACGAGGCTGTTAGGGTTTACAGCGATGTTCTTGGCTTCAAGCTTTTAGGCGTACACGTCTTAACTGAGCGGAAGGTTAAGGTGGCTTTCCTTTCCACCGGTGGCGAGACTCAAATTGAGCTTTTAGAGCCGTTGGACGGTGATAGCCCAGTTGCAAAATTCCTTGAAAGCCGAGGTGAGGGAATTCACCACATAGCCGTAAAAGTGGATAATATTGAAAAAGTTTTGGAGGAGCTTAAAAAGAAAGACGTTTTGCTTGTTGATGAAAAACCGAGAACCGGTGCTGAAGGAAAGAAGATAGCCTTCGTCCACCCAAAAAGCACTAAGGGTGTTCTGCTAGAACTCGTGATGGTGTGAAGTGCATAAACCGAGATTCGCTTGACATCTACGGGGCGAAGCCTTCTGCGTCCTGTGAAAACAGTTCTTCTCATTCAGTCTTTCCATTCCTTTGTAAGTGGCATCCTCGGAGTCGTAATCCCATTAATAATGAAGGAGAGGCGCATAGACATAGTCTTAATAGGCTTCGTTTTTGCATTCATGCCCCTAATAATGCAGCTAGGCAGAATGTTCTTCGCCACTCTCTCAGACTTTTTTGGGAGAAAGCCCTTCTTTATGGCGAACGGCTTGTTGGGCGCCGTCTCAAGCCTTATCTACTATTTCGCCCGCACTCCAATGGAGTTCCTCTTCGGAAAAGTTGCAGAAGGAACGAAAGAGGGCGCCATATGGGCTGTAAATAGGGCTTACCTCCTAGAAAGAAGCCGTGGAAACTGGAGGCTCCTAGTAAACTTAAGAACGGTTGTTTACGTCGCCTTTGCCGCTGGAAGTCTCATAGCCGGGTTCTTGGCGGCAATAATTCTATACGAGGGGACAATGATTTTATGCGTCCTTTTAGGCGTTTTAGGATTTCTTCTATCCTTCACCCTAATTGACGAAAAAAAGGGAAACTTCACCGTTAAACAAGCCCTCCGCATTCTTGATTTTAGAAAGAAGGGACGAAAATTCAAAATTTTCCTCTTCCTATTCTTCACAATAGGCTTAGCTTTCGGCTTCCGCTCCGGATACGTTATACCATATTTTCTAAGCGCTGTTGGCTTTTCCGCAGAGGATGTTGGACTGATTTTTGGCGCTATGATTCTTATGGCAGGCTTATCCTCATACATCTTCTCGCGATGCCGCGACGTGAAAAAGCTCATTTTAATTAGTGGAATAGTCTATTCGGCTCTCCTAATTCCTTTAGGATTTTCATTGCCAGTTCTCGCCGCCGTCTTAGTGGTTGCCGTTGGCTTCGCTGAGGGAATGAACAGTGTAGGGCAAGAGGGAATATTATCAAAAATATGCGATAAAGAGTCTTATGGGACTGATATTGGCTTGCTTATGATGGGGCTCCACTTGGGCGAATCGGCAAGCCTAGCCCTAAGCGGTATACTAATCGCCAACTGGGGCTTCCCAGTCTCCTTTGCGCTGGCAGCCGCAATATACGCAGTCTTCTACATCGGCGCTTTCACATTATATGGGAGAAATAGCCATGTCAACAGGCATAAAAGTTGAGAAGCTTCAAGAAGGACTGAAAACGAGGCTTGTCGGAAAATATGTTTTCTTCGCTCATGAAGTTGGCTCAACCAACGACTGGGCTAGGGAGCTGGCGGAACTCGGCGCCCCAGAAGGCACAGTTGCCATAGCTGAAATTCAAACCGTTGGACGTGGAAGGCTCGGCAGAAAATGGCTCTCACCAAAAGGCGGCTTATGGTTTTCAATAATTCTTAAGCCAAAGCTTAAGCCACCAGAAACCGTCAAGCTCGTGTTTTTGGCGGGCTTAGCTGTTGCAGAAGCAATTCGGGAGTTGTATGGCTTGAAGGCTGAAACAAAATGGCCCAACGATGTCCTAGTTGATGGCAGAAAGGTTTGCGGCATACTATCCGAGATGAAAACCATAGGTGAAAAAGTTGATTACGCAATAATTGGTATAGGTGTAAACGCCAACATCGATGTTGAAAAGGACTTTCCAAAAGAGCTTAGCGAAACTGCAACCTCTATCCAAAAGGCCTTAGGCAGAAGAATCGCCCTAGAAGAACTTTTCAAGGCTTTGCTGGAAAAAGTGGACAATTTCTACCAAATTTTCTTTAAAGAAGGATTCACGCCAATTCTGAAGGAATGGAAAAGATACGCTTCCTTTCTAGGATGTGCGGTAGAGGTCTCCATTGATGATGAAAGACTTGAAGGCATAGCCTCTGACGTTGACGATAGCGGAGCACTAGTTTTAAGGCTTGAAGATGGTTCTGTAAAACGTGTTTTCGTCGGAGAGATTTCCCTGCAATTTTTGGAATTAAGGCCACATGGACTTTGAGTAATCAATGTATTTTTGTATGATATTTGTCACCGTGTTCTCTTCACCTACGCTCGAGTGGCGTGCGCATAAGTGGAAAACTTGCACTCTGTTGTCGTTGAAAATTTTGGAGATCTGCGTCCGCAATCCAACATGCTTACTTTCAAGACGTATGAACTGAGTAGCGATTTCTTTGAGTTCAGACTCAAGAGCCCTTTTCTGCTCCTCCAACGCTTTGATTTTCTGCAGGAGTTGTTCCTCTGAGTAGGAGGACGTCATTCCAAGGTGTATAACTTTCTGAATAAATGCAGTGTTGCCCACTGAAACCTTCAGCTTTTCAGCGAGTTCCAAAATCCCACAGCTTTGGTCAACATGAATCGCTTTCTGATTTTTCTTTAGTTCAACTTTAACCAAAACGGGTCACACCTTTCTGTTTTAAGATGGCTTCAAGTTTTTTCTGGTCTTCAATCAACTCTTTCAGCATTCTTTCCTCCCTTTTTATGTCATTTGGCAGCTCCTTTATCCGCTCCCGTACATATGCTATCCTCTCTTCAAGGGACCGCACTTCCTGTGTAAGAAACTGAATCTTAAGCGTGAGCAACCCTTTACGGATTATTTCTTCCACTTGGTTTCCAAGTTTTTCATATAACTGTGCCGGAATAATAATCTTAACACGTTTATCTTTGCCATTGCTCATCTATGAGCGAGCCTCCCGTGACTTTAGCCCTCTCCTACCTACGATTTTTTGAATGCTTCTCAATGGCACGTCTTCCACATCTTTTCGATCTAGGTCTGAGAACTCATAGCCTTGCCTTCTGATGTATTCTGAGAGTTCTGATTTTAGACGCTGGAGGTTTTTCTCTTCAACCTCAACGATAGTTTTAACAATTTCTTGGTTATTTATCATGTTCTTTAATGATTCAAGCAAAAATGTGAAGTGTGGGATGCAAATACCTTTAGAATCCTTGAAAAGTTTGAGAAATTCTTCTTCGTATGAAGAGAGCAGCTCTACAATTTTCGCGATGTAGATTTTCATAGAGCTGG
>JAVZOA010000064.1:0-5976 GCA_038882535.1 Bathyarchaeia archaeon | reverse complement strand
TAGCGTACGGCGCGCCGGGAATAACCTACCAGCAACTTGAAGAGGCGATTAAAACAGCCCTAGAATACATTAAGGCGTGCTGCGGCGGAGAAATCGCGATGATAAAGGTTTTTAGCTCAACTCCAGAATAGGTTCTGGGTGCTTTGAGCTTGTCCTTCAAGGAGAAAATGGCTGAAGCTGCCAGAAAAAGGGAGTCAAACATTGTTTTGGCTTTAGACCTCCACTACGAAAAGCCGGAAAACCGCCAAACCCTTTATAAAAGGGCTGAAAACATTGTTGAAGCCGTCAGCCCTTATATCTGTGCTGTCAAATTTAACCACCACTTAATTCTGCCGCTGGGAGTCTTCAATGGTGTCCAAAAACTCCTAGAAAAAACACATAAAGAAGGGCTCCTCGCCATAATGGACTGTAAAGTGAACGATATAGGCTCAACAAACCAAGTAATCGCCGAATATTATTATGAGGCGGGTTTTGACGCTTTAATTGCCAATCCCTTCGTTGGGTGGGAGGAAGGCCTAAAACCAGTTTTTGAAGTTGCAAAAAATCGGCGTAAAGGCGTTATCTTACTTGCTTACATGAGCCATAAAGGCGCTGAAGAAGGCTACGGGCAAATGGTGGTGGACGCCGAAAGCGAGAAGAAAAAGCCGCAATATGTTGTCTTTGCGGAAAAAGCCTTAAAGTGGAATGCGGACGGCGTTGTGGTTGGCGCCACATACCCAGAAAAAGTAAGAGAGGTGTACACAGTTTTAGGCGGAAAAATCCCGATTTATTCGCCCGGCGTTGGCGCCCAAGGAGGCGAAATAGAATCCGCTCTAAAGGCTGGCGCCTCCTACCTCATCGTAGGGCGAGCGATAACGCTATCTGAAAATCCGGCTGAAACAGCCAAAAGGATTAGAGACACTGCCATGGGCATTAAATGAAAGGGGATATAAGAGTTAGCGCTCCTTCCTCTCCCAAAGCTCTTTTTTGAGCAAGTCTCTTACAGCTGATCTTATGGCGGCACTTCTGCTCGGGTACATGTTCGCCCTAACAAGCTCATCTAATCCTTCTAAATAGGCTTCTGGTAATAGCACCGTTACGAGTTTCATGTTTCTCCACCCCTAAACATGTTATGCTTTTAATATGCTTCAAATATAAGATTTAAACAAGATTCCCAGTTATGTTCTCCTCTGAAACCCTAAGCTCCTTTATAACGTTTTGAAATGTTTTAGGTATGTCCTCAACGTGTATGGCGCGGCGGCGAATCCCCTCTTGAACGGTTCCAGCTGCTATTAGGAGGCTTCCTAACACATCGCTTAGTACAGGTTCTGGAAAAACTATTAGGGCTAAGCCCAGCTTAACGAGCCACGGTTTGTTGCTGTTTTTCCAAAGCTTCTTGGAAGCCTTCACCTCCTTCACAGTGTCGCTTAAGGACTGAAGGAAATCGGCATAGCTATCATTTAACTCGCTTAAAGCGTTAGCTAGAGCTTTCGCCTCGTCTGTTTTCAGAGGGAACCCTCCTATTCGCTAAAGAGAGTGATGCAGCATTGTAGAAAAACTTTAACAGCCAAGAAAAGGAACTTTTCACGTTTTTCAAGACTGGAGAGGTTGCTGTTTTTAAAATTCTATTTCAAACTGGGCTGGCTTCCTCTTAGCTTTTGATGTTTAAAGAGTGAAATTTTGTTCGGCAGTAGGCGTGAATTGACCAAAAATATTATCTCTAAAACCCTAAATAACCGTGGTTAATGCGGGGTGCTTTGCTGGTTGACGGATGAGCAATACGGGTTTATTTTGCTATCCGATGAGAAATGGTGGAGCAGGCTTTGTGAAAGATGTAAAAGCGGCAAGAAAACCCACGCTTTTGTTAGGAGAAACCTTGTCGGACCAAAAAGGGCTGAAAAATTGTTGTTTTATGTTAAGCGTCCGTCCATGCAGATTAAGGGAGTCGCCGACTTCATAGAGCGGGTTGCCGGCGACTTTAAGGAACTTTGGGAAAAGTATGGAGATGAAACATGCTTAAACTCTTACAATGAATATTTAGCTTTTCTCAAAGGGCGAAAGAAAGCCACATTCATTAGGTTTACAAACTTCTGCGAACTTGAAAGCCCTGTCTCTTTCGAAGTTTTTAAGAGGCTTTCAAGTGTTTTAAAGGTGCCTAGGGGCGGTAAATACATAAATCGCGAAATAGTAAATCAGTTAATCACCTAAAAGGCAAGGAGTCAGAAACGTATGGAGAGCTTTAACCCGGAAAAATTTGTTGAAACACAGATTGCCGAGATAAGGAAGGCTATAGGCGGTGAAAAGGCTTTAGTGGCTGTTTCTGGCGGGGTGGACAGCACAACCTGCGCTGTTCTAACCCGCAGGGCTGTAGGCGAAAACCTTGTCTGCGTGATTTTAGATGACGCCTTCATGCGAGAGGGCGAACCGGAGAGAGTTGCCGAAATCCTTTCCAAAGAGCCGTTCAACGTGCCAGTTAAAATAGTTGATGTTCGGGAACGCTTTTTAAACTCTATGAAAGGCTTACGCGATGCTGAAGAGAAACGGAAAAAGTTTCGGGAAACCTTCTACTCGGTCCTAAGCGAGACAGCGAAAAAGGAAAATTGCTGTGTCCTTGTTCAGGGAACAATACGTGCAGACGTCGTAGAAACTGTTGGTGGCGTGAAAACCCAGCACAATGTTTTGGAGCAGATAGGCATAAATCCCATGGAAAAATTCGGTTTCAAAGTTGTTGAGCCGCTTTTGATGCTTTACAAGGAACAAGTGCGAATGGTCGCCAGATATCTTGGTCTGCCTCCGGAAATTTCTGAAAGGCAACCCTTCCCAGGTCCAGGCTTATCGGTTCGAGTTGTTGGGGAAATCCGCCCAGACAAGTTGGAGGCGCTAAAAAAAGCGACAACAATAGTCGAAAATGCTCTTGCAGAGCATAAGCCAAGCCAATACTTTGCAGCAATAATAGACAATGAGGAGGCGCCAGCAGAACCTTCAATGTCACATGTAAAAGAGACAGTAGCGCGTCTCCTAAACGTGCCGTCGCGGAATGTTCACGTGAAGGTTTTCAGAGACAAAGCCACCGGCGTGAAGGGCGGCGAGAGACGCTACGGAAAAATTGCCGGCATAAAAGTTGAAACAGCAGAGGGCAAAACCTACCAAGCAGATATGCCTAAACTTGTTTCGTTGCAGGCGAAGATAACCAACGAAAACCCAGCAATAACGAGGGTGCTATACACTATTAGGGAAATGTTCGAGAAAAAGCCCTACGTCATAAACATAAGAGCGGTGCAAACAAAAGACTTCTTGACGGCGCAGGTCTCGGAAATACCATGGAAGACCTTAGAAAAAGCAGCAAACGAAATTATTGAAGAATGCTCAAACATTTCAGCGGTTTACTATGATGTTACGCCTAAACCGCCAGCCACTATCGAGATGGAATAGCAAAGACTTTAAAGCCCTTAAATAGCCGTTACATACACTTCTTTGTGGATGGATATGTTCCGTGTTAGGGTGAACAAGATTGAATCTATTCGCGACATTGATGGTAACCTTGGGAAACGTATAGAGCTTGTTGAGGAACGCCCAATCCCTCAGTTTGCCATTAGACCCCAAACCGAAGAGGCGAAAGTTGTGCAAGATGTTCTCCAAGCCCTTCAACAGCAACTGCCAATCTTTCCAGGACGAGTGCAGTTCACAATTCCAAAGATAATCCTTTTCTTAACAGAGCAGGAATATGAAAGCCTTGGCATTGATTTTGATGTTAACCAGATTTATGAGATAACCCTTGAAAACCAATCCATAAAATTTAGGAAAAGCGGATAATCTTCCTCCTAATCTTTCTCAAAGCAGAATATTTTGGATGAAAAGACAGGACGAACATCATGCTCCTTAAGGCTGTGCAAACTTTTTCTGCGCTTTCTTCCCTTTCCCTGTCGAAGTAAAGCGGGACAGGCTCGTTCACGCCATCCTCATAGTAAATGTAGAGCGGTGTTCTTGTACCTTTTAATGAAACAACTTCAAAGTCCAAATTCAACATCCTGGCAGTTTGCTCGACAGCGGCGCTCACGATTTTCAACCTTTCCCTTCGGTTCTCAACCTTTGAGACGTAAACCAACAATTTACCACAATTGTCTTCCAGCAAAGTTTAAGCCTCCAAAACGCGGTTTGGCGTTTATCCCTTTAAAGGCGTATGTTGCAACGACAAAATCATCCCGTGGAGAGAGTTAAGTTAAAGTGAATAAATGTTGAAAGGCGGCAATGTTTTAAACAGGGCTAGACATTTCCACCGTGGGAGAGTTATGCATAATAAGCTGCTAAAAGTCCTCGCATGCCCGATATGCAAAACCCCGTTGACTTTTAATGGAGGGGCGTCAGAATATCGCCTCACCAATGGAATTTTAAAATGCGACAAGGGACACGTTTACCAAGTTAAGGAGGAAATTGGACTAGTTAAAGATGCAAAGCTTTCAGCAAACGAATTTGAATGGAAAGTTGACGTGGCCGACGAACGCAGATTCGAGGAGATACAGAGACAATACTCCGCATACTTAAGGGAAGACCAAAAGGTGGCGCTGGAGAAACTTAAAGATAAACTTGTTCATTATGTAGCCGCCTCGTTTGACGAGTTAGATGGCATGGTTCTTGACATTGCAAGCGGGATGGGGAGATTTATACTTCACCTAGCGGAGAAAAGCCCCGAAAAAATGCTGATCATAGGTACAGATGTTGACGAGAAACCACTGCGTGGAGCAATGAATAAAGCCAAGAAAGCAGAATTTTACAATAAGCTTTCCTTTGTAGTGACTGACGCTAAACGTTTAGCGTTCAAAAGTGAATCTTTTAAGACGATATCCTCCTTTTTTGGGTTCGACAACATACCCGAAACGGTCTTGGCACTTCAAGAAAGCTTCCGCGTTCTAAAATCCGGCGGGAAAGCAATTTTCGCATCCATCTGGTATAAAGAAGGTTCTAAAAGCATGCAAGTTGCCGAACAGTATGGAGTGGCGCAGATAGCAAGCGAAAAAAGGCTAAAAAGGGCTTTAGAAAAGACTGGTTTCACACTTGAAAGGATTGAAGATATCTACTCTGGGGTTTGGCCTTACCATCCCATGGATCTTTTGCCAATCGAGGGCGATGAATATTTTCATGTGATTGTTGAAGCAAGAAAACCTTTTGAATAGACCCATTTTTGAAACAAGATTAGCCGCGCGAGGTGACGTCATGAAGGTTAGGGCGCACGTGTTTGTCAGCGGACGCGTTCAAGGTGTGTTTTTTAGGTATGAAACTAGGCAGGAGGCCAGGTTGCGCGGCGTTAAGGGTTGGGTTCGCAATCTTCCAGATGGTAGGGTGGAGGCGGTTTTCGAAGGCGAAGAAGAAGCCGTAAAAGAGCTAATAGACTTTTGTAAGTTTGGACCACCTGGCGCAAAAGTCACAAAAGTGGACGTGCAGTGGGAGAGCTATACTGGCGAGTTTCGAGACTTCGAAATAAAGTATTAGGCTGCTTTCTTTTTGGGTATGCGGAAGTGGCTGTCTTTTCCGGCGCTTATGTAGTCTCCTCCGGCTCCTCGGGCTATTTGGGCTATTTTCGCGAAGTTTTCTGCTCCTAAATATTGGCGGGGCGTGATTTTTATGTATTCGCCTTTATCCTCGAAGTTTAGAAGTCCTTCCAAATCTTCGGGAAACATCATTTTAACATCGTCGATGCCTAGGGGTTTTTCTGCTTCGGGTTTTTCTGGGGTTGGTGTTGTGGGAGCTGTCGGCTGGGCAAGCTGTGAAACAGCTATGGACCTTAGCGAAGCTGAAACTATTCTTAGGTCTTCTGCTATGTTGTTTAAGACCACGAGGAGTTCGTCCACTTTTTCTGCGAGTTTTTGGATACGTTCCTTCTCCACGCTCATGGGCTGGTTCACTCTCTCAAATGCTTAATACCCTTATAGCCGTATTTAATTATTGTCTGTTAAAGCCACTATAGCATTAAATGAAGGAGCCAGCTACTGTTGATCGAGA
>JAVZOA010000063.1:0-6073 GCA_038882535.1 Bathyarchaeia archaeon | reverse complement strand
CTGATCCTATGCAAGTTCTGCGGTGAAGCCTACTCGGGCTATGACGATTTTGCCAAGCTGTACTCGCTTGTAACGGGCTTAGAAATAACATCCGACGAAATGAGACTCACAGCTGAAAGAATAGTTAACCTTACACGCCTGTTTAACATACGCGAAGGACTTGGAAGAAGAGATGACATGCTTCCATGGAAGGTTATGAACGTTCCCATACCAGGTAAAGGGCCATCTCACATCGCATCCATAAGCCAACAAGAACTCAACATGATGCTGGAAGACTACTACCTGGCTAGAGAATGGAATGAGAAAGGAGTGCCTAAGCTTGAAAAACTTAAAGAATTGGGCTTAGAGGAGTTCGCCAACATTGTTGACGCAAAATTTGTCAAGGCTTAGGAGGTTATAAAAGTTGAGAGTTAAAGCGGTTATGAAAAGTTATGCTCCGGTATTTGTTCTATTAATCGTTATGATCGGGCTGGCGTTTTGATCCCTCACGCAGGGTTTGGCGCGAAAGATGGGTTGCCATCCATAAACTTTCTTAATGGAGTTTTGCTTGTGATAGTTGGACTTGTAGCTGGCTTAATTGGCGAATTATCGGTACGGAGGTTGTAGCATAATGCTGCCTATACCACATCTGTGGTTAGGTTTTCCTGCGCCAACAGCAATAGGCACAAATTCTTTTCGCCGTTGTCTTCACTGCTGTTTCTGGAGGATATGGCCACTTGATACGCAAAAACGTAGATAAAAGGGCTATGCTTTGGCTTAGCGGCTTCGGATTGGCCAGTGTAATTCTCGGTTCATGGCTTTTCATCCAACTTACCGCACAAACTTCAATTTTAGGCTTAATCCTCGGTTTGGCTTTCTTATGACCTGCCCTACGAATGATATGGGAAAGCTTCCAAAAAAGAAAAATGTATGGAAAGGTAAACATCATTTCAAGCTCAAAGTTCGGCCTAGGAATATTTGGATTTGTAGTCGGCATTTTCACAGGCTTGATTGGCCTAGGCGGAGGCTACGCACTAGTGCCAGGTTTAATTTATCTGTTCAACGCTCAGTTTACATTACAATGGACGCCTCACTAGCAACCATGATACCATTAACCATTGTTGGAGCCCCATCAAAATAACCGAAGGGTTCGTGTTTCTAAGCGCTGGTCTGATGCTTGCCATGGGCGCGATATTCGGCGCACAACTTGGCGTTGCCATAATTAAACGCTTCAAAACCACCACGCTAAAATTGATATTCGGCCTGTGCTTTCTCTACGTCTCTATAAAGTTCATAACAAGCTATTTTGGGATAATAATTTGGATGTACTTCTTATGGCATGCCCGCTGCGTAGAATACTGCCCGAACGATGTATTTGCCTTCAAAGACGGAAAAGCCATAGTGGCTAATCCCCATAAATGCGTTAACGGATGCGCTACATGCGAACCCATGCCACAAAAAGCCATAAGCTTCCCAAAATCAAACTTCGCTTTAACACTTATAAATTCTGAAGATAAGGACTTGCTACGGAAAATAATATGCAAAAATGCGGCAAAGTCTTCTGGGCAAACCGCGAAAGCGACCTATGCTTTGACTGCGAAAGTCGACACTAAACTTGTCAGTAGTGAAGTCGGAAGTAAAGGTTAAGGGTTCTAGGATGCTGCTTGCTCGGTATTTGTTATTAGTATTTTCTTTGCTCCTTCAGTGAATTCGATCCATTTTTTCAATCCTTCTGCCAGCACTTTTCTTCCCCTTGGGGTTATTTTGTAAGCGATTCTTTCTCTTCCTTTTTCTAGAACCTTTTCGCTTTTTATTAGTCCTTCCGATTCTAGTATCTTCAAGACAGGGTAAATGGTTCCGACTGTTATGGAGCAGCAATTGTTTGATCTGCTTTTGATTTCTTTGATTATGCCGTAGCCGTGCAGTGGCTTATCTCTTAGAACTGCCAGCACCATAAGCTTTGCATGGCCAAGCATGAAAGACTTGTCCCAGTAACATTTCCTATTCAACCGCAACAGCCGCCTGAACTTCCCGATCCGGATACAAGCCTATTTTCAGCGTAGGCTTTTCTCCAACAGTCCTGGCACATCTTTACGAGAGAATTGGAGTCTTTTTGTCTGGCATATAAAAGGCTGACGTTTTCTCTTCCGCAGATTTCACACTTTCCCATTCAACCGCCCCCCTAGACATCGCCATTCAAAGATATTCTTTGATTATTTTTCTGAACTCGTCGAGTGTTGGAAAAGCTCCTACAACGACGAGTTTACCGTTTATAAGCACAAATGGTAATGGTGTACTTGAAGCGATATGTTGTCTGGCATGTTCTGGGTAATATTCCAGTTTCTTCAGAGGATTGACTATATCCCTTTTTATCTCAACGTTTTTGAATTCCTCTTTAATTTTGGCAACAATTTCTGCTCTTTCCTTCAACGTTTTCATTAGGTTCATTGCGGCTTGTATGGAGGCTCCTCCTAGACCACAGCACCCCCCAGAGAATGGATCGTTCTCGTAGATTTCTATCATGATTTTGTTTTGCTTATTCATTCAAACACCCCATGATATCGCATTAAGGAGATAACCTGTTACTATGCTCCCCAAAATCATCATTATTATGAAGAATGCTATGAATTTTTTCTTGAACATGCCTGAAAGCATGATTAATTCTGGCGGGCTTATCGCAGTGGCAGTTATTAGAAAGGCTATTACGGCTCCCGCGCTTAATCCTTTAAGGTATAGGGAGTAAACGATGGGGATTACTGGTATTATGCTTACGTAGAGCGGAACTCCAATTAAAGCTGCGATGATCACTGCGAGAACATTTGATCCTCCAGCATAGGTTGCAATAAATTCGGAGGGCACAAGTCCATAAATGAATGCCCCGATGACGCTGCCAATAATGATGTAGGCGGCTAGCTTACGGAAGAAATCAAAGGAGTATTTGGCTGCACGTTTAGCTTTAACCTTAAAGCCAACTTTAACAGCTTCGGCAACTCCACTACTTGCGGTGTTGATCATTCCAAATGGTATTAGAAGAGGCTTCACCTCGTCTTGCCATCCAAGCTTTTCAACAAGAACCCCGCTTAGTAGGGCTATTACGGCTCCTGCAAGGCAGAAAGTTAAGGCAAGTGTCCAGCCGAAAATGGGTGCCAACACGATTGCAACTTCGATTGGATAGGGCGACGCGAACAAGAAAGCGGTCAAAACGCCAATTGGAATTCTTGCCGTAATCATCCCAGCAAGCACGGGGATTGTTGAGCACGAACAGAAAGGTGTTATAAAACCGAAAACAACAGCCAGCAATAAGCCAATAAAACCTCTTCTACCTGCCAAGTACTTCTTAAGGGTTTCCGGAGAAATGTATTCAAGAGCCAAACCAGCAAAAAAGGTAACAATAAGGAAAAGCGGGATAAGCTCAATTAAAATAGTGACAAGAAAGTATGCAACGTTCGTCAACACATCAGTCATAGCCATCACTCTAATGATCTAAGGAAGTCTACATATATAGGACTCCTATATATTATTTACTCATCCTATACCGTATTCTCCATAATCAACTCTATACTTATTGAATTTGATGTCGCAGAACTTGCTAGCGATTGAAGGTAGAAACGCATGATGTAACCCAAGTGGCCGCCCCTTAGCAGTAAAATCAAGCAATCATCCTTTCCCTAAAATGTTCTTTTAATCGCTGTTAACAGAAAGGGGCTAAGGTTAATGGAGAACAGGCTTAGAATCGCAAATGGTAATGTATGCACATGACTTGCATTTAGACGCATTTTTGGTTGGTAGTGCTTCTCTTTTATTTAGCCAGTAATCAAGGGCAAAACTTAGCTCTTTTTCAGCTTTGTCAAGTTTAGGTTTTCCTATGAAAGCTCGGCATTCGTCGATTTTAATAACTGCCTTTCTGTTTAGTCACGATATCACTCTAAAACCGCATTTTAAGTTTGGTCTTTAGGTGCTTTGCGAAAATAGTGAAGAATTGAGCCTTAACCCGGACATTTTAAACCGATATTTGACCTATCCTGGGCTGCCATCAACCCAAGTCATAGTATTGTTCAAACTCTCAGCTCAATGATCATGAGAGGGTTAGGTTTAGACCTCGGTTCAAATTCTCGGAATTCTTGAGGAGTTTGTCATTGTCGCAAACATTTATAATCTGACAGTAATATTTTAACCTGGGACAAACTATGGTTGATGATTTCTTTTTGGGTTTTGCAAGCCATGCACACACGTTGAATGAGTTACTACTTGACCCGCAAGAGGAGTTTGAGCTTAGGAGAAGGAACAGTCCAGAAGAAGCCCAGAAACTAATCGGAACGGTTCTTGACAAACTTGAAAAAGATCTCTCTAACAGCGGCTACAATCTTGAAGATGTGAAGTTGTTGATGTTGTATCTAAGTTACAGAGGAGAACCCGCAGAGAAAGACAAGCTGATATGTGATTCAATTTTGAGATCGATTGAAAACAGGTTTAAAAGAAGTGCTGCAAATCAGGTCAGACTTATTGGCCACACAACCGCAGGAGAATTAGAAAACGAAGACCTTGTGCTTAAAGAAATTTCAGGAATCGGCTATAACGGCTTGTCTCTCTTAGCTTTGGTCACAAACTTGCCTATAGGTGTAGGACGCAGCTGGGGTCTTCGAACAGAAGAAGAGGCAGGAGAGCAAGGGAGAGAAATGGCTCGTGATGCATGGGTCGACTTCAGCCAACAGACCGCAAGCAAAGAATATCTTCGCATGAGAAAGACTTTGCTTGTGCTAACACAGGGATCGAAGGTCGACGCTCCCGGCTTCGAGCACTTTTTGGCAGAGGGAATTGCCAATTTCATGGGCAGCACTCGCGAGGCAAGAATAATGAATGTGATAGGCGGAAGCAGCGGGGACGGGTTGAATGCAAGGCTTTTCCATCAATTTTATGGGAGGTTGAAAGAACATCAACAGTTAAAGATTCTTGACGGTGAAGCTGTGTGTGCATTGATCCCTAACTTATCCGAGGTTTCTATGGGTCTTGCTGCAGACGGAATATCAAGAATTGGAAGACAGCACATGTTTCGTTTTGACCCTGACAAAAAACCTCACTTTAAATACGTTAAACGCATTGGCAGAGAAGATCCTTGTGCAAAGTACGCCAGCGTGGTTTACGAAAATGAAGCTCGACTATCTGGGGAGAAAGGCTTGCCTGTAGTTGACAAAAAAGCCATTTCTGAAATCATTTCCAATGCTAGGACACAGCAAAGAATATTAGTGTTTAACCCTATTTTGGGCAGATACGCATTTGCTTTTCCTTTTGGTAATTATGCTTGTGTCGCTCCTATGAGAGTGGTGGGAGAAGATATAGAGCTTATCCTTCCAGTCAGAAGCTACACTCCTGAGATGCCTGGTTACTTCGTAATAGGTGACTTTGAGAAGATTCAGAAAGGAGCTCGACGCGTGCATGATATGCTCAGAGCCGATCAAGGCTTCAGCAGAACCGATGCCACCATCCTCATTTCCTGTATTAACCGAAGAGTGATTGAACTGATGGCTGGATGCAGATTAGGAACTGAGGCCGAGATACTAAAAGAAGGGCTTTTATCAACACAAGTAATAGGGTTCTTGGCATATGGCGAGCTGTCATTCACTAATCTTATCCAAGAGCCTTACTTCCACGCCTTAAGCTGTTGGGGAATCACCTTTCATTCTAAAACTGCAACATCAATACCAAAGGAAAAGAAAAAGGGAATAGGAATTAAAGGCTGGATCAAAGGCCCGGCTGAAGAATAAAAATCAAAAAAGCCACAGATGACAGAATCAGACAGACTAGTCCCAACAGAAATGTTATCGCAGTTCCAATCCACATTTTTCTAGATGATGGATAGATGCTATAAAAGAATATGAAGAACGCCGATAAAAGGAATAATATGGCACCCAGTCCGAGGCCAAGTTTTAAGACTATTGGAAACTCGATTCCCCCAATTTTCAGTGCGGCTAAACTTAGGGCGGCTAGTGTTCCCGGCGAGGATGCATTTCTTATTGGCCTAATATACTTCTCCAACTCTTCAGCCATAACATGACACCTAACTAAAAGTCGTTATATGCATATGATTTGATGTTTA
>JAVZOA010000062.1:0-6079 GCA_038882535.1 Bathyarchaeia archaeon | reverse complement strand
ACGATAAATTAGCACCTGAAAGCCTGCTGAGGTTGCCAGTATTTGGCCCAGATTCCCAATATAAAGCTCAAGTTGTGAGTGTTGAGTGACTGAATACGACCTTTTAATTTTGGGCAGAGGGGCTGCGGCATTTTCAGCGGCTGTAAGGGCTTCAGAAATAACATCTAATGAAGCAAGGATAGCAATGATAGGCGACGGCCCAATCGGTGGAACTTGTGTAAATTTGGGTTGCGTGCCCTCAAAGTACCTGATTGAAGCGTCTGAGAGGGTTTATGCGCCTGAACATCAAAAAATGATTGGAATAAGTAAGGTCAAAGTTGAGTATAACTTTCCAGAGTTAATGGAGGGGTTAAGGAATTACGTAAGTGAGGCAAGGAAGTCAAAGTACGAGAATGTAATTGCAAGTTATCCAAATGTGGAGGTCATTGACGGCACTGCGACACTTTTGGGTCAAAAAATGGTCCAAGTAAATAACCAAATTAATGGCAGTATGCAATTAAGTGGTGCCAATATCCTCATTGCAACTGGCTCAAGTCCCTCAGTTCCAGAAATAGATGGGTTGAAAGGCGCTGGATTTATCACAAGTGATACAATGTGGAGCCTTAAAAAGCTCCCGCAAAGCATTGTAATAATAGGCAGTGGCGCCATTGGACTTGAACTAGGGCAGGCCCTCATGCGCTTGGGTTCAAACGTGGCAGTAGTGGAGGTAATGGATTCACTTCTGCCTCAGAGCGAACCTGAAATAGGGATAATCTTACAGAAGGTCCTCAATCGTGAGGGGATGAATTTTTTCCTGCATTCAAAGGTAATTTCTGTTGACATCAAAAACGGAAAAAAAACACTTAAAATAGTTACAAAAAATGGCAAAGAAGAAATCTTTGCTGATGAGATACTGGTTGCTGCAGGGCGCACACCAAATACCTCTGGCCTTAACCTTAGTGCTGCAGGGATTAAAGTCGACCAAAGGGGTGGAATAATTACAGACAGAACTATGAGAACTTCCGCACCTGGCATTTACGCTGCAGGCGACTGCGTATCAAAGACGATGCTCCTGGAAACGCTTGCCGCAAGGGAGGGTGCTATTGCGGCTGCAAACATGTTTGGCCAGGAAGGGGAGGTTGATTACGGCTCAACTGCCTGGGCAGTATTCACGAGCCCCCAGGTTGCAGGAGTAGGATTGACTGAGAGGGGATGTACAATGAAATATGGAGCGTGCTCATGCAGGGCATTTTCTCTCTCAAATCTAACGAGGGCAACAATTAACAGGGATGAGGATGGGCTCATAAAGGTAATAGCTGAACCCAACACGGGGAAGGTTGTGGGGATCCATGTAATTTCCCCAAACGCAATTGATATAATAGCTGAGGGCGCGCACGCAGTTAGAAATGGGCTCACCTATAGAGACATCATGGAGACAAGCCATATATTTCCCTCCTATTCTGAGGCAATAAAGCTAGCAGCCCAGTCGTTCATAAGGGACATATCGAAGATGCCATGTTGCGTTGAATGATTTGTTATGCATAATAATATAATCTAACCATTTAACGCATTAGCGGGGGGTGGATTTGAACCACCGGTCTCCGGGTTATGAGCCCGGCGGGGTAGGCCTGGCTCCCCCACCCCGCTTTGATTGATACAAATGACCTTAAGGGGTATATAATACTTTCTGAATTGATGCTGTGTTGCATTAATTAAAAGTTGTGCTGATTATTTAAAAATTAGGATAAATTGCCGATTTAAAATAAATAATTCATTTGATTTAAATTTGAAACTATTAACAAATTAACTGTTTTTTGATATATGCAACAAAGCAAGGAATTGAAAAGGTTTATATTAAAAATCATTAAACACAGTATAAGATTGAGTGTTGAATCTCTAAAAAATTTAACTGTCAAGATAGACAGGTTGCGTGCCCTATTCGTGCTGAGCTCATACCCCGGGGTTGGCCGCAAGAGGCTCTCAAGCGTGCTAGATGTGGGTGAGGGCTATGTTCGGAATATCATTGGCAGCTTAAAGAGGGATGGGCTTGTCAGGGAGGACAGGGTTGGAAACTTCCTTACATCTAGAGGAAAGGCTGTAGTAAGGTCGATTTCTGACCACTTGGTAGCACACTTCGATTTTAATGTAGCTGGCTTTCAAAACTCAAAGGCTGTGCTTGTTAAGGGTCTTTCTGAGCACATAAAAATGGGGCTGGAAGAGAGAGATGCAGCGATAAGGATGGGTGCAACAGGTGCCCTTATCATAACCTGCAGCGGCGGCAACTTCTGGTTCCCTGGGCTCGTAAACCTGTCAGATGCCAATCCCGAACTCGTGCAATCAATTAAGGGCCAAATTAAAATGGACGAAAAAGATGTAGTAATTATTACTTGGAGCAAGAGTGCAAAGGATTCAGAAAGGGGAGCGTTAAATGCAGCAATTGAAATACTTGAGAAAACTGGAAAGATAAGCGCGCTAATTTAAATTTTTGCTTTCCTTTACATTTAAAATGGCGCTGTTGATATCCGCGTTTGTCTTTTCGAGAATCTTGTAAATGTCCCTTGCCTGTCCATCACTAAGAAAAGGCAGCTGATTGTAAACGTTTTGCCTTATAATTTCCGTCAGACGGACAATTTTTATTTTTTCATTTGGTGAAATTTTCTTATGCAGAAAAGAGTTGACTATTTCAATGCTTTGATCCCTTATAGCTTTGCCATTTTCAGTAATGGAATAGGTTCTTTTTCCGCTGATATTTTTTTCCATTATCAGCCCCTCGTCAACGAGTAGCTGCAGAGTTGGATAAACTATGCCGGGACTTGGTTCATATATGCCGTAAAACTTTTCACCTATATTTTTTATTATCTCATATCCATGCTTTTCGCCCTCATATATTGAATCTAAAATAAGCAGTTTTATTATTCCCCTTACAAGAAAGTTTCTACCGCTCTTCACCATTACAGATAATTTGCAAATGGCCTTTATAACGATTAGGTAAAAAACCCTTGGAATTTAACAGATGCAAATTGGCAGAAAACCATACTGTAAATTGATGGCATGGCATTTACATTTTGGGAAAAGGGTTTGAACTGTTGCATGGGTTAGAAACAGCCACGATGATCTTTATAGCTATAATATATATGAAGATAAAGGAAATACTGAAGGTGATAAAACCATGAGCTATCCATGGAAATCCAGGGGGACAATTGTAGGGCGCTACGAGCCACAAGAGGACGTAATGAAGTACCTCACGGACATGCAGAGCGCGATAAGGCGCGCCCTTGAAGTCGCTTATGAAATGGCTATACGCGATCACAATAGGATACCTTCGCCAATTGTATTGAGGTCAAGCCGTGGTTCGTGTCAAACCACGATTATGCGATTCACCACCTCGGCCCCGTTTCTGCCGTTGCCTAATAATATAAAAGAACTATCATGGCTAGCTGAGGATACCTGATGTGAAGAAGCTTGAAATGAGGATTTATAGCTAGATGTTGGAGGTTACAAAGCAACGCTCTACCCCTGGCATTACGCTTACGTCCCAATAAACACTGAGAACAAACACTACCATGAATACAGCAAGGGCAAAGCTTTAGAGCTCTTGCTGACTGACAATTTTGTATGTGTTAACCATATCGGAAATGACCCTAGCTTCGTGGCGCAGGACTTCACGATAGATTCCACGTTTGCTGGGTGATGGCAGGCTACGATGAAAGGAACTGACACAGCGCACATACAGAACGACTCAGGGAGGAAGAGCCTACTGAAGCACAATAAAGAGAAGTACAGGAAACTGCGCCAGGCCAGAGGTAGGCAGAAGAACCGCGTCAATGATGCCTTGCTACTGTGAAGGAAAACCCAGGCGCATCGTTTGTCTTTGAAGACTTGAACGAAATAAGGACTAGTGGAAGCAACAGGAAGTTCAGGACAAAGTTGAACAAATGAAAGGCTTTACCAAAAGATGATTGAATACAAGTCCTCATTCAAGACCGTTTATGTTAACACAAGATGAACTTCTGAGTGTCCTGTCTGTGGTGATAAGCACCAGGCTTGGGGGATATCGAAATGCGAAACCTGTGGCGTGTACCGACAGGCTGGCCATAACGCTGCGGCTACCCGTGAGTGCAGATTGCTTTGAATGATGAATACCTGTGCACCGGCTACGAGCCTAAAGTGGTCGGAGCTGGCTTGAAGGTAAACGCTCCGAATGAGGGCTATAAGAAATTATAATCTTCAAGAAATGGTTAACTCTGTAATTACAATGTTTCTGGCTAACGCATCGCCAGTCATGGCCGTCATTATGGTTTGTCATCACAAATTTTCACTATCCCCATCATATTGCTACTAATAGCTGGCTTCCTTGCAATTTTATCAATTTTTACTTACATTATTATAAAAAAGCCGTTCAAATTAACCGAAAGCAGCATAAAAAAAGCAATGGAATAAATACCTGTAAACATAAATACTGTAATGTAACTTCAAAAAAAGATGAAAACGTTTTTAAACAATTTTTTAAAATTACTTAAAAATGAAAGCACTCTTCTTTATAGTTGCCGGAGATGATTGTCCAGAAAGATTTTCAGTTGGCCTTACAATAGCGGCAAGGTCAGTTATTAATAAAAGATATGATGACCTTAAAGTGCTCTTTTTCGGTCCAGCAGAGGAGCATTTGACAAAGGTAACGGGCATGGACCTTGAAAACTTTAAAATCTTAAATGATTCTGGGAACGTGGATTCAGCATGTATTGCTGTGGCTAATTCAAAAAACATTAAGGAACAGCTTACGAATATGGGAATTAACCTTGTACCAACTGGAGAAAGGCTAGCTCATTTTGTTAATTCCGGATATCAGGTAATTACATTCTAAGATTTTTTCAAATATTTGAGCAATAAAGCCCCATACAAGTCATATGATATTCAGCTGCCAATATCATGCCATCTTTTGTCCAATATATAGAAGTATTGGTTGATGTAGTGAATAGTAGGTTAAAGGAATTGCTAAAGGTGAAAGAATCTGAGTACGAATATAAGATAATGGAAATCACTCATGATAGACGCCTCTATAGGCTGTCCTAACCCTTTGCCAGCAATATGCTATTCTGTTAAGCTTTTTGGTTTCCTGTCAGTTGATTCTTCCTTTCTAGTGAGCATCTTAGCCATTGCTATTGTTGCTTTTTGGTCTCCTCTCCTGCCCTTGATTATGTTAAAGCACTTGGGTTATGATTTTATATCGCTGATTCCACAATTGCCTGGCATTCTGGAGCCCTGCTTTATGGCCATTGTACTGCATCGTGCCTGATTGATGCAGAGCAAGAGATACAAGCTTGTAGTTCTGAAACCTGCTTAGACTTGATAAGAAGAGCTGTGTATACATTTAAGTTAGGCTCATAAGCCTGGCATCTTTGTTCTTGATGCTATCAACCTTTTCTATTTGCCTAGGCTATTTTTGTGAGTCAGATAATTGTCAAGTTTATCCAACGGCGAAAGACCATTTATCACTTCCTTAACTCAGCGAGCGGGAAGTCCCCTTGCCAAGTCATGGGGATGAAAGCGAGTTCTTTGTTGCATTAATTTTATCAGATGATCAAACTTGTTTGATATTACTATTTTAACGCCACAAATTTACATTGACCCACCTTGGCAGATAGGGATTGGAAAGAATATAATGAAAAGCTTGTCAACATTTGATATATTTGTTAATGCTGACCTCCTGATTAACCAAGCTGAAGAGGATGAATGAAGGAAAGAGGGGAAGCCCTATGCCTACTCTGATGCACTGATGCTTATCATACTGGCCGTAAAGGAGTACTTTGGACTTCAGGCAGACCGAGATGCTTGGTGGAATATGGGGAGCCAGGATACCATCCTATACCCAGATCTGCAGAAGGCAGAAGGGGCTGAAGGTTCCGCTTGGAGTATGACAAGGATAATCCTGTTGACATAGCAGTTGACTCATCAGGCATCAAGATATTCAATAGGGGTGAATGGATCAGGCAGAAGTGAGGAGGGGATGGGTAAAGCTGCACATTTCATGTGATATAGCTAATCACCTCAGTGTGGAGGTAACAGATGAACATACGGCTGACGGGAAGGAGTTCAGCAAGCT
>JAVZOA010000061.1:0-6092 GCA_038882535.1 Bathyarchaeia archaeon | reverse complement strand
AGAGGTTTTGGCAAGCCGCTTCAAAGTTTGGGACATAGACTTTCCAGTTTCCATACATCATGGCTCTTTGGCTAAGCCCTCCAGAATAGCAGCGGAAAGAGGCTTAAAAAACGGTGAGTTAAAGGGTTTGGTTTGCACCAGCAGCCTTGAGCTTGGCATAGATGTGGGTCGCATAGACCTGGTGATACAGTACATGAGCCCCCGCCAAGTTACAAGGCTTATTCAGCGCGTTGGAAGAAGCGGCCACAGAATAGGGCGCATAGCCGAAGGGATAATTGTAACTATGGACTCCGACGATACGTTGGAGGCTTTAGCTATAGCGAGGCGCGCTCTAAAAGAAGATTTGGAGCCTGTTGAAATTCCGCCAAAGCCCTATGATGCCCTAGCCCACCAGATTGCCGGGTTGCTTCTAAAGCAGAAGAGGCTTGAGTTTGGCGAAATTTTGGAAATGTTTAGGGAAGCCTACCCATACGCTGACCTAACGATAAATGATGTGGAGAAAATTCTTAGGTATATGCATGAACGTTTCCCAAGGCTTGCTTGGGTTTCCTTCGAAGACAAAGTGGTTCTGAAGCCCCGCAGAACAAAGGCGCTCTTTGAATACTATTTCGACAACCTATCTATGATACCAGAAGAAAAACAGTACTTAGTAGTGGATGAGTCAGCAGATCAAGCCGTAGGAATTTTAGATGAAGCCTTCATGGCGGAGTATGGCAAGCCCGGCATAAAATTCATAATCCGTGGAAGCCCTTGGCGAATCCTTCATGTCTTGGGGGATAAGGTCTACGTAAAGCCTGTGGACGACCCGACTGGGGCTATTCCAAGCTGGATAGGTGAAGAAATACCGGTGCCCTTTGAAGTAGCCCAGGAAGTCGGCTATATTAGAGGGTTTGTTGAGGAACAAACCAGCAAAGGTTTGCTTCCAGAGGAGATTGCAGCTAAACTCAGCGAAAGCTATCCAGCAGAAAAGGAAACGATTCTGGGCGCCTTGACTGAGACTGTTGAGCAAGCTGTTGCCGGAATTCCAGTGCCAACTGATAAACGAATAACCGTCGAAGATTGGGAGGACTTCGTTATTCTCCATGCGCATTTCGGTTCTCTTACGAACAGAGCCTTAGCCCAGCTCGTTGGGCAGTTGTTATCCGAAAGGGTTGGATATGGCATAGTGGTTCAGCACGACCCATACCGCATATTCATACAGACAATGGGTGCTGCAGGCGCTGACCAAATTGTCACGTTGTTTGATGAAATGGCTTCAATGGGTGAACAAGCTGTCAGAGACGCTTTGACGAGGGCTACTGTTAAGACGGGCATTTTTAAGAGGCGAATGATTCACGTGGCAAGACGCTTTGGCGCACTGGAGAAGTGGGCTGACTTCAGCAATGTAAGCCTTCAAAGACTTTTGAAAAGCTTCGAGGGAACCCCGATATTTGAAGAAGCCCTAAAAGAGGTTTTTACAAAAGACTTAGATGTTGAAAGGCTTGTCCATGTTCTGGAGAGAATCCGCGCTGGCGAAATAAAAATTGTTAAAGTTGAAACCGGCGGGACCGCCACCCCGGTTGCTCGTGTCGGCATTGAACGGGTAAGCATGAAAACAGACCTTATCCCGCCTGAAAGGATGCGAGCCGTTCTCATAGAATCTGCAAAGGCGAGATTGTTGAACGAAACATGTAATCTTGTCTGCACAAACTGCTGGGGCTATGCTGACATGATACGGGTAAAAGACTTGCCAGCGAAACCAAAATGTCCAAAATGCGGCTCCGGAGCCATTGGTCTTTTAAAAGTTGAAGAGGAGAAGGTTCTGCCGCTGGTTGAGAAGAAGGGCGAAAAGCTCACTAAAAGTGAGGAAAAAATTCAGAAGCAAGCCCTGCAAACAGCCCGCCTAATAGAAAAGTACGGCAAGCCAGCAGCGGTAGCCCTCTGTGCAAGGAAAGTTCAGCCATCAGACGTTAAAGAAGTTCTTGAAAAAGAAGCCGCGTTGACTGATAGGTTTTATGAGCTTGTTTTGGAGGCTGAGCGCAGAGCCATAAGCAAAAGATTTTGGTAGAAGAGCTGAGAGACTTACAACAACTTTTAAATGGGAGACCACGTTAATCTGGGTGAACATGCTTATCAGCAAATTGGAGAGATAAAGAAGCTTGGAGATAAGCCGAAAAAGACTCAGAGAAGAAGTCCTAAACAGAATAAAATACGTCAAAAACTGTGTTTTGGCAAGGGAACTATGCCTCCTAATCCGCACAAACAGAGCTGTCCTAGAGCCAAAAGACGTGCAGGAAATATGCCTCTACATTTCAGGCTTATGTAAAGAGGAAGGATGCGGGGAGCCCAGCGAGCTTTGCCGCAAGGCAGCAGAAGCCATAGGCACCGGTGATGAAGAGAAATATTTGGAGTTATGTGCCCAAAGTGCCATGAAATGTGGAGAGTCCAGACGCCCAACACCCAAGAGAGCCACATACGTAGCATAACAAAAGAGGAAAATCTTTAAAAGAATAAAACATTGGAAACCAAGATGGAGGCATGCTCACTGTTCATAGCCCCCTATGTCCCGACACCGCTCCCAGTCGTCCGCCACATGCTTATTTTAGCACAGTTAAAACCCGGAGAAGTATTTTTTGACCTAGGCGCTGGAGACGGCAGAACAGTAATAATGGCTGCTAAAGAGTTTGGCGCAAGAGCTGTGGGTGTGGAATTACGGGAAGACCTTGCGAAAAAAGCCTTAAGCACAGTTTATGAGGAGGGACTTCAAGACAGAGTGACGATAGTTAATGGCGACATGTTTAACGTTGACCTTTCATCAGCTGACGTTATATTCTTATATCTAACCACAAGTGCCAATGAAAAGATAAAACCAAAACTCGAAAATGAGCTTAAGCCGGGAACCCGCGTTGTCTCCCACGACTACGAAATCGTAGGATGGAGACCCTTTAAAGTGGAAAACTTCTGCGAAAACCCCAGGCTTGGATATCCATCCCACACAATCTACCTATACAAAAAAGTTTAGTGATTTATTGGAAAAGCAAGGCGGAAGTATGCCCCCGACCTTTAAAACCTTGTATAGGGTTTCGTGGGTGGATACGGATGCCGCCCAAATAGTCCACTTCTCAAATTACTTTCGATTCTTTGAAAGGGCGGAGGAAGAATTTTACCAGCATCTCGGTCTAATAGACTGGCTCGGCTCAAAAGACATAATAATGCCGCGAGTTGAAGCCTTCTGCCAATTCAAAAAGCCGGCAAAGTTCAACGACCTCCTTGAAATAGAGCTCACAGTGGAAGAGCTGAAGGAAAAAGCCGTAAAATATAGGTTCAAAATATACAACAAGGAAACAGCGGAACTACTGGCCAACGGCTATCTGGTGGCAGTGGCTGTGAATAGGCACACGTTAAAAGCCACACAAATCCCAAAGGATGTTGTTGAAAAGCTAAAAGCTTATTGTAATAGCGACGAGGAGTAAGGGAAATAAGCTTTTAATTTTAGCGTTTAAACTCAAGATTTTGGAAGATAAGCGTAGGGCAAAAGACCATGCTGTTCGTTCCATGGCAGTACATTGCAGACTGGAAATGCATTACGTGTGGCTTGTGCTGCAAAGCCTACAGCGTAGTCCTAAACTTCCAAGAATGGCTAAAAATAGTAAAAAACTACGGCGTAGAAACAACGGTTTCAGGCTTAAACAAGCTATACCTGCGAAGAAAAACGGACGGTTCATGCGTATTCCTTTATAAACTGGCAGACATGCAGCTATGCGGACTACAACACATGAAACCGACAGCATGCAAACTCTGGCCCTTCAAAATTTTAGCCACCCCAAAATTTGGATATGCAAAAGAAGCACGATACTCCTATGGTGAAAAAACCCTATACGTATATGCTGATTCCACATGCACCGGACTAATTTACGGCAAGCCCACATGGGAGTTTACAAATCAAACCCTAAAAGAGTTTATAGAAATTGCCATTGGAATCCGCAGCGACCAAAGGCGGAGTAAGGCGGACATAGACTTTATCCAGCAATACCCTTCAATAAGGAGGCTTTTCTAGAAGGCTTTATAATCAGTCCCTTGACCACTTTTGTCCATAACCCTTAACAAGGGGCATCACGCTTCAATAAGAAAGCCAAAGGACTGAGAATTTGGAAGCAGTAAAGGCAATAAACCTTGTAAAAATATACCGTGGCAAGGAGACTGTTAACGCCTTGAAAGGCGTTGCCCTGGAAATCAAAAAGGGAGAACTTTTCACTCTTCTTGGTCCAAATGGCGCTGGAAAAACCACCTTTTTGAGGATTATTTCTACGCAGTTGTTGCCAACAAGTGGTGAAGTCTATGTTTTAGGGTTCAACGTCCTAGATGAAGCTGAAAGGGTGCGGGAACACATAGCTGTTGTGCCACAGGATGTTGCCACTTATGGCAATTTTACGCCTTGGGAGTACTGCTACTATTTTTCACTGCTTCGCGGCATGACAAAGCAGAAGGCTAAAGAAATGTCTGAAAAAGCCTTAAAGGCTGTTGAGCTGTGGGAGCTTAAAAATCGTACATGTGCAACGCTTTCCGGCGGAGAAAAGAAAAGGGCAATAATTGCGGCAGCTCTGGCTTCCGATGCTGAAGTGTTAATGCTGGATGAGCCCACAAGTGGTTTAGACGCAATAGCGAGGAGGAAAGTCTGGGCGGTTTTGAGGGAGATGGTTGAGCATGGCAAGACCATCCTCTTGACAACTCACATTATGGAAGAGGCGGAAATGGTTTCTGACAGATTAGCCATAATTCACAAAGGCGAGTTAATGGCGCAAGGAAGCACTGAAGAAATTAAAAGTCTAACTAAGGAGAAGTTTAGGGTCGTTGTGGAAGGTAACATGAAAACCGTCAAGGAACATTTCTACAACAACTCTTCGGCTAGTTTCGGCAACAAAACCATAATTTATGTTGAGGATGGAGATGAAGCCATAGAACTTGTAAGAAAAGCCCTTAAGAGCGGTTTGAAGGCTGAGGCTTCACCCATCACTCTTGAAGACGTGTTTGTGAAGCTTGTTGGGGAGGAAAAGAATGGGATTCAGAAAAATGGTTAGAGACGCCCTTATAATTGCTGCCTTGAAGGCTATACCGGATTTGAAAAGGCAACCGTTGGTTTTGATGGTTATGGGTTTGATAAGTGCCCTGCCCCTCTTCTTTATACTAGTTTTCGGCGGCGAAATCAGCTATGGACTAGTGGGCGCCATGATTTCAACGGTAGGCTTTATAGGCGTAGCCTCTGCGATACAGGACATTACCTTTGACAGATATGTGAAAATTAGGGAGATTATTGTAGCCATGCCTGTTCACCCAGTTTCATATATGATTGGAGCAGCCCTAGCCCCGTTAATATTCTCGTTGCCTGGTTTTGCTTTCTTCTTAGCCATTGCTTTGTGGCTCGGTTTTATACCCCCACAAGCGTTAGGTTGGATTATTGCAGCATTGCTCTTGTGCTGGGCTGTTTTAAGCGGTATAGGCTTTGTCATATCTACGTACCTTAGAAGAGCAAGCATATACACTTTAAACAATTTAGCCAACATCCTTGGTCTCGGATTGGTTTTTCTTCCACCAGTCTATTATCCGGAAGAGCTGCTGGGTGGGCTAAGTTGGATAGGAATATTGTTCCCAACATCTAACGCCGCTGGATTGATAAGAGCCTATTCGGGACTTGCACACTTTTCACAAGAAACAGTCTTAATTCGCTGGATTGCCCTTTTGGCTATGATGGCTATTTCAGCGTTTCTTGTGGCTTTTAAGGCGAGATGGAGAGAGCCATAGGCACTTCCGCATTAAATGGACTGCACTGGGTAACGCTCATATTGCAGTTCATAAAGCTTCTTTAACTTTTCAACAGTGTCTATTTCCTCTATGGTTTTGTCCGTTCTGAACCGAACTATTTTAGGCACTCTTAAGGCGTATCCGCTCGTATACTCCTCTGTTTCCTGGATCTCTTGGTATGTTACTTCTACAACAACTGTTGGTTTTACGAATATGCCTTCGTCGTCTTCGCTGGCTTTTGTTCTCTTCACAATTGTTGCGAGGGCATCCATGGTTTGTTCCGGCAAGTTTGAAACCTTTCCAATTGTGTAAAG
>JAVZOA010000060.1:0-6275 GCA_038882535.1 Bathyarchaeia archaeon | reverse complement strand
GTGCAACCTGCGCAAAGCCCATGCCCGGGTGAAAAATATTCTTCGTGAGGAACGTCAAATATAGTCCTGAAAAATGCCTTTGTGCTCATTCACGAACACCCCAATATATGCTCTCATTTACACCTTTTCCCGCCAATGCTTGATTTGTAATTTTAGATATATCAGCTTCCGAAACTGTCCTCTGTCCTAGTCCTACAATATAGCTGTAAACGGGAACTGTTATGTTATAGGAGTTCATCATTGACTTTAACTCAATCGCAAGGGGTCCTGATACAGGCAAGCCATTGGAAAATGACCTGTCCAGAACAACAAAAGCTTTTGATTTTAACAGCAACATCCTTAACTCATTTAATGGGAATGGTCTAAATAGCCTAACCCTTGCTGCCCCGACCGAAACTCCATTTTCCTTCATTTCGTCCACAGCCTGTTTTACTGTTCCAAAAAGCCCACCATAGGTTAAAATAATAAGGTCTGAATTTTCAACATTGTATTCTTCAACTAATCCATAATTTCTGCCATATAGTTTGCTGAAAGCCTGATCAGCTTCTACTGAAGCGCCATATGCTTCTTCCATTGCCTTTACCTGCTGATACTTGGCTTCATAATACCAATCTGGATTTGCAACTGCACCCATTGTAACTGGCTTCCTGGTGTCAAGAATAACTCTGTCCTTCCTGGGAATGTAATTTCTAAATAAGTCACTCTTTTCACTAACAAATACAGGTTCGTACGTGTGGCTCATCATAAAGCCATCATATGCAACCATAACTGGAAGCATCACGCTTTCCGCTATCCTATATGCCTGCACGATACTGTCATATACCTCCTGGGCAGATGAAGCAATTATAGTAATCCATGACGTGTCCCTTGTATTCATTACATCACTGTAATCCCCCCATATGCTAAGCGGAGCAGAAAGTGCCCTTGCCGATACAGACATCACAATGGGCAGCCTCATGCCAGAAGCTATATGAAGTAATTCGTGCATGAGCTCAAGCCCTTGGCTAGAGGTTGCAGTGAATGCCCTTGCGCCAGCTGCGCTTGCGCCTATTGACGCGCTCATCGCAGAATGCTCACTTTCGACGTGCACCATTTCCGCCAATAGCTCACCATTTGCAATAAATTCAGACAGCTTTTCCACAACTGTAGTCTGCGGGGTTATCGGGTATGCAGCAATCTCATCTACATCAGAGTCCTTTGCCGCATATGCCACAGCGTAATTAGAGCTCAGAGGCAGCCTCTTCCATATTGATTTTTCCATTGTTTCCATGTCACTTAACCTCTTCTATGAAGTCAATAGCTTTGGGCTCGCACTCTTCAACGCATATCCCGCAACCCTTGCAGTAATTATAATTGATCTCTATTGTGTTTTTCCATGCTCTGCCTGACGAATTTGTATACTGTCTGTCAACTATCGATATCGCTGGCTCTGGACAAAATATCCAACACCTCAAACATCTTGTGCACTTGTCCTGATTTATTACTGGTTTGAAAGTCCTCCAATCCCCTGTGTACCTTTCGGAGCTGTTTCCAGGTTCCATGATAAAAGCGCCTGTGGGTATTGACTTCCATCCAGTCAAACTTGTCATTTCAGCTTAACACCTCAACTTCATTATATGCCCTACCGGCAGCCTTTACATTTGATTCGGCAATCTTTGACTTGAAGTTTTCCCTGATAGCCTCGCCTACAGAATCAAACTTTGCAAGCGGGACAACTTTAATCAGCGCACCAACCATGGCTGTGTTGACTATTGCGGCTCCGAGCTCATCCATGGCTATATGTGTCGCATCAACTTTTGCGACCATTATATCTTTCCTTTCAATTTTTTCCCTAAGCTCACTTCTATCCTTTGAAGAGTTAATCAGAAGAGTTCCACCAACCTTCAAGCCATCAAAGTAAATTTTTTTATCAATTGACGTATCGAGCACAACAACCATGTCTGGAGCTATAATTGGAGAGCGAGTAAATATTTGCCTTTCAGAAACGCGTGTGTATGCCTTGACCGGCGCTCCCCTCCTTTCAGCCCCAAATTCAGGGAACGCTTGTGCATTCTTTCCATCAAATATAGCTGCTTCAGCTACAATTATTGCGGCGGTCACTGCGCCTTGACCTCCCCTTCCGTGCCATCGCAGTTCAAAACTAGTTTGCAATATTGGTCTTATAATGCTTTACAAATGGATTTTAAAAAGATATCTATTTATTAACTCAAAATATTCTAATTTTTGCAATAATCACAGTGATATCATTCAAAAAATTATTGATATAAAAACCCCAGCCACAAGCAGCACATTGTAAATGGTAAACAGTATTCCGGTCTTTGAATCAATGTCCAATGTGTTGGATCTGAACATCCTAAACAGCTTTATGCTATAGGGAATTGTCAGTAAAGTTAGCAGTGAGTACAGTGGCAACAAACCCAAAACTATGTAAGCTGCCTGAATGGCATAAACTGCTAATATAAACGATACATATATCTTGTAACCGTATTTCTGTGTCATAATTGCGAACGACCTTACGCCGGCCTCCGAATCGCTTATCCTATCGCGGTAATTATTTGAGTAAATCACAGACATCATTATCATTGAGGGCAATAAGGATATTAATAAAACGTTTAAGGAAACAATCCCCCCTGCTGCTGCTGCAAACCCGCCCATAACAAGTGGTGGTCCAAATACCAGTGAGACATCAAGCTCGCCAAACCCATGGGCCTTAAAGTTTGCCAGTGGGCCGTTGTACGATGCAAGCATCAAAGCCCCAATTAATTCAAACAGAAATACTACTGGGCTTGTAATATATGAAATATAGGCGCCAAGGATAAGCCCTGAGGATATTGTAATGCCAGATATCATGTACGCTTTGTGGACAGCAAGTTCGCCCTTAAGTACCGGGTGTTCCCTGTAAAGCGCAGTAGCGCATCCAGGACGATCTATTCCTTGAGATACGTCATTAGCATCATTTAACACATTGGTTCCTGTATGTAGCAGAAGTGTAGCAATTAATGCAAGTAAAAGCGTGTATGCATTGAACCTTACAAAAAGGGCAATTGCTCCTCCAAGCAGCACTGAAGACAAGCTCATCGGAAGGCTCCAGACCCTTAGCATTCCTAAAATTGAGCTTGCCTTCATTTTTCTAAAAGTTTTTTGTTACCTTTATGGGGTCAATATAAATAAGTATTCTTGATTCATCTGGCGAATTCCTTGGATACTCTTTTAGCCCCATGTACTTCAATGCCATCTTATCTATGTGCTCTTCTGCCCCGGTCTCTGTTTGCCCCTTTATTTTTCCCTTTATCATCACATATTTGTAGGGATTTGAAGGATTTGTTATTGTTACCGTCACAATTGACCCTTTTTTTGCAAGTTTCTGTTTTTTTCTTCCATTTGCTGTGTTTATAATTATACTTTCACCATCTGTATCTACCCATACAGGAGTTACGTGAGGAAAACCATCAGTATCAAGAAGTGAAATGTATGCAAAACTTTTGTCATTTATCAGCGAAACTACGTTATTATCAAGTTTCATAACTTGCCTCCCGTTTTGTTAAAAATAAATCTTTTTCAATTTTTTTAAATTCTTTTTAGTAATGAAGCACCAGCTTCCCTTGCAGATTCAACTATCTTAGCCTCATCTACAATAACGTGTTTGCCATTTTCAATGATTATGTTGCCGTTTACCATCACATCCACAATATTGCCAGGGTGAGCTGAATATACAACCGCTGAAATGGAATTTTCAAGGTAAAGGGGGTTAATATTTGGTGCCTTAGCGTCAATTAGCACTAGGTCTGCAAGATAACCTTCTCGCAGTTGTCCAGCTTTCATTTTAAGCGCATAATTTCCATTTACGGTGGCCATTCTGAAAACTTCCGCTGCCTTCATTAACGTGGCATTTCCTGAAATGGCTCTCTGGACAAGCGAGGCGTTCTTCATCTCCTGAAAAATATCAAGCCTATTATTCTCCTTAACCCCATCTGTGCCAATACCTACGTTTATGCCAAACTGAAGCATTTCTGTAACTGGAGCAATGCCAGATGCTAGCTTCATGTTGCTGGTCGGATTGTGCGCTACACTGACACCAGCTGCGGCCATGGCCTGGAGCTCTTCTGGTGTTGGCCATACGCAATGTGCGAGAATCAACCTCTGATTTAGCATTTTAAACTGTTTAAAGATATCTATTGGTCTTTTTCCGTACCTTTTAACGTCATTTTCAACAAAATCTAGGGTTTCATATTCATGAGTGTGTATTCCAGTATTGTATTCTAAAGCTGCATTTGAAAGTTGCTCCAGACAACTCTCGGTGCAGTAAGATATGTGTTCAAAGCCAACCCAGACTCTTCCCAACCCTGTCGTATTCGAAAATGAATGAACGTTTTTTACCGTGTTCTTTGGACTTTCAAAATAATCATAAACATCGGCTGTATAAGGAACTAATGTGGATCTTATTCCAAGCTCATCAGCCACCTTCACCCCAATTTCGGGAAATCTGTACATATCTAGGACATGGGTTATTCCTGACTTGAGCATTTCAAGGTATGCCAGCCTATAATCTGCTAAGGCGTCTTCCTTTCTTAGAACTCTGTGGGCTGGATTTACATATGTTTCAAGCCACTTAGTAAGTGGTAAGTCCTCTGCAATCCCCCTAATTGCTGTTGGCCCAGCATGACAATGCAGATTAACAAATCCAGGTGTCAGTATTGTGTCCTTTCCATCTATTATAATGTCTGCGCTTGAAACCCTGGTTTCCTGATCAAGTTCTCCAACCTTTGTTATGATTGAATTATCAACGAAAATGGATCCCCTTTTCTGTATTAACGTATCATCCACAAAGCTCACTAATATTGCATCTTTGATAACAGTCTTCATGATTTGTTCACTTTAAATATATACTCTTTTATATATAAGGAATCATACTGTTTTATCTGTATTATCTAACCGTGACGTGCCTTCCACCCTTAAGGCGTGTAGGTTTCCCTTTTTGCGAAGGTATACTAAGCGCGACAATCTCCGGAGAGACCTTTTGGCATGGTCCGATGTATGGCAAACCATGGGAACGCCTTTATACGCACTAAGTTCGATAGACTTCCATCAGGAGTATTGTTCTTCAAGAAGGTATTATATGCTTTTCTGTTTGCTTTTATCCAACCCACAAATGGCATGGGTTTTCCCATTCTGTTAAATTAGAATCTATGAGTTATCGGAAGTGCTACACTTTTTCAGATTAACCGTTTCTGAAAGGTTATAATTTCTTATAACCTTCATTCGGAGCGTTGACCTTCAAGCCCGCTCCGGCCACCTTAGGCTCATGGCCGGTGTGCAGGTATCCATAATCAATGCCATCAGCACTCACGGTAGCGCATGGTTATGGCCAGCCTATTGGTCAATGTTACAGGTTTCGCATTTCGATATCCCCAAGTTATCACAACAGACAGGACATTCTGAAGTCCATCTTGGGTTCACGTAAACGGTCTTTGATGAGGACTTGTGTTCAATCGTCTTCTGGTCCCTTGATGAAGCCCTTACATATACCACTTCAAATCTATCCTCCTTTTTTCCAATTACCCCTTCAGGCATCGTACCTGTTGAAAAGCATATACATTTTATCTTGCCCTGCTTAATCCTCAATGCGGTCAAGTGTAGTACATTTATTGTACAAAGCTTTCTATAATATATCAACTATATTTGATTATAAAGATGTATATCAGTTATGTTTGCTTGGAGGGATTAGTGCAACTGTTTCGAACCCTTGATAAATTGAGTTTCTTAATATGCAAAGAAGATTCATGACTTTATTAACATAAATACTTATTGGATATATTGCTTTGTTGCATTAATTGATTATTCCCGGCCAATGAACAAATTAATTAAGGCACGTGCCCCTTTGTCCAGCTTACCCTCGTGCCACCGCGATGCGCCTCCACAACATTATATGTGAAAATGGCTATTATTTCGTTGAATATTCCTGCATCAAGCACTGATGATACGTACTCTCCTAGCATTAACGAAGAGAACACCGCTTCCACCTCTGTCCGTATCTATGCTTATTTTTCCATGCAGTTGGATCATTGAGGAACTCCCTAACTACCTTTGACCTGACCCTTCGATTTTCCAGTGGAGTTGGGCTTTATTACAGGCTCTGCGCCCATGGCCTGCACTGAGTTGAAGTTATCCCTGGAGTCATAGGCCGAATCACCGAACACCTTATTCACTTTGCCAACAGTATCCATTGCACCGTTAACAAGCTTGCTGAACTCCTTCCCGTCAGCGCTCATCTGTTA
>JAVZOA010000059.1:0-6380 GCA_038882535.1 Bathyarchaeia archaeon | reverse complement strand
ACTGTTACACCTCTTGAAACCGCCTTTTCCATATACTTTCTAATGGCTCTGAATGTGTCATAAGTAATTGACAAGATAATTTCACTTTTTGATTCGTTGATCATATTTCTTATTCTTGAAATAACATGTTCTCTCCCTTCTATGAGCCAGACGAGAGGTGTTTCATTTGTTTTCTTACCTTGGTGTTCCTGTACATATGAACTTACGCTATCAGCAATATCCCTAAGCTCATCCAGCTGCCTTTCAAGTGATATAGATAAGGGTATTGCACGGTATATCCGTCTCCTGCCTGGGCTGACCTCAACAAATCCTTTCCTTATAAGAGATTCAAATATATCGTAAATTCGAGGCTGTGGCACTCCGGAGGCCCTAACCACATCCATGGATGTCAACGGTCCCTTCAAAAGAAGTGTGGAAAGAACCTTCACTTCATAGGGAGATAGACCAAAACGTGACAAATCCTGAAAAATTTTGCTGTCGTCCATCACTACGAATATTTTGATTCACTATAAAGGTAACGTGCATGTGCCGCGATAACCCGCGAAATGCCATGCAGTTATGTATGCTAGAAGAGTTGCTGTATCTATTCAGATCGGATCTGATTAAGTCATAAGGAGTGCTCACTTTGTTCATTATGGCTCTGATTCCAATCAACTGTAAGCAATAGGATCAAATGCCGATTCTGTTCCTGCCGCAAATTGCCGGCAGGGTAGTCTTGAAATACTGATATCAGTTAAAGAGCCGTAGCTTAGCCTAAAATTCCGAAAACAATTGGCATAAAAATTGCAATTATGAAGAGGGGGATTTTATAAAATAGACATTCCACTGATTGAACAGCGAGACAAAAGCTATTCCGGGGGCCACACCGCTGAGACCCGTTGAAACAAGGTCGGGATATAGACTGAAACCATTAGACGTGATATTCGATATAATATACCGGCCCCCATTGGCAAATTGAACCATGTATATATTTGTGCCTTCACTGTCTCTAACCTGGACAGCCACAATGATTCTGCTGGGGGAAAATGCGTAAACAGAGGTCACACCAATCGATGTTATATTGCCGGAAAACTGAGCTGTATAGGTGAGCTGTGAAATATTATAGAAGAATGGGTAAAACAGAAAAACATCTACTGAAACATTATTTCCTGAAACATATGATAGGAACACAAGCGGGCCACGCGAAGAGGCGGAAATGTTGCTCATGTTTCCTGTAATTGTGCCCACCTGTTTGCCATATAGCGAGAATATTTCAACAGATCCCTTAAGCTGTAAGAAAATAAATGGCACTCCCATCACGCTGACAATTGTTGAGCTAAAAATCCGGGAGGGTGCAGTATTGTTTAGAACTAATCCTTCCTGTGAGAATACGGAATACCTGTAATTGCCGGTAATCAGGATCAGGAAATTACCATACTCTTTGATGGCTGATATGCCTGTAACGTTTGGCCCCCACGATGTGAATATCTGCGGTGTTGACCATACATAACCATCATTTGATTGAGTGGTGTAAATATTTCCTTCAAAATAGTAGAATGCCTGATATAGATTTGCACTCCTCAATACAGATGGGAATTTCTGCATTGGCTGTTGCGACCTAACCTGTAATTGAGACAGCAAGGGCAGGTAAATTCCGGGGAGCGATGCGTATGAAGATGCTGTGTAGGTCGACAGTATTGCCTCCTGGCTCTGGCTAATATTTCCATTGATGTCGTAGGGCGAAATATAGCTGAATATATTTGGAGCGAACGGACCATTTGCGCCGCCACCCTGATACTCCGTCGGGGAAGCATAAACTGGATCCCAGCCATTTGTAGCGTATCCATCCTGAATTCCAGCAACAATCACATATCCGTAATTCGTGACGTTATACCCAATTGTCCCTAGAGGCACATATATATTGACCACCTTGGTTGTCAAATTAGATGTTATAAAATAACCCGTATTATTCTGGAATCCTGTATAGTTCTGGATGTAACTATTTTCGGGAAATCCTGCAGCCTGTATAACCCACTGCCAGTCAAAAGCTTTCGTAACACAGGCGTTGGGACCCGGAAGCATTGCAGTGTTTCCATTGCTGAAATTAGATGTATGAACATAAATGTCAATTATGGGTTGAGAAAATCCATATGGTCCGCCAAAGACATTGCTCAGATTTCCAAAGAAGATGCTAAACTCAACATAGCTGCTGCTCTCTGATACATTGAGATGCTTCATCCATACTGAGTTCGGAGGGTAGTCGTTTGTATTTGTCGGGTAGACATAATTTCCAGGCCCGTTGCTTGGCAGTGGATTGCTAATTGACGAAATAAGCGTGAACTTCAAAGCATTAGTGGGTATGTTAATTTCCATTGGACCTAATAATCCAAGAGGCATTGAGTGTTCTATTATGTTCACTGAGAACAGGATTGAATTCTGAGCTCTTAAACCAAGAGCGGAGTAGGGAATCATAAACTCTGCATACTCGTTGATAACACTAATTCCAGTTTGCGCGTCAAACCTCCATGTGCCGTTACTTGCCTGATACAGAAGCAACGGATACTGGTCACCCATACCGCAAGAATAATCTGGCACGGCATAAAATTCAGATGCAAAATGTAATAATTGTCCATTGGAGGTCTCAAGTTCTGCACCCGGTACTCCCAATCCAACCAGTGTTCCTTTCCCAGGATTAACATTTGAGAAGTATATTTGTATCGCTATTTTTCCATTCTCCATGAGTCTTGGCTTGAGAGGAGTACCAGAAATCAGCAAGAAAATGTCGGTTGAATTAAACTCGTACCTGACCGTGACATTTCCCCTTTCCGTGGTATAGTTATAAAGATAACTGCTACTCCAGGCTGAATTGTTGCTTATAGAATACCCGGTTCCGTATGGAAATACATGTGTGCGCATTATATTTCCATTCATAGGCGGTGTGACAGATTGATTGCTTCCCCATACCGATGGTGTGATTGGGGATTCCCAGGTGTCCAGCAAGTAGGGCGTCAATGGAAGTCCCAGAACCTTGAGGGCATTCACCATATCAAGCCGAACCTCGTGAGAAAAGGCAATATCGTTCTGGGAATACAGATTCTGGTCACCAGGATCAAATGAGAAATAATAATCCGATCCCTCAGCAGCATATATGGAAAGCCACGCCACATCATACTTTTGCTGGAGTGAGCTCAAGTTGAATATTCCGAGTGAGGGGTAATAAATAACATCGGAAAAATTTGAAAGATTTACAGGTTGCACCAGATCGTTCGCGGTGCCGTATTCGAGCACCATCTTTCTAACTTCTGCAAGCTGAACCCAAATCTGATCCTGTGTTGGATGACCTGCCCACTGCGTCAAATAAGGTGACACAGATCCAGAATATCCCTGATAGTTCCAGGATCCTGTAGGTAAGTATGATAAATTACCATATATGTGACTCGAAGACAGATATTGTTGCATTGTAACTGAGTTGAGCCATGAAGAGTTTTGCTGAATAGCTGTGTAAAGATCTTCAAGGAACGGTACCCCATCCTCAGGGAATGGTGACATAAACATCCAGTTTTCCCCATCGAGAGCCACTGTTACAATCGTATTGTTCCTTTCACTCACTGGAACGGTGTCATACACACCCTTAAGGTATGACATGAACTGGGAGACTGCAGCCCAGTTACCATCCTGATTTGCGATATTCCCGTAATTGAATGCCCAGTCGTTGGAAAGGGTAGAATCACGGAATACGACAAATAATGTACTCCCGTTCTCCGAAACTTCGTATGGTTTGTAGAGCGTTTGCATAAATGTACTGGAGTTCATATTTGAATTGAGAACGCCAGCTTCCTGCAGCACAGCTTGGTCTGTCGCAGTCCAAACCACCCCTCCTTTGTACAAGTAGGGAACTATTGCGTTGGACACTGCTTGCTCTGGTGTCCACTGTCCGTCTGGGTAATATCCAAAGTTATTGTAAAAGATGTCCCTTCCAATATTGATCTGGGCAGCCACATCATTTCCCCAGCTGCCCTTGTAAACATCAATCCCGTTTGCGTCAGTCCAATTTGACTGGAGGAGTAATGGGAGGATGGGATGATCAAATGGTGTGGTGATCAGTTCAACGTTGCCTCTGCGCGCATCCGAACGAAATGCGTTAATCGCAATGGAGGCCTCAACGGGGTAATAGCGTATTATTTTAGATATATCAGAAATCTGGAATGATGTATCGTTATAAAGGCTCATTAATGTTACATTCTTGTACTGTGCCCCAAGCTGTCCGGAAATAATTGGATAGCTGACGGACCAGAGGAAAAACTCTACGAGAGCATTGGTAAGGTCTGAATTGTTCATTATTTTCCCGGTGGATTCGATTGCTAACAGCCTTGCATACTCTGCACCAGCTGGTGTCCCCGATGAATAGACCCATGAAGGGGAATTAAAGCTCAGGTTGAATTCTAGAATATCCCTTACTGTTGTGGTATTATATGCAAAACTTTGAACAAATGATTCCAGGAAGGTGTCATTGTATTCGTGTATTTCAGTATAGACCGTATTGTTCCACTGAGCCTGTGGGATAAAGGCTGCCATTATATAGCTATTATTATAATTACCCTGCATCACAGCGTCAATCTGCAGCAACAGTGAGCCTGACAGCGAATATGTAACGTTAACGTTGTATCCTCGACTCATTATTATTGCCTGTTCAGCATATTCTGCCAGGTGGACGTCAACCCAAGGAAGGAACCAGTAGGTGCTGTTCACTGGAGAATACAATGGCTGGTGATCATTGTATATTATATCAACATTAATTTTCCCAACCTGAGGTACGACAATTTTTGAATAGTGTAATGAAAGTGTAATGAAGTTGTTTGCCACGAAATATGCAATTGTGTTTCCAGAATTATACTTACCCTCTTGTGCAAATGGAATTCCTGTCCCAACCCAAGAGCCACTTCCCCCGACAATGAATGCATTAACGGACATCGTTACGTTTCCTGTGGCATTTTCAAAAATATCTGCCAGTGGAAGGGCCACTTCAACTGATGCAGGACCGTAATAGTTAATGTTGCTGATCTCTGTAGCAAATGGTGAGGTGTTGCTGCTTGATAGCCCACTTGTTATGACATATGACTGCGAGGGCCCACCGGCAAAATTAGCAAAGAATGCGTTAACTGGCCTGCTAAAGATTATATTCCTGTTCCACTGGTTGAGGTTGGTGAAGTTATATGTGCCCAGACCAGATCCGGTATTGTTGCTTATAAATAGCATGAAACCGTTGTCTTGGTACTGTGCACTGAATCCAAAGAACACATAAGTGGCGTTGTATGATACATAAAAAGCCGATATGTTATTTTCGCTTCCCCACGCTGAAGTATTTTTATTCAAATAAACAAGATCAGAACCTGGAAAGTCGTGGGAAACATTTCCTGTGAATATTATCGTTCCATAGTTCATTGGAACAGTGTTCTGAGTTCCCGTATAGGTAGAAGCATTTGCAGGAGAAGCAACCAAAAATAAAGATGTAACAATGATTAATATTACTAATAAGGATAATTTTTTGAACATATCTTTCGAAATATATACGCAAATTCACTATATATTTTTTTTGAAAAAATACCACTATTAGTAGTAGTAAATCAAAGAGGCATCATTGAACAATTTCTATAGTACGAACAGCAATCACTGCTTGGTTAAAACGAAGCCTATTTATTTTAAAAGCAATATCTCAGCGAATAACAATTGCCAGAAGTAAAAAACATTGACGGTTTTCACCATGATGTTACTTTTTCAGTTCTACGAAGAAAGGGTTACGAGACTGTATACTTATCTGGAAATTTCAACTGTATGGCAGAAGGAAGCTTTACCCTAACGGGAGACAGGAAGCTGAAATGCAGTGTCACACTTACGCCTGGTGTATATTCATACAAACTTCTTGTTAACCAGATATATCCTATTGACGAGAAGGGAAAACCCATAAGAAAACTGAAGCAGTTTATTGTTCCGCTAGACGCTGCATTTCATAACCCGGGAGATTCCGGATTTGCTTCACTATATGGCAGCATTATGAGATTGGCGGTAGCCGTCCCAAAAACAAGCACTTCTGTTTTAATAGAATTAAGGAACAATGTTCCACAAATTATTTCAAAAAGTCGCCATAATCTTGAAAATTACGATCTCATTGAATTTGTGGTAAAGCCCGTTGATGAATATCGTTTTCTTATAGATGGTAAAAAACTCCCTAATAGGGGCTATTATAGATGTAATATACGCCCAGAAAGACGGTATGAGAAAACAGGGATCATATATCACATATTTCCAGACAGGTTTAACAGATCGGGAAATGAAAACATAGACGGATTGGCCAGCTGGAACGAGGCGCCGACAGCAACGAACTTCTTTGGGGGTAACCTAAA
>JAVZOA010000058.1:0-6426 GCA_038882535.1 Bathyarchaeia archaeon | reverse complement strand
ATCTCTTCCTCACAGAAGGCCCAATTACACATGAAACAAACAATTTTTGGCGGGTTAGAAGACTCCATCTTTCATTTCACCTCTCCAAGGCTGTTAAAACCATTGTGAGAATTTGCTCGTTGGAAAGCTTCTTCATGGTTATGGCTCTTTCTGGGCAACGTGCCGCACAGAGCCCACAGCCCTTGCAAAGCTCTTCATTTACTTGAGCTATGCCCTTCTCATTCTTTTTAATAGCTTCTACTGGGCAGACGACTGCGCAGACATTGCAGCCCACACATTTACCCTCGTCAACAACAGCCTTATCGCCCTCACATAGGTCCATGCTGGCGAGACACTCTGCACATGGTCCACATCCAAGACAGCGGAAAGCCTCAAATCTGGCTTGTCGCTTAAGCTTTTCAAGATACTCTCTCGCCTCTTCAAAACTTAGGTGGGGCTTCTCTATCGGCGCGTCATATCTGCGCTCCTTTTTGTCCAACAATCGCCAATTCTTAACCCACGTCGTCTCCTCAATCTTCTCTTCTTCCCTATCCTTCCGCAGGTCCTCACCCCTCAAGTAACGGTGTATAGAAACTGCTGCACGCTTCCCAGCACCAACAGCCTCAATAATGCTTGCCGGACCGATGGCAACATCCCCACCGGCGAAAACGCCCGGAACATTGGTTTCCAGTGTTAGTGGGTCCACTTGCAGCGGCGGTCCCCGCTTTTCCTTGCTTATAAGCTCTTGTGGCAAAACCGATGTTTCAACAACTTGCCCTAGAGCTGGAATAACCATGTCCACCTCGTATTGATGTTCTGAAAAGGCAATTGGGATTGGGCGCCTTCTTCCGCTCTCGTCAGGCTCGCCTAAACGCATTCTTTGACATTCAACAGCCTTAACCCTTCCATTCTCGCCTATAATTTGCTTAGGAGCCACCAAGAAATAGAACTTTATCCCATCTTTCTCGGCAAGTTCCACCTCATGTGGGAGTGCTGGCATTTCCTCACGGGACCGCCTATAAAGAATTATAACCTCCTTGGCGCCGAGCTTCTTGGCCATCCTTGCGGCATCTATGGCTGTGTTGCCGCCGCCTATGACGGCTACTCTTTCGCCAACAGTTATTTTCTTGCCTAAAGCTATTGCCCTTAAAAAGTCAACAGCGTTTATTACGCCTTCTAAGTCTTCGCCTGGCACGTTTAACTTCATGCCCAATTGTGTGCCAATGGCAAAGAAAATTGCCTTATAACCGTCCTTTTTAAGGTTTTCAATGGTTATGTCCTTGCCAAACTCAACACCAGTTTTAATTTCAACACCTACGTCCTTAATGTAGGCTATCTCATTCGCAACAACAAATTTTTCCAAGCGGAAGTCTGGTATGCAGTAGCGCATCATGCCGCCGGGCTCAGCCATCCGCTCAAAAACTGTAACAGGATAACCAAGCTTCGCGAGTTCGTAAGCCGCTGTCAATCCAGCTGGTCCAGCACCGATTATGGCGATTTTTTCGCTGTACTTCTTTGGCACCGATTCAGCGACGACTCTTCCCTGTTCACGCTCAATGTCCGCCACAAGTCTCTTTAAGGCTCGTATAGCCACTGCTTGGTCAAGGTTAACCCTTGCACATGCGTCTTCGCATGGGCTGAAGCAGACCCTTCCACAGATGGCGGGGAAGGGCATGTCTCGCCTTATGACTTCAACGGCTTCTTTGAACTTGCCCCTTTGGATGAGAGCCACATAAGCCTGAACATTGACATGCGCTGGGCATGCTGCTCGACAAGGCGGTAATTTCCTAACCTCTTGAGAGGATTTTTCTGTCAAGGCTATCAGCCTTCTTAGAAGCATATTTGAATGTTAAACCCAATATATTAAGTCACCTAAATCAAGCTTGACATAAACTTAACCTAAAATTTTCAACATAAAAAGAGGGGAAATGGACGGTTTATTCGCGGAGCCTTCCCTCGAGTTTGCTAACCCACTTGTTGTATTCCCTAGAGCCTAGAAGGCTTCTGAGCTCCTCCTCAAGCGTCAAAGAATTTTTGGGCTTAATTTCGATTATCCAGCCCTCGCCGTATGGGTCCTCATTTACCAGGTAGGGCTTATCCTTCAATTGTTCGTTAACTTTAACAATTTTGCCGCTTACGGGCGCGTATAAGTCAAACATAAACATCCAGGTTTCAGCCACACCGAAGGGCTCCATTTTGGCGATTTCCTTCCCAACAGGCTCGGTCATTATGTTTGCAATGCCCTTGAGGTGTCTTTGGGCGTAGTCTGAAACACCCACACGGATGTTTCCTTCAGGAGTTATTTGCGCCCAAGTGTGCTTCGGCGTGTATAGCAGCTGCTCTGGTATTGCCAAAAGCTCTTCACGTTTTGCAGCTGGAATTCCCTCAGCCCGCATCAGCTCTTCCAAGCGTAGCCTTATGGCTTCTGAGACGAATTCTGATATGCTCCTGTAGCGTCCTGTCCTGAGGAGCCTTTCGATTTCTTTTATTAGCTCTTGCCTTATGCTTACGGTTTTCCATTCAGACATTTCACATCAACCTCCTTTACATCTGCGTGATATATAGAATAAAGCGAAAAATATATATCTAACGTAAATAGAAAATATAGAATAAATAAATGTGTTAAAGTAAATATCATAAATAGAGGGAAACCTTTGGAAATTAGAAAAGTTCAAAGAGTAGGACACTCAACCATGACAGTTTCACTTCCAAACGAGTGGATTAAAGAGCACGGTATAAAGCCGCGAGATATCCTATTCATAATGCCAGAAAGGGACGGCTCACTAAAAATAATGCCGAGACACGTAGCCCAAAGAGAAGAAGCCGAAGAATACGTTGTTAATGCTGATGCATGCGACGAGCCAGGAATGCTTGAAAGAATCATCGTTGGAAGCTACATTCTCGGACGGGATGTTATACGCATAATCTCCACAAGCCGAATTGGCAAAAACCACATAGACGAAATTCGAAGAATAGTTCAAAAGCTTATTGGGCTGGGCATCCTTGAAGAGACCCCTAAAAGCATACTCTTGCAGTGTTCCATAGACTCCACAAAGTTTAAACTTGACATGCTCATACGAAGGCTTGCACTTATAGCTTCAACAATACTTTCCGAGGCGATGCAGGGCTTTAAGGAGAAAAACTATGACATTGTAGAGGAAGCCATAGCCAGAGAAGACGAGGCAGATAAAATCTACTATTTGGCTGTGCGTTTGCTTCTTTCTGCACAGATAAAGCCAGCCATAGCTGAAGAGGTTGGCATGGTGGACGTGCTCTTCATACCTGCTGCAAGGCTTATACTTCAGTATTTAGAATTGGTTGCAGATTATTCTGAAGACTTAGCTAGAAAGGTTCTTGAAATGGAGGTTTATAGGAACAGGCTTCCAGAGGATATTGTTGATAGGATATTCCACCTAAGCGAGCTAACTCAGACAATTCTTCAAAAGTCTATTGAGTGCATCTTCACAAGGGATTTGAAGGTGGCAAACCAGCTTTTGGAGATAAGGAAAGTGCTTGAGGTGGACTCGAATAGGCTTATGCGCGAAGCCCCAGAAATCCCCTATGTCCGCTCCATGCTCTTATGCCAGAGCAAAATTGCTGATAAAGGTGCAACAATAGCTGAAATAGCCATAAACAGAGCGTTGGAAGACCCTGGAAAGTACGTTGGCGATGTTGTTCGAGCAGTTAAGCATGTTAGAACTTTGCCCTTGACTATTGGAAAGAAATAGCTTTCAAAATTATAATGCACAGTTCAGCCACGCCTAAAGTAACAAAGGTTAAATAAATGAAATTAAAGTAATATTCAGAGGAAGACGTCATGAGTGATGATTTTGAAGAGGCTTTAAGGAATATAGACGTCTTCTGCAAAGTTTTAGCCAAAAAACTGGTGGAAAGCCTCAAAGAAGAGGAGCCTAAGGGCGAGAACCCCTTAGAGCCCATAGATAGACTCTTGAAAAAGAAGTATGTTATTGAGGAAAGGTTTGAGGAAAGCCCAACAGCAAAGCATCTTATTCCATTACCCCATGCCGAGGAGCCCTTAATAGACATTTTCGAAGATGAAAATTATGTTAAGGTTTTGATGCAGTGTCGCTGCAGAGACCAGCGGGTAACAGTAAACAAGTTTGATGACGGCTTACAAATATGCTTGGAAAACACTTGCTGGAAGCTCAATCTCCCAGTTGATGAGTTGCAAGTGGAAAACATAATCATGAAGTGCAACAACAATGAGGCTTTAGAGGTTGAGATTCCAAAGCTAAAGACAACCGTGAACTATAGAAATTAGGGCAGCGTGTTAAACAGCAACACCTTTTTGTTTAATTCTTCTTCGACAAGCCTCTTCTTCGGCACATTTTGCACAAGTGTAAATAACGTCAAACTCGCTTTTACTTGGATTTTCAGGATTAACGATGAATACGAAGCATTCTTCGCCCTTCCTAATGGCTTCGCCACAACAGAAGCATTTATGCTCTTTAAGGGCTGTGATCTTCATCCAGCATCCTCAAAGCCTAATGCCGTATCGTAAGCTTTTAACACTTTCTAACAAAGTTGAAAGAAAAGTTGTTGGAAACGGTTTATTAAAAGCGTTTCAGCCTATTTTTTCCAAAACTTTGTCTATTTTTATCTTGTGGAAGTCTAGTGCGAGTTCTTTTGGCTCTACTCCTAGGCTTAGGCTTAACAGTTCAGCGTAGTGGATTATTGGCATGTTGTACTCTTCCTTGTAGGTGGTTTTTATTAGCATTTGTCCAAGGTCTAGGGTTAGGAAGCAGAAGGGGCATAGGGTTGATATGCAGTCTGCTCCGGCGTTATGGGCGTTTACAATTTTGTCTCTTGCTATGGCTAGTGCCACGTCGTCTGCGTAGCCTCTGAGGAGCCCTCCACAGCATCGAAGCTTATTCTTATAGGGTATGCTTTTGGCTCCTAAAGCCTCTATTAGGGTGTCGAATATGCGGGGGCGTTCTGGATCATCAAAGCGTAGGAGCTCGCTTGGGCGTAGTAGGTGGCATCCTGAGAAGGCGGCTACCTTAAGGTTGTTTAATGGCTTGACTATGCTTTGTTTTAGGCGGTCTATGCCTATATCGTTCATTAAGACTCGTAGGTAATGCCTAACCTCTTTTGTGCCCCTAAACTCTTTACCAGCGTTAGCTAAAATCTTATTGACCTTTTCACGTAGTTCCGGCTTTTCTTTTAGGAGGTGGTTTGCGATTGTTAGGGATTCAAAGCATCCGGTGCAAAGCGTGAGTATGTTCAAGTCCGCTTCTTCCGCTAGGCAGATGTTGTAGGCGGCTATTGCAAGGCTTGTTTCCAAGTCTATGGACTGAAGCGGTGGCGGAGCGCAACATGTTGCACCTTCCATGTCTACGAGTTGTATTCCAAGTTTTGTTAGGGCTTTTCTTGCGGCAAGTTCGTAGTGGGGTTGGCGGGCTGGTATTGTGCAGCCCAAAAATAGGGCGTAGCTTGTCATTGCGGTACACCCTCCTTTTTGAACATGATTTTGTCGAAGCCTGTTGCCGCCAGAATCTTTTTGATGGCTTCTATGCCTGTTGGTTTTAGTGTTGGCAAGCCATAGTCGGCTCTCTTCTTTTCTAGGAATTTTGAGATTGGTGCTAGGCGTCCTTCGCTCATGAGTCCTGTGGCGAATTCTGTATATATGGCTGGTATGTTGCCTTCTCGGATGGCTATGTTTCTTAGGGCATATATCAAGTCTGCAATCTCAACTTTTTGGGGGCAGCGTTCTTGGCAGTTGTAGCATGAGGCGCAAAGCCAGATGGCGTCGCCTTTGAGAACCTCGTCTCTTTGTCCCAGTAGGGCTAGTCTTATTATTTGGCGGGGGTTGTAGCGCTCGGTTGTTCTTGCGACTGGGCATGTGCTGGCGCATGTGCCGCACTGGTAACAGCGTGTTATTGTTTCTCCGCCGAGTCTGCTTGTTATCTCCCTTGCAAAATCGCGGGGTTTTTCTTCAGCCATTTTTGCTCACTCCATGGGAATCTTCGTCTTTAGCTAGGCGAGTTGGAGGTTGCCTAGCCTTTCCACTTTTTCTGTCATGGCTTTGGCTGCTTCTGCGAATTTGTCGCCTTCTATGTAGACAAGGTTGAACATTTCGAGTCTTTCCGGTTCTATGCCGTAGGCTTGGAGGAGCATCCTCGCCATTTCCACTTTCTTTTGGGCCTTTTGGCTTCCAACCTCGTAGTGGCATCCGTCGGGCTTGCAGCCAACCACCATAACGCCCTGGGCTCCAGCCTTGAAAGCTTCTAGTAAGTGCTGGACCTGGATTATGCCAGTGCATGGAACCCGCAATACTCTAACGTTGGCTGGGTAGCTCATCATAGCCATTCCAGAAGAGTCCACGGCTGCGTTACCGCATTCTGAACAGCTGAAAGCCAGCACCAGCGGTTTAGAAGTGCCATTAACGGATAACAGCGCCTTTATTTGGGCGGATATTTGGTTTGG
>JAVZOA010000057.1:0-6598 GCA_038882535.1 Bathyarchaeia archaeon | reverse complement strand
CATTACACCGTCTTTGTTTAGGCATAGGTTCATGTCAATTATGTAGGTGGATGGAACTGCTTGTGCAAAAGGCGTGTAAATGGCGTGTCTTAGGGCTAAGCCAGCGTCAAACTCGTTTGGCGCCGTCATTGGACAAACTTTCGAGCACTCACCACACGCTGAGCAGTCTTCCCTCACATAACGCGGCTTCTTTAACACTTTTACACGGAAGTTGCCAATGTACCCCTTTACGTCTACAACCTCGCTGTTAGCTAATAGTTCAATGTTTGGATGATGCCCCACATCAGACATTTTGGGGGCGAGAATACATATAGAACAGTCCATTGTTGGAAAAGTCTTATCTATTCTCGCCATCATCCCGCCAATGCTCGGCTCCCTCTCCACCAAATAAACCTTATAACCAGTGTCAGCAAGATCCAATGCGACCTGAATTCCTGCAACGCCGCCGCCAATTACAAGTGCCTTTCTCATAATCGGCACTTCAATTTCCTTGGCTGGTTTTAATAGGGCAGCCTTTGCCACAGCCATTTTCACAAGGTCTTTAGCTTTTTCAGTCGCAGCCTTCCTATCGTGGAGGTGAACCCAGCTACACTGCTCCCGTATGTTAGCCATCTCAAAAAGGTACTTGTTTAACCCAGCCTCTTCACACACTTTTCGGAATGTGGGCTCGTGGAGGCGAGGAGAACATGAGGCAACAACTACACGGTTAAGCCTATACTCCCTAACATCATTCTTAATGAGCTCTTGCCCTTGGTCCGAACATGTATAACGGTAATCTCTCGCCAAAACAACATGTGGAAGTGTGGAAGCAAATTCTGCAACCTCTTTACACTCAACAGACCCCGCAATATTCAAACCACAGTGGCAAACATAAACCCCTATGCGTACTTCCTCTCTCGCCATTTTCCAGTCACCTCAAATCCGAAGATCTTAGATAACAGTCAATTGAGGCGGCGGCAATTTTTCCGGCACATATAGCCTCAATTATTGAGGCTGGGCCAGTTACAGCGTCTCCACCGGCGAAAACGCCTTGGAGAGTTGTCTCCATAGTTAATGGGTTAACCCATATTGTTCCATCATCATTCAATTCGACCTCTTTGGGTAGAAAGGATAGGTCTGGAGCTTCACCTATCGCTAAAACCACTATATTTGCCTCCTTAACAAATTCGGAGCCCTCAAAAGGAATCGGTTTTCTCCTTCCAGTTTCATCTAGCTCGCCTAACCTCATTCGAACAAATTCAACAGCGGAAACCTTTCCACAGTCACCCAAAATTCTCTTCGGAGAGACCAAAAACTCGATTTTTACACCCTCATTTTCTGCCTCTTTAACTTCCCATGGGTTTGCGGGCATTTCCTCCCTAGACCTTCGATAAAATATAGTCACCTCTTCAGCTCCATGTTTAAGGGCGGTTCTTGCTGAGTCAACTGCAACATTTCCACCACCAATAATAGCAACACGTTTGTCCCTAACATTTGGCGCTTTTCCAGAGTTAAACGTCCAAAGAAAATCTAGGGCATGCGCCACCCCCTCTAAATCAACGCCCTCAATTCTCAATTGTTGTCCTTTATGAGCCCCTACGCCAACAAAAATGGCGTTATAACCTTGACTTGGTAAGCTGCTGAAATCAACATCTTTACCGACCGCCACACCAGTCTTTATTTCCACATCAAGATCCTTCAACGCTTGTATATCCATGTCTAAAAATTCCCTTGGAAGGCGATAAGAGGGCAAACACTTTCTTAACATGCCGCCGGGCTCTTTCATAGCCTCAAAAACCGTAGCCTCGTAGTTTTTCAAAGCTAATTCATATGCAACAGTGAGCCCCGCCGGTCCAGAGCCTATAACCGCAACTTTCCCTTTTGCTGAATCTGCCTTAATCACCCTCTTTTTCTCATCTAAAAACTCCTTCCTCAGCTTTTCAGTTTCTTTTATAACTTTGTTTAGGTCTAGCCCCGCGCGTTCCGGATGAAAGCAGGCTAGAATTGTGACTAAGGGGAGGGGGGATACCTTAACAATTTTTTGGAGAGCATTTTCAAACGCTTGGCTATATCCAGCCTTGACCGCAAACTTTCGGGCATGGAGGAGTATTTCTGGCGGTTTTAATGCTTGAGGACAATGCCTATAACAACGATAACACCAGGCGCAAAGCCAAATATCATCCGAAGCCAAAGCAGTTTCAACGCTTAAGAAAATCTTTTCGAGGATATTTCTTGGATTATACTCTCCTTTTAGAAGTTCTGCCATGGGACAGCTTGCTGTGCATATTCCGCATTCAAAACAGAATTTAATTTTCTCGGTATCTGGATATTCAGCGAGAACTTCTTTATAAGTTACGGTTTTCTTCGCGCTCAACTTAGCCCGCCTTCCTATTATTGGGGGAAGGCTCATAAATATAAACTTTACAAATGTAAAGTTTTAAATCGTAAGCCAAACTTCTTTTATAGACCACGCCATCAAAATAAACCATAAACCGTGAGGGCCGTCCATGGAAGAGGTTAAAGTTGTCTTGTATGGAGTAGGCGCCGTTGGAAGTTTAATAGCCAAGTCTCTCCTCGAAAGGAAGGGCGTAAAGATCGTCGGCGCAATTGATGTTGCAAAAGATAAGGTGAGCAGGGATCTAGGTGAAGTTTTAGGTTTAAACAAGAGACTGAGCATAATGGTTTCAAGCGATGTTGACGCTGTGATTTCGGAAACAAAGCCGGACATCGCCGTTCACGCCACATCATCCTATCTCAGGGAAACCTACCCTCAAATAGCCTCCATAATCAAAAATGGCGTAAGTGTAATATCGACATGCGAAGAGCTTTCATACCCCTACTATTCGGAGCCAAAAATTGCAAAAGAACTGGATCGACTAGCCAAAAAACATGACGTAACAGTTTTGGGGACAGGAATAAACCCCGGCTTCTTAATGGACACTCTTGTAATAGCGTTGACGGCGGCATGCCAAAGAATAGACAAAATTGAAGCTGTCAGAGTTATGAACGCCGCAACAAGACGTTTACCCTTTCAAAAGAAGATAGGTGCAGGCTTAACGGTAGAAGAGTTTAAACAAAAAATTGAGAAGGGGGAAATAACCGGACATGTGGGACTTGAGCAGTCTATTGCGATGATTGCAGATGCACTGGCATGGGAACTTGATGAAATAAGGGCTGAACCCGTCGAACCAGTAATAGCCGAAGAACTGGTGAAAAGCGACTTCATAAAAGTTGAGGCGGGAAAAGTTGCGGGTTTAAGGCAGACGGCAAGGGGCATAATGAAAGGAAAAGAAGTCATAGTTTTAGACTTTCAAGCTTATATCGGAGCAGAAGAGGAGTATGACGCCATAACAATCACAGGCATTCCAACAATCAAACAGAAGATCCAGCCATGCGTCCACGGGGATATGGGCACCGTGGCGGTAATCATAAACTCTATTCCAAAGGTTTTAAAGGCTCCAGCTGGCTTGCTCACCATGAAGGACCTTCCAATACCATCAGCTGCAACTGAAGATATGAGAAGGTACATTTAATCCAAAACTTCGTTTGAATGTGTGATGATTATGTCCCGCAAGTTTACACATAGGAAAGGGGATCTCAGCATAAAAGACTTGATTAGGGAAGTAAAAGGCTGCGCCGAATTTCAGAAAGCTGGGGCTATAGCGATATTCATGGGAGTTGTTCGTGGGGAAACATCAAAGGGCGAAAAGGTTCGAAAGTTGGAGGTGGAGGCTTATGAGGAAAAAGCCGATGAAGTGTTGTCAAGCATATGCCAAGAATTAAAGGGAAGAAAGGGCATCGTTGACGTCCAAATACACCATTTTCTAGGCGAGTTCAGCGTCGGCGAAGACCTTGTCTACGTTTTAGTCGCTGGCTCCCATAGGAAGAATGTTTTCCCAGTTTTGAGAGAAGCCGTTGAGAGGTATAAGAAGGAAGCCCCAATTTTTAAGAAGGAATATGTAACCACCAAAGAAGGCGAAGAGAAGGCTTACTGGGTTGCAGAAACCGAGGAGTAGTAGCCACCAGTTTTGCAAAGTGTTATTAAGCATTTCATGATAGCTTATTGTTAAGGAGATGCGTTCGGCTTGGAGAAGAAGAGCTACATGTGGTTTGAAAGGCGGAGAAGAACAAAGGCTCTTGATTTGGCGCAAGAGCAGATTACAAAGGCTTTGGACACAGTGACGCTTCTCCATTATGCTATGCAGAAGATGGCTGAAGGCGATAGAAAAGAAGCCATGCAGCACATCGAAAACATTTTCAAGGTTGAGAAGGAAGTTGACAGACTTCGAACAGAAGTCTTCAAAGAACTTTCGAAGGGTGTGGCTCTTTTTGCAGATTACCGTGAAGACCTAATGCACCTTGTGAAAAGGCTTGACACGCTGGCTGACCATGTGAAGGACGCGGCAAGGTGCATAAAAATGCTTGAAAGCGCTAAAATTCCTAAGGAGCTTTGGGAGAACACCGCCCACACAACAATGTTTCTAGTGGATTGCGCCCACGCCTTGAGAGGAAGCCTTGAGAAAATCGCCGTGGATTCTTCTGCGGCTATAAGTGGGGCGAAAAAGGTTGAAGAAATCGAAAGGAAAATTGACGATGAGTACCTTAAAACTAAAGGCTTATTCGTTAAATATGGTGGGCAGATAGATAGCGGCTCAATGGTTATTTTCGACGACCTTGTAGAGTTTATTGAGCATGCCGCTGATATGTGCGCGGACACAGCAGACTACATAGTTATACTTGCAAGCAGAGAATAGCCAAACAGCTTTACCCTACTTTATTCTGTCTCTTTAGATAATAAATTGCCGATGGCGTACGCTGCAGCTGAAACTATGATTATGCCGAAGAAGCCCGCTGCCAATGTCGAGAGATATGGATTTTCAATCGTTGGAAGGGTGTAGTCTGGCATCAGTCCACCCCAGAATGTTTCCGCCTCTTCCACTTGAAGGGTTTCAGCCACCGTTTCCAACCCGTCTGGGTAGGATGAAGCGAAGGGTATTAAAATTGCAAGCCCAACAGCTATTAGGATTAATGCTTTAACATAGCCCTTCAAATGGCTTCCCTCTTTAGGAAAGCTAAACCATTCAGCACTGCTGGTCGCACTCGGTACAGTTGTGTTGTGGCTGTTGTTGTTATTGCCGCTTCACCAATGCCTATCAGCACATGCCAAAAGAGCATGGCTGGGACTGTTACGGTTATTCCGCCCGCCTCTGTGAAGGCTGGTGAAAATCCAATTTGTAAGCCGCATGCCAAGGCTCCTAAAACCACTGATAGCCATGAGGCTGTGAATATGCCTATAAAGAAGCGTTTGCCTTTTGTTGAGTTTCCAGCTATGAGTTTAACTATGTAGAAGCTTAAGCCGCCTATCACTGCCATGTTGAAGATGTTTGCTCCTAGAGCCATTATTCCGCCGTCCGCGAAGAAAAGCGCCTGCATAAGCAGAACTATTGTCATGCTTAGGACTGCCGCGTAGGGGCCTAAAACTATTGAGAGGAATGTTCCGCCCACCAAGTGTCCGCTCGTTCCATATGTTATTGGGAAGTTAATCATTTGGGCTGCGAAGACAAAGGCGCTTGAAACCGCCAGCAATGGGGCTAATGCTTTTGGGTATGTGGTTTTCGCCTTTTTCCATGACAAAACGAGGAATGTGATGGATATTGCGGCCATTATGGCGGCGATTTCTGGGCTTATGTAGCCGTCTGGTATATGCATAGATCGACCTCGTATTACTTTTTAGTTGAAAAGTATTACTTATAAACTTTGCCTTTCGAAACGCCGAAAATAAGGGCCTAGGAGAGCAGTTCTGTTAGGATTTGGTTGAGCTGGTTTTTGTCTTTTACTTTTTTAAAGATGGCCTTCCCAGTTGCGTATAGGCGTATTTGGGCCTCTTTATATGTTAAATCGAAGATTATTTTTGCTGTGGTTTTTTGTATTGTGGCTTTTTTCAGTATTTTTGTTATTGCCTCCTCTTTTTTGTCGTATTTGAAGTGGATTATGTAATCTTTTTCTTCTCCGCATGCCTCTTCCATCCTTGCTATGTAGGTGTCCAGAACTGTGCTCATAGGGATTTTTCAATCTCCTTTAGGACTTCTACTAGCCTATCGATTTCTTCTCGGGTGTTGTATATGTAGAAGCTTGCCCTTGCTGATGATTTTAGCCCGAATCTTTGGTGTAAGGGTTGGGCGCAGTGGAAGCCGCTCCTTATCATTATGCCATAAGAATCTAGAAGCAGAGCCAAGTCATGGGAGTCGAAGCCTTCAAAGTTGAAGGGAACTATGCCACACTTGACTTTCACATCTTTTGGACCGTAAATCTTGACTTTTTGGCACTCTTGTAGGCGTTTTATGGCGTATTCAGTTAAGGCACATTCATGGGCCTTAACGTTTTCCATTCCAAAGTTTTTTAGGTATTTTATGGCTGCCATTAGGCCTACTCCGCCGCATATGTTTGGTGTTCCAGCCTCGAATTTCCATGGAAGTTCGTTCCACGTTATTTTGCAGCTTTTGGTTTTTGGGTTGTAGGAGACCTCCCTTATCATTTCGCCTCCTCCGTGGAAGGGCTCCATTTCTTCTAGGATTTCTCGCTTGCCGTATAGGACGCCTATGCCTGTTGGTCCAAGCAT
>JAVZOA010000056.1:0-6614 GCA_038882535.1 Bathyarchaeia archaeon | reverse complement strand
CACCGGAAAAAGCCATCTCCGCCGCCGCAACAGCCAAACCACCCTCAGACAAATCGTGGCAAGCATTAACTAACCCATGGTCAATAGCCCTAGTCAACGCCTTAAACGTCTTTCTGGCTTGACTGGCACGCACCTTCGGCACTGTTTTCCCGATAAAACCCATCAGCCTATAATATTCTGAACCGCCAAGCTCATGGTAGGTTTTGCCAACAATGTAGATGGAGCTGCCGGGCTCCTTAACATCCAACGAAACTGCCACGCGAATGTCTGGAATTATCCCAACAGCCGTTATCAAAAGCGTCGGCGTCACTGGTCCAAGGGGCGACTCGTTGTATAGGCTGTCTTTCCCAGAAATAAAGGGTGTCCCAAAGGCTTTCGCAAAATCATAACATGCCTCACAAGCCCTTACTAGGCTTCCAAGCCTATCGGGTTTTTCAGGATTGCCCCAAGTAAAATTGTCTAAGAGGGCAATTCTTCTGCCGCCCACAGCCACATTATTCCTTATGGCTTCATCTATGGCTGAAGCCGCCATCCAGTAGGGGTCGATCTTCCCATACTGGGGGTTTATGCCACAAGAAATCACCAAACCCCTCCAAGAATCCTTTAAAGGCTTGAGAACAGCCGCATCGTTTGGACCGCCAAACTCCCCGTGCAAAGGTTTTAGGACGGTGTTCCCCTTAACCTCATGGTCGTAAGTTCTAATGACGCTTTCTTTGCTTGCAATGTTCGGCAAAGAAAGCAACCTCAAAACAATACTGGTCAAGTCCTTTGGCTCCGGAAAAGCTGACTCCGTAAAAGCCAGCGGCTTGTACTCGGCGGTTCTAAAAGTTCTGGGCTGTTCAAAAAGGAACGGAATGTCTAGTTCAGCCACTTTTGCTCCGTCATAATAAATGCGCAAAATCTTGTCTTCGGTGTATCGCCCAATGGCGGTGACTTCAACATCCTCGCTTTCAAAAATCTCCAGAACACGTGCCAAGTTCTCCGGCGGAACAGCCAAGAGCATCCTTTCTTGGGATTCGGAAATGTAAATCTCCCAAGGAGCCAGTCCCGGATATTTCAGTGGCACTTTGTCGAGCTCTACGACAGCGCCGCATCCAAAACGTTTGGCGGTTTCGCCAACAGCAGAGGATAAGCCGCCCCCGCCTAGGTCTGTTATGGCTGAAGCCAACTCAAGGTCTCTGATGGCAATTATCGCCCTCTTAAGCTTCTCCTCCTCGATGGGATTGGCAATTTGAACGGCTGGTCTAGAAATCTCCTCAGACTTCTCCGTTAACTCCGCAGAGGCAAAGGTAACCCCGTGGATGCCGTCTCTCCCAGTTTTTCCTCCAGCCAAAATAATAAAATCGCCGGGTTTTGCATTCCTCTTAAACTTTTTTAGTGGCAGAAGCCCAATACATCCGCAATAAACAACCACGTTGCCCACGTAGCTCTCGTCAAAGCATATGGCACCATTAACTGTCGGAATCCCCATGTTATTGCCATAACTCCCAATGCCGGCAACCACACCCATATACACATACTTTGGATGCTTAACACCGGGCGGAAGCCTCTCATAAGGATAATCTAACGGACCAAAACCTAAGACGTCGGTGCATGCGATTGGGTCAGCCCAAACCCCCAAAATATCACGTATAACGCCGCCCACACCAGTAGCTGCCCCACCAAAAGGCTCAATAGCCGAAGGATGATTATGAGTTTCAACTTTCACGGCTATGCCATAACCATTTTCAAATCGAATTATGCCAGCATTATCCTCAAAAACAGAAAAACACCAGCGGGGATTAAGCTCCCTCGTCACCCTCGCAATATAAGTTTTAAAGAGGCTGTCAATTTCTTTCCCACCAAACTTTATTATGCCCTTAAAGGTTTTGTGAAAGCAATGCTCAGACCAAGTCTGCCCAAGAGTTTGGAGCTCAACATCCGTTGGGTTTCTACCCTTTTCCCTAAAATATTTCTGAACAGCCCGCATCTCCTCGAGGCTTAAACCCAAACCAAGTTCGCGGCTAACATCCAACAACTGCTGGTCAGAGGCAGACGCTAAAGCTATTTCGAAAAGCGGGAATGGCGTCTCCCTACGAATGTAAAGGCTTCTGCTCATTTCTCCTCCTCAACCAGTATGGTATAATTGTCCTTTGTTGGATTAGCCAAAAGCCTCTTACACATCTCCTCAGCCTTCGCCAAAGCTTCATCCCGAGAATCAGCCAAAACAACGACACTGTAGACTTTGCTGACACCTACCCCCTCAACCTTATAACCAAGCTCCCGCAACAAACGGGCGGTAGTTTCGCCTTCAGGGTCGCTGTGCCCAGGCTTCAAGCCAACCTCAATTTTCAAACGATATTTCATAGGCTAAATTAACCTAAAGCCGATTTAAACACTTTCACCACGGAAAAGGCAAACCTACCTTTTCAAAACCATCCTTTTGCCCTTATAGAAGATTCGGATTCCACGAGTGCTTGTCACACGTCCTATTGCTTCGGCATGCACCCCAGACCTTTCTAAAACGTCAACAGCCCTATCCACATCTTGCTTGTCAACCACCACTGCGAAGCCCCAGCCCATATTGAAAGTCTTAAACATCTCCTCATCCGATATTTTGCCGCCAAGCTCTGAAGCAGTCCTCTGAATCACCTCAAAAATGGGCTGAGGCTTAAAATTGTCAAACTCGAAACCTATACCCTTCGAGAAAAGAGTCAAACGGTCAAACTTCAAGTAAGCATCACCAGTGATATGCACAGCAGCCTTAGCCCTAACCTCATTTGCAACCCGCAGAAAAGGCTTAACATAAATCCGAGTGGGCTCCAAAACCTCATACACAACTTCTCTTTCAAGAGGCTCAGGAACATCAAATGGGTCGTATTTGCCACCCCAACACTTAAACAAAACCTTCCGCGCCAAAGTAACACCATTGCTATGAACTCCGGAACTCCGTAAACCAACAACAACATCGCCAAGTTTCAAATCCCTACCGTAGATGATTTTGTCAGCGGAAACCTCGCCAACAGTGGCAAAAACCATGTCAAAACCCTTACCTTCAGCTAGTCCCTTGATCAACTCAGCAACGTCACCAATCTCGCCGCCGGGAACAACACACTCAGCTTCAACAGCGCCCTTCACTATGCCCTTCATCCACTCCCTAACCAAACTTGGGTCAGAAACCTGCGCATGAATATTATCTACAACCGCCAAAGGTCTAGCGCCAGAACGGATAACATCATTAACAGCCATAGCCACACCATCAACACCAATAGTATCATACTTTTCGGCTAACTGAGCCACCAAAACCTTAGTGCCAACCCCCTCAATCACAAGATCTAAATAAAAGCCGTCATAGAAAGGAAAAATCACCCCGTATGGAAGCTGAACGACCCCACCATAACGACTAAAATCGTAAGTCCTCCGTAGAAAACGCAAAGCACCTTTTGCCCTAACCCTCAACCTCCTATCCACGCCAGCACTGGCATAAGTAAACTCCCTAGGCAAACAACAACCCTCGCACAATTATACCAATCATAAGAAAATTAACTTTTAAATATTCACCGACAGAAACCACAAAATTTAAGGGGGCAGGCGGATTCGAACTTCACGCCGAAAGGAGAAGGGAGAAAATCATAAGCCGAAACCCCGCCTGCCTCTCCCTTTCACCGTCACTTGCTGACTAACACGTCCATAAACAACACCAGCGTGTACTCGTGTTTCAGCGTCCTCAAAAAGCATCGCTAACAATGTATGGTATAACCTTAAAAATTCCACACCTTTCTCGCTTGTCTTGTACAAAATCTGCTTTCCATGGGCCTCAGCATCAATAAAACCCATCCTAACCAGATAGCTTAAGTATCTTCGAAGCTGCATGTAATTTGTGCTTAGGCGATTCGCGATAACAAAACGACTCACTCTCTCAACGGCAACCTCAAGGATAGATGCTATAATCTCAAAGGAGCTTCGATATTTCTTACCGAAAGCACTCTCTCTGTAAATCAACGGAAACTTTTTGAAAGCAACCCTCATTTAAGCGACCTAATACAACTTTGAGGCTTTAAAGGGAAATGGTTTTTTTCCATGGACATTATTGAACAGAAGCGCAATTATTATTGAAAGCTAAAAATAGTTATATATACTGCCTTTATATTATTTCAATTGAAACTGTTGAAAGTGTTGAAACCATGTCGGAGCACAAACTGACACCTACCGAAATACGGTTTTTGGAAGAAGCATTACGTTCAGATTATAAAATTGCAAGCATACGGCTGCGAGAGGGAGAATACCAATATGAACTATCAAAAGCAATAGCGAATTTCCAGCTAGAACTATGTTTCCCCGACGTCAAGGACCTCGTTAAAAAATTGCACGGCGAAGAAAAAGTGAACGATGTTCAACTCATTCGCAAAACCCAAACAATACTCAAAAAACTGGAGAAAAGCGGAGTAATAAAAATTCTGCCAAAAACCAAGCCATGGGAACTACAGCGGTACGCCCTTCTAAGCCTAAAATTCATTGACAGCGACAAAAACCATGTATCCCTCGTAACAAACGAACAAATACAACAAACAAGAGAAAAACTAAAAACGATTATCAGCCAACATAAAGCGACAAACTATCCCACGGCACTTTTAAAACTAAGGGCCTACATATTGGCTTTCATAATTGCCCTCTCCCAAGCCCTACTTGTTTGGAATTTACTACAACCTGTTATCAACCCAATTATTGTTATAGGATCATTTTCAATAGCAATTCTATGCTCTATCACCCTCGGAAGGATACTATCACAAGATTAAATGCACAACAATGTTAGGGAGGTATTGAGAAGTGGGAAAGAATACGCCTAAAACAATCTTAACCATACTTCTAATATTATGTCTATACACAACTACAACCCTAAAAAACGTCAAAACACTCGTAAACGCCAGTCCATCAACTTTATCTGTCCCTTACGATTTCGAGAGCATCCAAGAAGCCATCAATAATGCAAGCCCGGGAGACATCATCCATGTATGTTCAGGGATATACCAGGAAAACATCATTATAAATAAAAGTATTACACTGATGGGAGAAAACCGAGAAAACACAATCATCGACGGAGGCAAGCGAGGAAACGTAATTACAATACAAGCTTCAAATATTAACATCAGTGGTTTCACCATACAAAATAGCGATCCCACAGGTTGCGGGATATACATAGAACGTTTTGGAAACATCGTCATAAGCAACAATAACATAAAAAACAATTACATAGGGATTCAAATAACATTTTCAAGTCAGAATCAAATATGTGGAAACACAATATCGGCAAACTATATCGGCATCCAACTTATTTACTCAAGCGGCAACACCATATGTAGAAATGATATTAAAAAAAGCAACATTGACGGGATCGAGATTTTTTATTCCACCAGCAACATGATTTATGAGAACATTTTTTCCAGCAATGGTTATTGGGGCGTGTATATTTCTTGGAATAGTGAAAAGAATGTTTTCTACCACAACAATTTCATTAATAACGGTCGTAATGTGTATACCGAACAAGCAAATAACATATGGAGTATCGATGGTGAGGGAAATTATTGGGACGTTTATAGCGGAGAAGATTTAAACAAAGATGGTATAGGAGACATTCCATATAACGTCACCGAAGGAAACATTGACTATTATCCTTTGATGGGAATGTTTTACAGATTTATTGCATCCTTCAACGGAAACCTTCATCACATTGCCATAATATCCAATTCAACAATTCTTAATTTTACATTTAAAACAATAGCTGAAACGCAGGCTAGAGTTATATTGTTAAATGCTAGTGGCAATAGCGGCTCTGCAAGTTTTAGCAGAATTGCCATTCCAAAAGCATTGATGCCACGTATACATACAGTGCTTATTAATGAGGAAGAAGTTAATGCAACCCTACTTAATGTTGGAAACATGGAAAATATTTACTTATACATTGAGTATTCTGGCGACTGTTCTATTAAAATAGTGTATTCAGAGCTTCTAGACTGGTATTACCAGTTACTTTATAATTACACAGAATTGCTCAACAAGTATGAAGACTTAAACGAATCTTATTCCATGCTTCTAGATTGGCATTACCAGTTACTTTATAATTACACAGAATTACTTGACAAGTATCGTAGCTTAAACGAATCTTATTCCATGCTTCTAGAACTAAATGTGAGATTTTCGGAACTCAATGCCAGCGCTAACGTACTTATTGAAAAGCTTGATGCTTTGAACATGACACTTTACAACCTTTTAAGGAATTATAGCAAACTTCTAGACGAATTTAATGATATGACCTCGTTATACAAGAGCCAAACACAAAATTTCAAAGGTTTAATTTATATTTTCGCTGCAACAACCACCATCTTCACTTTAACAACTATTTACTTCTCAAAAAAGGCACATGAAAAAGTTGTGAAATCAAAAGTCAATGAGTAACCTAATCATTTTAACGAAAGTTTTAATATGCTTACTTTTACAAAACCAGAGTGATAGAGGAGAATTTAAGCACATGTTGCTGCGGCCGTAGTCTAGCTTGGTAGGACTTCGGCCTCCCGAGCCGGTGACCCGGGTTCAAATCCCGGCGGCCGCATTATAATTAAACAAGATGTCGGTTCTTG
>JAVZOA010000055.1:0-6624 GCA_038882535.1 Bathyarchaeia archaeon | reverse complement strand
GTGGCAATAATGCAAGCGGGAAAAGAGAGAAAATTGAGGATTTCCCGTTCTTTCAGCATCGCCTTAAGGATGTCAACGCCTATGGCGAGGTTTTTTGCTGTGAAGCCTCCACTTTCAAGCATCTGCTTGACAAGCGTGTCTGCAGAAACGCCCTTCGAAATTTCGAAGTCTTTCACTTTCTCCATGGAAAACGCCAAAGGCTATTCTAAACCCTTAAACAGCCAAGACAAGTCTGGTGCTTTCGCCCTTTTATCAATTTTCTCCGCCAAAGCGTGAACAATTATTGGTAGGGCTATTGTTGCGTCACAGTAGCACTGCACATTCCGCCCTTCCTTGGCTTCCTTGCCCCAGCTTATGGCTTCCTCAAAAGTGCAGCCGGACAAGCCGCCCCAATGGGGAGCATCCGTCGTAATTTGTATGGCGTATTTATGTGGGTAAACGCGCTCATATTTTCTCGACTCTGTTAGACTTCTGCCAACAGTGGTTAGTTGGATAAAGTCTTTCGGCACACCGCCACCAATATAAACTACCCCGCTTTCTGGAGCTGCCTTAGCTTTTATATCTACAAGCTGTTCAAAATCCCGCATTTGGTCTATGGTTATGTCGAAGTTGCTTTCAAACTTCCTGTTTAAGAGATAGGCGATTCCATAGCCGCTGTCAACTATGGCTGGACAGAAGACTGGCACTTTGTTCTCGTAGGCTGTTGCAATTATGCTTTTAATTCCCATTTGTGAAAGCTCTTTCCCGAAAAGATGGAGAAATTCGGCCGAGGAATATTTGCGATTTGGACTTAACTTTTTCATAAAGTCGGCGATGAGTTTTTCCATTTGGCGGTATTCAAGCTCGTCTGCAAAAACGTCGTAGAAACGGTCAATTTTATATTGTAAAAGTTGGTGGTCATCCACCATGTGGTGCCCCTGCCAGTAAGTGCCTCCCATAGCTTCCAAAATGTCTTCTGAAATGTTTGCGCCTGTGGAAACAATAACATCAATAAAGCGTTTTTCAATAAGCCAGTTAACAATTTTCCACTGTCCCGTGGTGCTCAGGGAGCCAGCATAACCAAAAAAGATTACAACGTCATCTTTGAGCATCTCCTCCCAGACTTCAACAATTTCGCCCAGTTTTCGGCCTTGAAAACCAGTTTTAGCCATTTCCGCAAGCAGTTCTGAAATTTTCTTCTGAGTTTTAACCTCTATCGGCTCAAGTTTCCTTTTAAAGAATGGAGTTTGTCTTTTCTCCCTTATCACCAAATTTCAACTCCATAATTTTGGAATGCTCTATTTTCAAAACCTCACTTTTAAATTTTTAGCTTCTTTTAAAAACGCCATGAGCCTCTGCAAAGATTTTAGAAGGTGTAAAGGTTTCCAACACTGTTCCAGACAAAGGCTTCAGGCATGGTTTTTACTATTGCGAAAGCAGCCCTCCAGCCGGTGCAATGCATGGGCGCAACTAGTTCTGGCTTTAACGGTTTAAGCGCCTCCACGGTTTTGCCGATACGCTCTTCACACTCCTTCCCAGATAAGTGGAAACCGCCAATTATGGCATGGACTCTCTCGATTCCGGTGATTTGCCGAACATGAAGCACTGTGTTGACAATTCCGGCGTGGGCGCAGCCAGACAATATGACAAGCCCCTTGTTTTTAACGTGAACAGCTAATGCGCGGTCATCCCAAACCCAGAGGTCTGGTTGCCACTCTCCGTCAACAAGGGCGCGCTGCTGCGTATAGCCCTTCTCAAAATCCGTTTTTCTCGGTATTTCGCCAGTTACAAGCACTGCACCATCAGCTAACAGATGAGGCTCTTTTGTTTTCACGAATTTGGCTGGACTGATTTGATTCTCTTTCGGGAATTCTGGATACCGCCTAACAGAACCGTCAGGAGCCGCCACGCATCTTGTTTTAAACATGTCCTCATGCACTATTATTGGTAAGTCGGCTTTACCAAAGGCTTTGACAAAGCTCCGCAGTCCACCAAAATGGTCATAATGCCCATGCGACAAAACAATAGCCTCAATCTGCCTAAGGTTTATGCCCATTCCGCGCGCATTTAAAATAGCTCCCTTGGGGCTTACACCAGTGTCAAAGAGCAAATTATGCGCCTTCCCATCGCGGTACACTGTAACAAGCATTGACAAGCCATGCTCGGCTATTGGTAAACGAAAATTTTTCTCAGCCCATTCCTTGCCCATACGCTTTACAACCCAGCTCCGAACACCTTGGACTTCCCGCCGATTAATTGATGAAGTGAAGTCCACACAGTTGTCCATTAAACATATTACTTCTAGGCTTTCTGCCTCCTTAAGTTGAACACGTTTACCAGACAACCAGGACCCTCGCGGTTCAGAGGAATAGGTCCTTCTCTCGTGGTCTTATAAGCTCCGTAGCCCTCGCATCCTCAGATTTTATATATTTATAGCCTCGAATAATAGCCACTGGAACACCCTCATCCGCCTGTCCAATAACAAGTTCAGCTGCTGAAGAAAGTTCATCGGCAACCGCTGTCTGCTTGACGCGTAAAACATAACCGAACAAGTCCTTTTCGCCTCTGCGGTCTCTAATGGGCTTCAAGCCTGAAACGCCCACAGCAACGTTTATTTCGCCCTCTCTTAAGGGTCTTCCATGCGTGTCAGAAATTATAACAGCTACATCACAACCCGTTAAACGCTTTATCTCATGCCTAATCCTAGTGGCGGAAGCGTCAGGGTCTTCTGGGAGCAAAGCCACAAAGCGTTCCCCAGGCACATTGGACTTGTCAACCCCAGAATTGGCGCAAACAAACCCATGCCTTGTCTCGGTGATTATTTTGCCATCAGCCATACGCCTAATGCTCTTCGCCTCTCTAAGGACAACTTCAACCAAAGCCGGGTCTTTGTCGTAAAGCTCTGCAACAGATTTCGCGAAAAGTGAGGGCTTAACCTCATCCAAGTTTACAACCCGACCCTCAGCTCTCGAAACAACAACATGCGTAACAACTATTATGTCACCGTCCTGTATCGGTGTCCCTTGACGCTCAGCAGCCCTACATATAAGCTCTGCAAGGTTGTCTCCAGCCTTTATAATTGGCAAGCTCTCAACACCAATTATCTGAATTATATTCATGAAGCATCCACGAACATGCTATACGTTGACGCTTCTTATAATTTCCGCTATTTTAAGGCAAAAGTGTGTCTTTAATCATAATTCCAGTGGTTTGTATACAAAAATTTTTAATGCTAAAGTTGTTCTCTCTAGAAAGCGAGATGAGCTTCAATGAAAATACTGCATGAGTTTGTCCCAACACGTAAATTTTTGAAACTTGCAGAGGAAGTTAAAGACCTTGTTGATGGGTGGAACATAACTGATAGTGCTGCGGGAATGCCTGCGCCCAGCGGCACAGCAGTGGGCTGTGTCCTAAAAGCCAAATACCCAGACAAAATTGTCATACCAATATTCATACTCCACTATAAAGGACCAGTCGAAGTTGGAGGTTTGGCTCTAGCTGCAGACGCTGTAGGCTTGGACGGGCTTATACTAACAATGGGAGACATACCAAAATATGGAGAACCAATAAAAATGCTGAAATCCTCAGAGGAAGCCAGAGACTTCCTGCGCACAACAATACGCTTAAAAAATGTTAAATTGGGATGTTTACTCACCGCACGCCGAACCATCGAGGAAACCATAGCCCGAGCGAAAGAACCGTGGGACTTCGTCTTCTTCATGAGGCTTGAAGACAAGACCTTCCCAGCACTGGAACAAGTGGCAAAAGAATGCAAACGCATAAACAAGCCCATATACACATACTTCCTAGTTGGAACACCCAAAAACGCTGAAATGGTCAAACTAATTGGGTGGCCGGTGACGACAACCATGGAAAAGGTTGAGGAAACAGCGTCAAAACTTGAGGGTTTAGTGGATGGTGTAATAGCAACATGCGCCGGAGACTACGATGGTGACAAAGAACTCCTAACGAGGCTTCAAAAATTTAGAAGATAGAGTCTGTTAAACTGCTAAACACCCCTTTTTACTCTTTTGTCTCGTATTATTCCTACTCTAATCCAAGAATTAAATGCTGAAAAAGTTTCTAGAGGCTTTCTCGGCGGAGGCTCCGGCTTCTCGTCCGGATGACCCATCATAATCATTGCTTGGGGCTCAATTTCACGGGGCAAACCTAACACTTTTTTCACAACGCTTTGGCAGAATAGTGGTGCGCAAACCCAGCATGTCCCAAGCCCATAATAATGCGCCAAGAGAAGCAGATTCTGAATGTATGCTGCAACACTTTGAACACCCATTATATACTCCGCCTTACGCCTCCTTCTATCTGGATATTTATGCATGTCCTCCATCGACAGGCAAACTATGAGGATGACAGGGCTTTCGGTTATCCGCTGCCAACTCTCAACCTTAACAATGTCTTCGGCTTTTTCTCTGGGAACGCCGTCCCTGAGCATGTCTGAAAGCCAAGCCTTCCCCATCGCCATGGCAAGCCTCGCCTTCACAGCCTCATCATCTACCACAACTATGCGCCAAGGCTGAGCATTATGCGCAGAAGGAGCCCACCTAGCCAAATCTAAAATGGCGTTTACAACTTCGCGGGAAACTTTGGTTGGCTTAAACTTGCGGATGCTCCGCCTAGCCTTAATAAGCTCAACAGCATCCAATCCGGTGCACCTAACAAGCACTTTAATATTGAAAGCCAATTATATAGATGTGGTTTTATGGGCACGGTTGTGGCGCTTGCCGGCGGCGTTGGAGCAGCAAAACTCCTCAGGGGACTTATAAAAGTCGTGCCGCCTAAAAACCTCTTCATTATCGGCAATGTGGGCGACGACATAGAGCTTTATGGGCTTCACATAAGCCCAGACCTAGACATAATAATGTATACGCTTGCAGGCATAGTAGACGAAGAAAAAGGCTGGGGGATAGCGGGCGACACCTTCAACTGCCTTGAAATGCTGGGACGCCTAGGATTTGAAACATGGTTCCGGCTGGGAGACAGAGATTTGGCAACTCATATAATAAGAACCAAAATGTTACGGGAGGGCATGACGCTCTCACAAGCCACAGCAAAATTATGCAGAATACTTGGAGTTAAGGCTAATCTTATACCAATGAGCGACAACCCAGTGCGGACAAAAATTCAATCTGGCAGCATGCTTCTCGAATTCCAAGAATACTTCGTCAAAAGAGGAACAAAGGACACTGTCACAGGCGTAATTTTTGAGGGAGTCGAAAGGGCTGAGCCAGCACCGGGCGTTATCCAAGCCATAGAAGAGGCTGAACGCATAATAATTTGCCCCAGCAACCCCATCCTAAGCATAGCTCCAATCCTTGCCATAAAAGCCATAAAAAAGGCGCTAGGAAAATCAGAAGCACCAGTAGTAGGTATAAGCCCAATAATAGGTGGAAAAGCCCTTAAAGGACCCGCCGACAGGGTTATGGCTAGCATGGGTTTCGAGCCCTCAGCCTACGGAGTGGCAAAATTTTATGGAAAACTCCTAAAACACTTCGTAATTGATGAAATTGATAAAGAGCAGAAAAGCCGCATAGAAAGGCTTGGAATAAAAGTTACAGTGGCAAACACTATAATGAAAAGCCTTGAAGCCTCAGTTCGTCTTGCGAAAATTGTTATGGAAGTAGGGTGATTGGCTATATTTCGCGGATTTCGCATCTGAGCTTCTTTATAACCTCTTCAGCCTTTGAAGGTTCAACCTTTAGGGTGTAAAGCATTTTTGGCGTGCGAAGCTTCAATTTTACAACGTTTTTTAGGCGTTTAACTGCGCAGTATTCTGCTCTCTCGCTTATTTCAACGAACTTGTCTATGTCGAGGATTTCTGTCGGCATTTTAAGGTCTCCAAGCTGATGCTTTTTGCCTCAACCTAATTTTTATCTGTTTTGGTCTTCCACCGACTCCTAAGCCGATCACAGAACTTGAAGAGCTCTTTTCTTGTGGGATGTTTGCCTTCCGGGTTTGATATGTAGTAGGCTGCAACAGCGTTAGCCAACGTAAGCCTAACAGCATCAGCTAGCCCGTATATTGTTCCAAGTATGTTGCCAGCGTTCCAAGCGTCGCCAGCGCCAGTTGCCCTTAAAACTGGAACATGAAAGGCTGGGACAAGCATTTCGGTTTTGCTAGTGAAGGTTGCAGAATATTCTGTTGTGTGAAGTTCTATCTTCGCCTTTAAATGGGAGGCTAAAAACTTTGCGGACTCTTTTGCCAATTCTCCAAAACTCAAGCCTTTTTTAGATTTTTCAGCTTTACCTTTCAAAAGTGATGCGAAGAAGACTGCCTCATTCTCGTTTAGGCTTAAAACGTCCACCAAGGCGCTTTGCATAACCCTTTCCAGCAGTTTTTTTGCTTCTTTCTTATTTGGGTTTGGGTCAGCAGTGTCAAAATAAGTTTTGCCTCTCCCCCTTGTTTTGGCGTGATGGAAAACGGTTTCAGCCAACTCTGTTCCAAATTTTCTTGTTCCAGCCCAGTTGAAAACGCATGTGCAATCAGCCCTTTCTATGGCTTCAAAGTCTTCGGCGCCTAGGTTTTGTGGTCCAAAATCCGCCAATGAGCCGACATCCCTAAGCATGACATTAACTTTGCCACCATCTGTTTCGAATTCTAGGGCTGTTGTTATTGAGGGCTCTTTCA
>JAVZOA010000054.1:0-6644 GCA_038882535.1 Bathyarchaeia archaeon | reverse complement strand
TCAAAGATGCGAGCATATAATTCTTGGGAAGGAGACTTGGCATATGGCACAAAACCGAGGGTGGCTTTCATGGTGTCGAAAGCATAGAGGCTGGCTTGCAAAGGAGCTTTTAAAGAGAGTTGAGGCGCAGGCACAAACAAAAGAGTTTTTCGGTTCATGGTTCAGCATAAGAGACAAAAAGCAGACAGGATATTTCCTCGGTCACGAATTCATGCGTGAGTTGGAGAAAAACATGGGCTTAAAAGGAATCGCGTTATTAAAAGGCGAGAATGTTCGAAAACTTGGGATAAAATTTCTGAAGAGACTAGCAAAAGATTCTCCAAGTTTTTAAAAAACATGACCCCTCTATAGGGTTTGGCAACGCTGAAGGCGCTTGTTGTAAGCCAAGAATGGAATATTGATTAGTGCGAGTACGCCGAGAAGCATGAAATAGCTTTGGTAGTCTCCTTTAGGGATGAAAATGTATGTGGGTATAAGATTGACTATCCTACCAAGCATTAAGCCTACCTCCATTAGGACTAGGATGCTTGCATAATATTCTCGGCTGAAGGAGTCTCCATAGTGGGCAAACCATGAAATGGTGAAGGCGCTTGCTAAACCAGACAAAGCGGATAAAAGCACTATTTGCTGCGGTGCAGAGACACGTCCTATTAGGAAAAACCATGTAGCGTTTAGCGTAACGCCTATTATTGCGAATTCTACACGCCTCATTTTGATATCTGAAAGCCAGTTAACCAGAAAAGTTATGGCGGAAACCACTAGGCTTGTCATGGCTAGAACAAAACCCATCTTAGAAATTGTTTCAGAAACTCTTTTAACGAAAAGGGGGTAAGCCAACCAATAAGCTTCAAACATACCAAAGATTATGAAAGTTATGAAGAAGATGGAGATTCTTGGCCCCTTTGGGATTAATAGACCGTGAGCCACCCGTTCAAACTTCACTCGCATAAAAAAGATTAAAGCAGCAAAATAAAGAGCCACACATAAACCTAGAAGAACTGGAAAACCGTAGTTTTCTATGATTAGACCTCCAGCTGCTGGAGAAGAAATATATGCAAGAAGCAATCCCGAGATTTTTAAAAGCCCCTATTTGCACTTGGAACATCCTTAAGGCATGTGCCTATTCAAGTAGCTTGCTATACCAAATGTAAGTTTGGCTCTGCTTAAAACCAAGCTTCTCCATGAAGCGCATCCCCGCCAAGTTTGTGCCTTCCACATCTACTATGGCTATGCGGGCTCCCTTCTCCATGAAACGTTTTTCCAGTTCGCGGTAAAGTCTCTTTCCCACGCCTTGCCGACGGCGCATATGTTTAACGCCAGCCCAGACGAAATAGCCGTAGGTCCAAGGGCTAAAGGGACGCTTCAAAATGGTGCCTATGGCGAATCCAACAATTCTTTTGGAGGCTACGTCTTCAGCCACTAGGCAGAGTTCTGGGTCTTCTTGAAAAAGAGAAAGTAGCTCGTTGATGTTCCATGTGCGATAAGTGAACTGCAGTTGTGAAGGCGTGAAAATCTTCTCGCTTAAGCGCCAAACTTCTGGCAAATCCTCCAGTGTCATCTGTCTAATCTCGATCTCAATCCGCCGTTTCTTGGCACGTTTACGCTTTGAAACTGATTTTTTAGCCAATTTCGCCCCTTCAAAACCTAAATTTGTATGGATAGGCAATATAAAACATTCCTAAATTCTATAGAGGGGCCACCCCTATTGGCTTTTTCCAGCTCCAAAAAATGTTTTTACCAGCTAAACCCTAATCTTGCTTTGGTGATTAAGTGCAGCTTTCGCCATTAAGTAACGCTGTTAGGCGGACATGTAATATACTCAAACACGGAGCTTCAATGCAGGTTTTAGACTATGAAAAGCGCTTCTCGTCTCTAAAAACCTTCTACGCAAGCCTCCTCTCAAACCTGATAAAAACTGATTTCCCAGCCAAAGAAGCCTACGAAACAGCAAAAGAATTCTTCGGAGCCACATCCGTCCGCTTTGCGGGAATAGATGGAACCATGTACTCGCGACCCCTCTTTGACCTCGTGGTCTTCTTCGGCGGAGCCTACGCCTCAACAGGGACGATAACCTTCCACGAGGATAGGCTGCCAACAGTTAAATATGACGAGCGGACAGCCCAGCACGGCGCCGGCATATCCAGCGTAGTGCCAATCTATGTGAACGAAATCCCGGACGTTGACCAGACATTCTTTGAAGTTTCGCAGCCAGACGAGGTCAGTCTAGCAAAACCCCTAACAGAAGAGTCAATAATAAACAATGCGACAGTGGCTAATTGGATAATGACCTTCGCCGAGTACTATTTGGCTTACAAGCTTGCCACGGACATCGAACAAAATTTTCGAATAATCCTCTTGGACAGAAGCCTATCAATAGAAAGAGCAAGCCTCCTCTACGACACTTCGAAGCGAGCCCTATGGGAAGCAAAAAGCAAAATTCTAGGCTACAAAATAGACGGAGAACCCATAGACATCAACGAGCTGACAATAGCAAGGCACCTCGTCTGTAACACGCATCTAGGCTTGCCGCCGCCAAGAGCCGACTATATACGCTATGCCATAATAGACCTTTTAAGGCGTAAAGGCGCCCTGTCAAAAAGGCAAATACTAGCCGAGTTCAACATAACAGACGGAAAAAGAACGAAACGCATAGAGCGAAGCCTAAAAAGCCTGATGAAAAGGGGCTTCCTAAACGAGAAAAATGAAATCTACACACTAAACAGCAAGTATGCACGAACTTGGGAACGCATAAAAAAGCTTGTGACGAGCATAGGCGACAGATTCTTCTTCACAGAAAACCCGGAAACAGCAAACCTAATGAAAATCGTCAAAGACGGAAAGGAGCACTGGCTCACAACACTTGACATCGCTTTCTTGACGCTTTTCACTTTGCACATGCTAATGGAAGAATGCTGGAAAAGGCACATGCTCTTAGTAGGCATAACAAAAGACACAGCAGCAAGAGACTTTAAACGCCAACTCATCCCAATAATGGGCAACAACGACCTATTAAACACAAACATCACAAGCGAAGAGCTTGAAAAACTGCCTAATACTGACCGCATGATCCTCCAATCAGCCAGCATTCTCAACGCAGATAGGATTACGCCACCATGGAGCCTAATAGAGTATGATTCAGCCTTCAGAACAATGGTTACAGACAAGCAAAATCGTAAAGGCTACGTTTCAGGCGCCATAAAAAACAAGATAGGCTTGGAAAAGGTTTTCCTAAAAACTTATGTGCAGCTAAGCCAAGCAAAAACAGACCCAATGCTACGGAGCAACGTCCTCCTAGTAGACCGCCTCGCTTACCCAGAATACGATTATAAGCCTGAAACAATTGTGGAGTTTTGGAACGAGTTAAGCGACGGAACAAAAGAACCAGTAGAAGTAATCCTATACATAGACAAAAACGTGCCAAATAAGCTACAAAACCTAACCATGAACGTCTTGGTGGCCATGGCACCGTCAAACATTCCAGAAGCCTTCGGGCACAATACACCACTATTCATCGCGGACAAAATCGCCAAGTGGAATTACAGCCAATTCAAGCGCGTTGTGGATACAACTGCCGAGTGGATCCTCAATAACCATAAATTGAGAAAGTTCATATTCTATATGAGCACGTTTAGGGAGAGGCGAACAGCCATTGAAGCCGCAAGAAGAGAACAAATTTAACAGTCTCTGCTTCACCAACTTTGACGGAAAATTCCGAGCTAGACTGGCCGCCGTTATGCCTCGCTTCTTTGGAGGGGCGGAAGAATCAAAACTGGCTGGAACAAGCGCTCGCTACAGTTGCCGCGTAAAAGTGGAATATCAAAAAGACTTGATGGGGCTGTTGGAAGAGGGCATGCTTCTAGCCGTGAAAAACTTTAAGCAAGCGCTTCTGGGCGAGGAGCGCTATACGCTTATGGAGATAAGCCGAGTCTGGCCTGAACACTTCGGATTAAGGGGCTTGTCGGATCATGGCTATTATCCCATGCAGTTTGAGATTATCGAGCAGTCGGAGGCGGATTGGCAGACGGATGACCACTCCACAATGATGATTCAGATAGACGCCATACCAATAAACTACGACTTAATTATAGGCGGAAACTGCGACTACAAGTTTGTTAAGGGCTTCTCCTATCCAGTGGTGGGCAGTCCCGTCTACATCCTAAACAGTGAAATGATAAACCGCATGTATAATCAGAAGATAACTGAAAAGCTGGGCATAGACCCGTCCAAAACTGTTGAGGATGCAAGGCTTGACCCGAGGCTCGGTGTTGTAAAAATGTTCCAAACAAGCAATACAGTTATTCCTATATATGTGGATTTTGAGAAACTTGTTCGCTACCATTTTGGTGTTTTCGCCTTCACAGGCGGCGGAAAAAGCAACCTGATGTCAAACATTTTGCGGCGTATTCTTCTCCACACAGATGATGTTAAGGTTGTGGTTTTTGATATAAGCTGCGAATACATTTTCTTGCTGCTTGACCTTCTTGCAGACGAAAAGATTCCGTCGAAGGTTATCCTCGAACATAGGATAGACTCTATTGAACAGTTCTTCAACTCTGTTGTCAAGCCAAGGGAGTATGAGGTAGACGAGCGAATAAAGTTTGGACTTAAACGCGTAATGGAACAGGACAAAGTGGCATTTTACACCAGACCGAAACAGAAGATTCCAACATACGCCCAGTTCTTGGAAGAGCTAAGCGACCAGAGGAAAAGCAACACTGACAAACCCCATTATTTAAACGCCATAGACAGAATCCACGACGCCGTCCTTGACTACATGGAGACACATGGGCTTAGCGAAAACCAAGAAGTAAACGAAGACTTCGTCAAATATATCGACAGTGTTTGCATAGCAACGATGGAAGAGTTCAGGGTTCACGATAAAAGCGCGTTGTATGCTTGGGCGACAACAAGAACCACCATCCTAGATCAGATAAGGAAACGCCAAGAGGAAATGAAGAAAGAGACTGGTGGGCTAACAGCAGAAAAAATACGAGAACTTTTAGAAGGCGACACGCGACTCGTGTGTATTTCCATATCAGACCCAACAACAATAAAAGAGCTTGTCATAACGTTAACCCACGATTTGCTCATAAGAAGAAAGCGCATGTTTCAGGTTAAGCCCTACATCCTTCTAGTCTTCGACGAAGCCCAAGAATTCATACCAGAGCTTTCAGGAGCAGCGGGCATAGAAAAGAAATGCAGCAAACAAGTGGAAACCCTCCTCAGACAAGGACGCAAATATGGTTTAGGCGTTTGCATAGCCACACAACGCATAGCCTACCTAAACACCAATGCTCTACAGCAGCTGCACACGTATTTTGTCGGCACTTTGCCCCGTCCGTACGACCGCGCTCTAATAAGCGACACCTTCATGATAGACAAGGGCATACTGGAAAAAACCCTAGAATTCGCACCAGGAGAATGGTTGCTGTCAAGCTACATAGCCACAGGAATAGAAAACGTGCCCATATTCATCAAAGCGGACAACGCAGAAAAAGAAATAGAAAAATTCCTAAAAAACGCAGATTAATAGCTTACGCCATTCCGCATTTTTTGAGGAGTTTTTGCCATCTCCGGTCTGTTATCCACTGTATCTCGTCCAGCAGTTTAGCGTATTTTGGCGTGAACAAGTGTCTGAAGCGTCCTTGCACCGCCAAGTATTCTTTCACTGGCTTTTTCTTTTGGGGTGCCATGGCTATTACTTTGCTGGGCGCCGAAAGTTGGTATTCACCGTTTATGCACTCCCATAATGGAAAGATGCATGTTTCCACTGCTAAGCGGGAGAGCTCTATGGATTTTGCTGGGTCGCTTCTCCAACCACGGGGGCAGGGCGCGAAAATGTGGAGGAAGGCTGGTCCTTCCACTTCTAAGCCTTTGCGCACCTTTGTTATTAGGTCCCGCCAATAGTATGGTGAGGCTGTAGCCACGTATGGGATTTCGTGTGCCACCATTATGTCGGCTATTGGCTTTTTGGGTTCAAGCTTTCCTGGTATGACCTCGCCTGCTGGCGATGTGGTTGTAGATGCGCCTAAGGGTGTTCCGCCGCTCCTTTGTATGCCCGTATTCATGTATGCCTCATTGTCATATAGCACAAATAAGAAGTCGTGTCCCCTTTCAACTGCCCCGGAAAGGGCTTGTATGCCTATGTCATAGGTGCCGCCGTCACCAGCTATCGCGATGACATCCACATGCTCGTGCTTGATTCTTCCTTTCTTCTTCAGCATTTTTATCGCCGCTTCTATTCCTGAAGCGTTTGCGGCGGCATTCTCAAAGGCTGTGTGGAGCCATGGAACAGCCCAAGAAGTGTAGGGATAAATTGTTGAGACCACTTCCATGCATCCAGTAGCTTGCGTAACAATGGTTGGTCCCCTTAAGGCTTTCATTATAAGCCTCATAACTGTTGCTGGGGCGCAGCCAGCACATGCCCTATGTCCAGACAAAAAGAGGTCTGGCTTTTCAGCTATGTCCTTAGCCGTAAACTTCCATTCACTTTGCATTTCCACCGCCTCCTACTCCCTTAATCCAACATATTTTACTGGAGTTTCAACGCGATTTTTCGCAAGAATCTCCTGAAGGTCCCTGTATATTTCGCGGATTTGCATGGGGCTCGTGTCTCTTCCGCCAAGTCCATAAATATAATTTAC
>JAVZOA010000053.1:0-7166 GCA_038882535.1 Bathyarchaeia archaeon | reverse complement strand
TTCTGCCTTCTGCAGATCTGGGTATAGGATGGTATCCTGGCTCCCCATATTCCACCAAGCATCTTAGCAAAGCCCTCGGTCTGCCTGTATGGAAGTCCAAAGTACTCCTTTACGGCCAGTATGATAAGCATCAGTGCATCAGAGTAGGCATAGGGCTTTCCCCTCTTTCCTTCATTCATCCTCTTCAGCTGCTCAGCTTGGTTAATCAGGAGGTCAGCATTAACAAATATATCAAAGGGCTCGTTGACAAGCTTTTCATTATATTCTTTCCAATCCCTATCTGCCAAGGTGGGTCAATGTAAATTTGTGGCGTTAATAATTAAAATAGTAATATCAAACAAGTTTGATCATCTGGTACAATTAATGCAACAAAGCACCGCTCAGGGAAGGTTTTTAAGTGCCAATGTGGGCACGTTGACCACGCTGATGCAAACGCTTTATTCAACATAGCGTTGCGTCCACCTTTAATGGGAAGTCAATTGCATGCAAGGAAAGCACTGATACCCCTAAAGAGGCAACTCCAAGAATGATGGAGACCTTAGAACCCTTTAGGGTGGAGAGTATATCAGATGGTAAACGAATATTATAATCTTATTAGATAGGCACGTTTAAATTTTACCAAAAAAGTTCAACCTAAAATTGAATAAAGATCTAGTAAGCGTCATTATACCTGTATATAAACAATCCAAAATTGTACTGGAGAGTTTAGCAAAGCTTTCAAATGATTATTACCAAAAAACTGAAATAATCATAGTGGTTGACGAACCGACTCAGAAATTTTTAAAGGAGCTTGACAATTACAGAACAGCAAAGGTTATCATAAACAAAGTGAGAAAGGGAAAGGTCAGCGCCCTTAATCAGGGGGTGAAAAGCTCATCAGGCGAATATATTTTATTTGTCGATTCTGACGTGTTACTGCCCAATAACATCATATATAATTCAATTGAAGAAATTGGCAATCATGACATACTTGATTATCCTAAGGTTGGTATAGTTTCTAGCAATATATCAAGGTTAACTTCTATAGATTACCTTCAGGCAAATATGATATCAGAGATATTTTCAAAAATTTCTCGAAAAACATTTGCCATAGATGGGGCAGCCTTTATGATAAAAATGGATGCGCTTAAAAAATTGGGGGGTTTCAGGCCTATGGTGTCTGAAGATTTTGACCTTGCTACAAGGTCACATAAGATGGGGCTCACATATAAAATGTCATTAAAATTAAAGGTAAGCGTAGGACAGCCTGATAATTTTAATGATTGGTTCATACAGAGGATAAGGTGGGCATACGGGTTGGGAGAGTGGATTAAGCTGAATTTAAAATACCTGTTCAGATTGGCAATTTACAGTCCGATCATAGTCATATCTGCAATCATTATACTGCTTCCAACCATAACCATGGGGATAATACTTTATACAATATCTTCAAAAATCGTTTCCAGTTATTTTATAACTTATATATATTATATGATTCCTACATCTTCTGTTCCAATCAGGGAATACGTACTTGTTGTTTACTATACAGAAGCAGGCAAAGCCATCATGGCTTCCCTTTCAGCCTTTATCCTGCTGATTCCCATTTATTATTATCTTGCTAAAAGGTATAATGAAAAGTTCAATCCATTAAATTTTGCAGTTTACTACTTTATATATCAACCGATTCTGCTCGCGGTATTTTTGACAGGCATATCTTTGTCATTTATGAATAAAAAACCGGACATTGATTGGATAACGTAATTTCAAACTATTTCCAGTTCTGCTGAGATGGCATCTATTTTTTCCAAATAAGCTTTAAAAAGCAAGTCAGTCTTTACTGCTATATAAACGCCTTCTGATTTTTTTTCAATTAATCCTGAATTTAACAGGTCTTTATATACTTTTATAACATCTTCATATGATACATTGTAAAGTTGCATAGCTTTTATTGCTTCATCTGTATTAAGGTCAATCCCAAGAATTGACATTGCTGCAGAATAGGAATTTACATATTTTAACACTTTTGAATTAGAAAACTTTGATATAAAATCAGTAAGAGTTGCGTCATATATTGACTTGGCTAGTTCTGGCACTATGCATATACTTTCAGCGTCATTGCCTGATATTTGCACCCTTGCAAACATGACGAGATAGCTGGCAGTAAGTTCGTACAAAGTGCTGTATACCCTTTCCGATATTGTTTTGCCCCCAAGTATCGCATCAGCAAATAGGCTTAGTTCAACAGGTAACTGTGAATTCATTAATTCGCCACATTTTTTTGAATCAATAAGCGGACATGGTACATGAGCAATCCTGGGCGTTTCTTCCCTGATCACAGGAAGACATATAGGATAATTTTGATATACACTTCCCTTCATTGCGGCCCAGATTGACAGGAAAGAAGTTGCAGCGTCATGCCTGTCAAGCCACAAGCCAACTGTTGACTGCTTCTGAAGAAATGTTTCCTGAGCAAGTTTCTGAGACAGCTCAATTCCCGGCTGTGTACAAGAATATATATAAAGGGTGCAGTTGTTACCTGGCATTATTTCGGATAGAAACACTAGCCCAAGGTCTTCAAGAACGTTTATGAACCTTTCCCTTGTATATGTGGTCTTTTTGGAAGGCTCGATCCTATCAACTACATTTCTGCCTGAAGCATAGATCTTTAAAAGCGTATTTTCAACGAGTTTTTCGTCAACTGCATTAAACAACACACTGAGAACTGACCTTAGCGCTTCAGGCTCTATATTTTGCAGTTTAAGGTAGTCTGCATAAGTTTTTTCAAATACTGGAGTCTTGGGCGAAACACCAAGTGCCCTCCTCAGTAGAGTTTCCACACTTCTGATATCAACAATTGTAACGTTGCCATAAAATTTATTTAAATTAATACCGTACCTTACTATAAAGAGCTTACCATCACATTGAATAACATCTGCAGAATCGTCAAATTCTCCCCTAATATCAATTATAAATAAAAAGGTGCTGCCACTTTTATTAATTCCCATCAGATCAACCTTCCTTTGGCACGCTTCAACCTCTGATTTAATATCAGCCCCATAATGTTTTAAGAGGTCTGATAAATAGGCTGTCAATTTACCCTTAAATTCTTGCTCGGTCAACGCAAAATTAATGCTACCTGTAATTTAAAACTACTTCTGTATTTCCAAGTACATGGTTGAAAGAATTTCTTCTGGTTTCAGTGGCAATTTTTTCATCCTGATTCCGATTGCCTTTTTTATTGAATTTGCTATTGCAGCGGCCACAGGTACAAGCCCAATTTCCCCTACCCCCTTAGCTCCAAATGGCCCTAGAGGCTCTTCATAATCCACAAATTCAATTTCCATTTTTGGCACATCAGTTACGGTCGGAACAATGTATGTTGTATAATTTAGGTTTTGAGGGATTCCGTTCTTATATATCAGTTCCTCCGTCAGTGCATAGCCCAGCCCCTGAACCATTGCCCCTTCCACCTGAGTTTGAGCTATTATGGGATTGATAAGCCTGCCTGCATCCACAAATGCTCTGGCGCGATCAACCCTGATCTTTCCCAATAACTGATCAACTGTTGTTTCCACTATTAAAAGCGAAAAGCTATTAAAGAATCTCGGGGCTTCCCTCATTCCCTTTACCGGCTTGTCAACCTTTGGAGCATAATATGTTTTCTCAAATCTAGCATTGCCTCTATTTTTCCTTGCAAGTGCTGCTGCTTCATACAATGAAATTGATTTACCCTCAAATAAAAATTGTCCATTGCTGTATCTCACCGACTCTGGTGTTGTGCCAAATTTATCTGCTGCAACAAGCTTTAGGTAAGCAAGCGCTTCTTCACAGGCCAATTCAATTGCTTTTCCCGACGTCACAGTGCTTCTGGAGGCATTTGAAGAACCCGAATCAGGGGTATTTAATGTATCTGCATTGACAAATTTTACATGGGATGGATTAATTTGTAGTTTTTCAGCTGCTATCTGGGCATGGCCTGTGTTGATGCCCTGTCCATAATCTGTGTTAGAAAAATAAATCACAACCTTACCTTCATCAAGAATTTCCACAGCGGCTGAAGATGGGTCATCTGCATCCCCCCCATATGCCACCCCTTTCATGCCAAGAGATATGCCAACGCCCTTTTTGATGTACCATGGCAAGCCAGCTTCTTCAACATGAATGCGCCTTTCTATAGCAACCTCAAGAGCCTTCCTTACTCCTCCCATGCGTCTAGCAGTATTACCAAGAGGGGCAGTTTCTCCGTCATTTAATAGATTGTTAAACCTGAACTCTAACGGGTCAATCCCAAGCTTGGATGATAGTTCGTCAATATTTGACTCCAGAGCGAAGTTCCCTTGTGGTGCACCAAACCCTCTGAATGCTGATGAAAGGCCGTTATTTGTATACATAAGGTAACCTTCCAACTTCACAGCCTTATACCTGTAGGGACCATTAACAGTTTCAACAATTGTGTCGAGAACATTGGGACCCCATATTTTATAAGCCCCCGTATCAGCGTAAACTTTAGCTTTGTTGAACGTAAGTTTGCCATTTTTGTCTGCGCCAGTACTAAGAGTGATTTTGCTGGCATGCCTATGAGGGCCAGCAATTCCTGATTCCTCCCTACTATAAAATATGCCAACAGGCCTCTTCGTATAGTACGCTAACAAAGCTAGATGTGCCGGAAACGCTGATTCCTCCTTTCCGCCAAAACTGCCTCCAGTAGGATAGCTTATTACTCTTACCTTGCTTTCACTTATATTAAGTGCCCTAGCTGCCACTTTCCTGTCGCCATATGGGTTCTGACCGCCGTACATAATGGTTAGAATTCCTTCGCCATCATAATATGCAACCCCTTCCTCAGGTTCCAAATACATATGCTTTTGAAATCCAGTTTCATAAGTGTTATCCACTACTGCTGCTGAACTTCTTTCAGCATCTTCTATGTTACCCCTGGAAAATATCGCACTATCAGCGACATTCCCATTTTCATGAACCTGAAATTTATTATTCACACTTTCTTCTATATTTTCTACAACAGGTAATTCACTGTATGTGAACCTTACACTCCTAACAGCTTCATTGGCAGCTTCAGGTGTTTCAGCTGCAAATATTGCTATAGGTTCCCCATAATATCTTACCCTTTTACTCGCCAATATTGGAGCATCATCATAAGGGCCGTATGCATTTACCCCCACTATGTCCTTTACAGTTAATCCAACTACCAAGCCCTGCAACTTTAGGGAATCTGTGAGGTTAACATTAATTATATTTGCATGAGGCACGGGACTCCTGAAAACTGATCCGTATAGCATTCCACGTATATTTATATCTCCGAAGTACTTTAGAATGCCTGAAACCTTTTCAATTGAATCCAACCTCGGAATGGATCTGCCCATGGATATTTTTTCCGCCTTAGCAATCTGCATGGTGTAATATTAACCTGCATCATTTATAAGTTTAAGTGGCTGACATCATCTTACCCTTGAACAGTAGAACAAAATTTGCCCATCTCATGGCTTCCATTCATCCACTATATCTGGGATGAACTAAAATATCAGCAATGACAACATTACACTCTGCTTTAGCACATCAACTATGACTATCTTCGAAGCTATTTAGCTTGACCCACATATAGGAGAACTGACAAGTACAGCTTTGACGTTAGCCAGGAACCAGTTGATCATCCTGTAAGATGTCTCTATGCCCCATCTGCGCCTGACAGCTTCCCTGCTTCAGGTTAGTGTTTGTGGCAAATATGGAGCTCTATGTCCCCAATCCTGTTCTGACCATTAAGTGCTACTACCCTGAATGCGGCCTGTTCATCATCACTCATCCTCCGCTCCTGTAGTATACATGAGGTCATCTCCTGCATTGGTAATGCCTATGTCTGGCATCCTCATCACTAACTTCAGGCCAAGTGACTTCAAGTAATTGATTACATCTGCCGAAAAGTAACCAGCAACAGTTTAATCCTTATCCCCAGCTCAAATGCCAGCAACCATTTGAGATGTTGCGCCCTTGACTCCCATTTTACTATTGGCGTCACTATAATACCTTTCCTTGCCGACCACAACGCTTTCGTACTGGTAAGCACAGTGCGTTCCATCCTTTGGCCTGGTGCCTATGACGCATTCCACGTGAGGGTCTCCGTAGGTCATGCCAATCAACGGTAACCGTCAGTTCGCCCTTCAGTGTGCCCATCTTCTTCTTATATCATCGTTCAGGTTCAGAAGCACATCAGGATCCTTAAGGTTGTTCTTGATTGTCTGCTCGCACAGCCCGAGGCTGTGCCATCAATATAGTCATTTATGCAGTCATGAGGGCCTTGATGACAGAGTCACTATCCCTTGTGCGTATGTCTTGCATTTCATTGAGCCTTTCATTAATATATAAAATGTACCAACATTTGACCTAGGACGGTGGTTAGATCATAATGATTACTACATTGTTATCCTACATAAAGTTTTGATCTACTGATTTATAGTTGAGATGGAAGCTTCAATCTGCTTTGTTGCATTAATTAAAAGTTATGCTAATTATTTAAAAATTAGGATAAATTACAGATTTAAAATTAGCTTGTAGCTCAACTCCTGTTAATGCAATTCCTCTCCGTAGGACGGGTCCAGCAGGCGAGTTCCTTCCTTCCCTACATGGACTGAAACTTGCTGTACAGTAACACCTTCAGTGACAGCTCAGCCTTCTGAAATCGTCTAGAGCTTACGCTGTCACCCTCTTAAATGCAGAGAAGAATATCTCCACCAGCCACTGTACTCCTTAGCCCTCCTCCATCCCTCACGTCCTAGCCTATTAAAGACCTCCAGCTTCCTGGCATAGGACCCCTCAGAGTTGGCTACAGCGTTCTCCCTCAGGTTTATGGCCGGCTCTATGCCCAGCCGCTCCTTCTTTGAGTCGTAGGCGGCTTAGGCCTTCGTTACGTTCCCCTTCTTCCTTACTGTCTCCTTTACGAGGGGCACGAACTTGGTGTCGCCGGTCCTTTCAGAGGTGACCCTGAACCCGACCACCTTGCCCTTCCTATCGGCCATTATGTGCAGCTTGATGAACTTCCTCCTCCACATCTGCTCTATATAGGGGCCCTTCTTTGTGGTGGATATGCCGAGTCCACAACTATGGTCCCTCCTTGTCATTTGTAGCCGTGATCGGCCCTAACTTCCTTTTCCTCACCATGGACAGCATCCTTATGT
>JAVZOA010000052.1:0-7251 GCA_038882535.1 Bathyarchaeia archaeon | reverse complement strand
CTATGCTTTCTCCAATTATGATAAGCTTAGTCCTAACTCTAAAACGGTCGCAAATCCTTCCCCATAGAAGGTTTTGACCTAAAGCAGAGGCAATCATGTCAAAGGTTCCAAGGGCTGCTGTTGAAGTCACAGCGTGCATAAGCATGTAAAGATAATTGACCATGAAAGTGTAGAATATTCCCCTTCTGAGAAAGGTTAGAAACTGGAAAATGCCCAAATTAACAAAAATTTTCGTGAAAAGCGTCAAACCTGAAGCTTTCTCATCTTTTTCTCTCATTGAAACCGCTTTTAATGCTGAAGCTTTTAGATGAGGAATTTCCCATTTTTATAGATTAATTGACCATCAATGTAGATTTCGCCGTCTTTCTTCATGTCCTTCAATATGTCCCAGTGAATCGCCGACTTGTTAAGCCCACCAGACTCTGGATAGGAGTTTCCAAGAGCCAAATGTACAGTGCCACCCATCTTCTCGTCGAAAAGCATATTTTTCGTAAACCTTGATATAGCGTAATTCGTTCCTATAGCGACTTCTCCAATGCGTCTTGCACCATCAATTTTCAGCATTTCCTGCAGCAGATCATCTCCTTTAACAGCAGAAGCCTTAACAACTTCTCCATCCTTGAATGTGAGTGTTATATCCTCAACTTCTCTTCCGGAAACTATGCCTGGAAAAGTAAACCTAATCGTTCCGTTCGCAGAGTTCTCAATAGGCGCTGTGAAAACTTCGCCGTCTGGCATATTCTCCTTTCCGGCGCAGTTTATCCATTTTCTCCCCTTAACATTAAAGGTTAGGTCTGTGTCCTCGCCAACCACGCGAACTTCGCTTCCATGGTTTAAAAATTCACAGATTCTCTCCTGTTCTTGATGGATTCTTTTCCATTCTGCAATCGGGTCTTCTTTGTCGGCAAGGCAGCTGGTGTAAACAAAGTCTTCATACTCGGCAAGCGACATAGATGCCTCTTGAGCCTGGGCATTCACCGGATAGGGTAGAAGAGTCCACCTCAATTTTCCCTCTGCAACACGCCTGTAGAAAATCTCTGATAGCTCTCTTCTTGCCGCCGCGTGAAGCCTTATCCGCGCTGGATCTATGTTTGTTAATTGTTTTGGATTTGACTCACAGTAAATACCTATGTTCACATCAACGTTTTCAGCTATAAATTTCTCAATAGGTGAAACATAGCTAAGCTGCTTTTCGTTGGCATATTTGAAGAAGGTATATTGCAGATCCAGCCTAGGATAAACCATCGGATGCGCTCCAGCCACCAAACATTCCTTATAAATCTCATTTATCAATGGAAAAGCCTCGCTGCTTCCTCGTATCAAGACTGTTTCGCCCGCTTTCACCTCAACACTGTAATGGACACAAATTTTTGCAAGCTTTTCTATCCTTGGATCCGCCATTTAACTCACCATTTTGGAATCCAATAAGAGATGGAACTAGTGTAAAAGCTTTTTGAAGTAAATAAGCCATTATGTTTTCTTTTTTATTAGAAGCCAGTTTTTGTCTCCCTTAAACATTATTAGGGCATAGTCTCCCTTCATTTTCTCGCCGTGTAAAGTGAACTCTATCTTATTGACGCTTCTACTTTTCAGCGTGTATGTGCCCTTGTCCCATATCTCCACTTTTCCAGCACCATAAAGCCCCTCCGGTATCGTGCCCACAAAATCTATGTAGCTGAGCGGATGATCTTCAACCATAACTGCCAGTCTCCTAATTCCAGGCTGTGTTGGCGGCTCTTTTGGGACAGCCCAGCTTTTCAAAACGCCATCCATCTCCAACCTAAAATCGTAATGCAAGTGCGTTGCATGGTGACGCTGGACCACAAATCTTGGCATACTTCCACCAAAACGTTAACTTTACCTCTCTAAAATAATTAACTTTAATTTTGGAGAGGCGTTTGCAAGAATCTGCAATTATTAAGAGGCTTGTGGAATTCCCATATCTTCCAAGTCCATTATCCGTTATTGAGGCAGCCTTAAGCATGGTTGAAGTTAAACCCTACGAAGTTTTCGCAGACCTTGGATGCGGAGATGGCTCCGTACTGATAGAGGCTGCCAAAAAATTCGGAGTTTACTGCGTCGGATTTGAAGTCAACCCAACCCTGGTGACACTTGCCCACAAAAAAGCTGAAATCGCGGGAGTTAAACATTTAATCGACATTGTTTGCTCAGACCTATTCACCATTGACTTTTCAAGATTTAACGTCATATATGTTTACCCGTTTCCACCAATAATTCCAAGGCTTTCAGAAAAAATAGTATGCGAATGTCGAAAAGGTACAAGGGTGCTGGTCCATGACTACAGCCTAAGTGGGTTAAAACCAACGAAGAGTGCTCAAACATTTGAGAGAGGAATTCACGTCCATTTAATATATCTTTACACCATGTAATTTTGAGAACAGCTTTTGGAATGCAAACTTTGATAAAGATATTTCGCTTAAGAGACGCTAACAGAATACGTCTGTTTAGGGAATAGTTTCAAATATTAGTTCAAAATATAAACGTAAAGACTCGATTATCAGTGCTTTTTAAATGAAGGCTCCAAATGGTCTTTAAATTGATTTTGAGTTCATTGTCGAGGGTTTTAGTATTTTTCAATCTCCTTTGTATTCCGGGATTATGCTCTTGACTGTTTTCTCTTCTTCTTTAAGTTCATATCTTAATTCCTGCCAGAATCTTCGCGCTTCTTTTAGCCCTTCAATACCCATAGCCTTTCCTGTTTTGGTATAGAAATCTCGTCGTGGGCCCTTCTTCCCGCTTGGAATTTCCATCATGTCTTTTACGCCCATATTTTCTTCTCTCATGAAGTAGTCAAATACTCTTGCAACTCCAATATAGCCTACTGAACATGATAGAACATCCGCGTCGTAAACCACTTTTGCCTCGAGAGTTTTGGGTTCTTCTATTCCTCTAGGCCCGTGGGCTCGAATGCAGTGGGTTATCTCGCTGACCTCTTCACTTCTGAAGCCAGCTTTTTTCAGATATTCTTGAGCCTTTATTGCTCCAGCTTCGTGATGATCGCTTCCTAAGTCTGGATACAATCTGCCAATGTCATGAAGTAACACACCGGCTAAAACAATCTTCATGTTAGCTTTCTCAGCCTCGCCTATAATTATCGCTCTAGCAAGGTCTCGAAGTATATGGTGCCAATTATGGTGAAGCAGTCCTTTTTTTAAGAAATCATGTTTGACCAACTTATACAAAGCTTTCAACTCGCTGAATTGCGAGAGATAATAATTAAGTTTCACTTTCTCGCCAATTTTCTATACTGCTTCTTTACGCTAAAAGATTTTGCGAAATGCTCAGAGGAATTAGGTCACTTGCTACGCCTGCTCTCTCACTAATTTTTTTCACATGCTTTGCTAGTTTCTGTTAGTAACGTTTATCGGAACCACGTTTAAATTCTCATTTTTCAACATCTACGAATCCGAATAGTTTGTTATGAGAGCATGAATCTCGGTAGGATTCTGTAGGCTATTCCTCCTAAAAGTAGGGCTAGGGCGATGTCCGTGATGGTTATTGCTGCAGCTTTTTTCCATCCGAATTCTCTTATTAGTGCGGCGATTGTTGCTATGCATGGAATATAAACCATAACGACAATTGAAAAAACAATCATTTGTGTGGCTGTTAAATCTGCTAGTGCCATGCTCTGCTGTGCCAGCGAGTTTTCAAGTAGGATTAAGGCTAGTTCCTTGCGTAGGACTCCAAAGATGAGAGGTATACCAGCCACAGCTGGAAGCCCAAGCCAACCATTTATTAGTGGCTGTGCCCCGGCGGTTATGTAGTTTATGAAGCCTGTGATGTTTAGGGCTGTTATTGTTAGGCTTCCCGCCACAATTATTGGGAAGGCTATGTAGACGAAGTCTTTTGTTCTGCTCCATGTTTTTGTTAAGACGCTTTTTAATGAGGGCTTTTTATATGGGGGCATTTCCATTATTAAGCCGACGGGTTCTCCCGGCAAGGCTTTGAATGCTATTCTGCCGAGGATGAAGATGAGGATTAGGTCGAATATGTAGATGGCTAGTGCTGCGTGTAATCCGACGAATCTCCCCACAAGGCCTAATATGACGACTGTTCTGGCCGCACATGGAATAAGTGTCACAACAAAGGCGGCTAGGAGGCGTTCCCGCTCCGTTTCCATTATTCTGCAGCCTATGCATGCTGGGACACTGCAACCATAACCCAAAATTAGGGGTATGAAGGCTTTTCCATGCAAGCCAATTTTGTGCATAAAATTGTCCATTAGAAAGGCGGCTCGCGGTAAATAGCCGCTGTCCTCAAGTAGGGCGAGGATTATGTAGAAGGGCACAATGTATGGCAGTGCTATGGTTATTCCCGCCACCACTCCGCCTAAAAACCCGTTAGTGATTAGACCTTTTGCGGCTGATGGTAGGAAAGCCAGAACGTCCTCAATATATAACGTGAGGTTGCTGAAAAGGGATTCCAGTAGCCCGGAGAAAATGCTTCCTCCGATAAAAATTAGCGAGAACGTTGCCAAAATAACGCCTACCAAAATTGGGTATCCGAGAATTTTATGCGTTGTCAAAGCGTCAAGTTTCTGTTCAAGGCTGATCCTTGGCGGCGCCTCCACAATGGTAACTTCCTTGGCTATTTTACTTGCCACGGAATATCTTTCTGAGGCTAATATGACTGGCGAGGGTTCACTATGCAACTTTTCCAGTTCCGCTGCCAACTTTTCGGCATGCTTTAAAACTTCTGCTCCACCTTCATAATTTTTTAGTTTCCCAGCGACATCTATGTCCCTTTCCAAAAGTTTTGTGGCAATCCACCTTGCCGGATAAACCTCGCAGAGTTGCGGAAGCCTGCGTTCCACAAGTTCTTGAAGCCTTTGCACTCGCTTTTCGACCTCCGCTCCAAACCTAACCTTTAAAGGCTGAAGCGATTTTTTGCCACTTGCCACCGCAATAACTGTTGTTAGAAGCTCGTTTATTCCGCTCCCGGTGATTGCCACTGTTGGGACGACGGGCACGCCTAAAATCTCTGAAAGTTTCTCAGCGTTTATGCGTATGCCCTTTTTTGCCGCGTAGTCCACTTGGTTTAGCGCCATCACCATTGGCGCTTTAAGTTCCAAAAGCTGAAGCGTGAAATAGAGGTTACGCTCCAAAGCTGAAGCGTCAACAACATTAATTATAATGTCTGGCTTTTCAACAGCGATATAATCGCGTGAAACAATCTCTTCGATGGAAAATGTGGAAAGCGAGTATATGCCCGGCAAATCAATGACACGTATAGTATAGCCCTTAAAATGTAGGGTTCCTTCCGCACGCTCAACAGTTTTGCCGGGCCAGTTTCCAACAACCTGGTTCAAGCCTGTAAGCTGGTTGAATATGGCGCTTTTGCCAACATTGGCGTTTCCTGCAAGCGCCACACGCAATTGTTTAGTCATGAGCCTCATCCTTAACTGGCTTAACCAGCACTCTTGAGGCTACTCCCCGCCCAAGTGCGAGGGCTACCCCTCTAACTTCGATTTCAACAGGTCCGCCGAAGGATCCCTTCCTCAAAAGTTTAACTTCAACTCCAGGTGTTAGACCCATCTCTGCAAGCCTTCTGACAAGACCGAAACCACCTAAGGCTCTGACCATTATGCCTTTTTCGCCTTCAGCCAAGTCTGTCAAGGTATATAATTCGCCCTCGTTTTTTGACTCGCCTCGTCTTTGAGCATTCCGCCTATTCCTAAACATTGTTTGCCTTCACCTCTGCGGTTTTAACCCAGATGTTTTCGGCTTCTTTGCGGCTTATCGTCTGTTCTCTTCCAGCAACACATAGAATAATGTTCTTCTTTCTCTCCTTCACTATGTGGACTGGGACGTCTGGCTTTATCCCCTTAACAGCCAGTGCCGCGAGCATCTCCCTCCGTTCATCAACAATTTTGGCAATAACGCATGTCTGGTTTATCGCAACTGAAGTTAGTGGGCAACATTCCACATCGCTAACTTCTCCGCCTTCCGTCGGTATGGGGTTTCCATGCGGGCAAAATTTTGGATAGCCAAGCCGCCTTTCCAAAAGGGATAGTACATCCTCTGTTAAGGCGTGCTCAAGCTTGCAAGCACTTTCGTGGACGTCGCACCACTCAGCCTCCAAAATGTCTGTGAGAAGCCTCTCGGCAAGCCTATGCCTTCTAATAATGTTTAGAGCTCGCCTCTCGCCCTCTGCGGTAAGCCTTACACCCTTATATGGCGTGTGCTCCACAAGTCCATGCTTCTCAAGATGTGCAATAGTGTTCGTTATAGAGCCCGGCACAACGTTTAGTTCCTTGGCTAGTTCTTTTGTTCTGGCAACCCCGCTTCTCTTTTGAAGCTTGTAGATGGCTTCTATATACTCCTCAGCCTCATGGGAAAGCTCTAAAGTCAACCCGAGTTTCACCAAATTTACGAGCACTCGTAATTTTAGACATAAAAGCCCCTATAAAATATTTCGGAAACTCGAAAAGAAACGAACCTTAAATATACATGAAGAAAGGTACGTTCAAGAAGTTTTCCGTATCGCCAATTCACGCAGTGACATGCTTCAGAAAACATGCCGGCATGTTTTGTAAGATTTTTCTTGAATTTAACACGATATAGAAAACAGTGTTTCCCCTTTTTCCTTTTATGCGTAAATTTTACGAAATATGAATTTTATGCAAAAACATGAAAAAATAAATTGTTCCTTTGGAGAATGCATGATAATTTATTAAAAATTCTTTGAAAAATAATATACTGACGATGTTGTTTGCTCCACGAAGTTTGTTATTCGTGTTGTATGAGGATTTCTCTGCTTTCGACAATAGCCCTGGCGAGTTTTTCTCTTGCCTTTTCAGCCAGTCTCCAGACAGTGTTTCTTGAAACTTTCATTCTTGCGGCAGCTTCATCGAAAGTTAGCTTCTCCAATTCCACAAGTTTTAGGGCTTCTATCTCTGCTGGTTCTCGGAAAATTGGTTCTACGTTCCTCTTGGGGGTTGGCTCAAACTTTTCTGGAGGTTTGTTGTTGTCGTTGCCACTGGTTTTGGTGGTCTCCCGATTTTGCCGCGTCTGTGGCGTTTTCGCCATTGGTGTTGCATATTTTTATGGGCGAGAACCCCTACTACCCAACCGACCCGGCGGAGGAATTGAAAGCCTTACAAGACTATAAGAAAGAGCTGGAAGCAGAACTTGCAGAATTAACAAAACGCATAGAAGAAATCAAAAAGCTAATTGAAAAGAAATAATGAAAGCCATCACATGTGACTATTTTGTGCGCTTTTATTCACCT
>JAVZOA010000051.1:0-7296 GCA_038882535.1 Bathyarchaeia archaeon | reverse complement strand
AAGAACCCTTCGCCGGATTTTGCAAGCTGGGTTTACTTGATGAACATGAACATGCAGAAGGAGGCAGCCTCCATTGTTAAGGGGCTAGGCGGAGTTGACATTTTTCACGCCCACGACTGGCTTGTGGCAAATGCTGGGATAGGCTTAAAACACGTTTTTAGGAGACCTCTTTTGGCGACGATTCACTCTACCGAATATGGAAGGCGGAACGGTATTCACTCCGACTATGAGAGGATGATTCATGAAACAGAGGCGTGGCTTACCTATGAGGCTTGGAGGGTTATATGCTGCAGCAACTACATGGTTTCCCATGTGAAATGGGTTTTCGGGCTTCCACAAGACAAACTTATAATGATTCCAAATGGCGTGGACGCAAAAGAATATGGAAAGAGCGACGTTGACTTAAACCAGTTTAGGCGGCGGTTCGCCTTGCCAGAAGAGAAAATTGTATTGTTTGTTGGACGACTTGTCTATGAGAAGGGCATACACGTTCTCATCAATGCAGTGCCAAAAGTCCTGGAAAAAGTAAACGCAAAATTCGTGATAGTTGGAAACGGATACATGCAACAATCCCTATCAGAACACATCAGAAAAATAGGACTAGCGCATAAAGTTATGTTTACAGGCTTCGTAGATGATATAACGCTACGGACTCTGCAAAAATACGCCGACGTTTCAGTTGTCCCATCCTTATTTGAGCCGTTTGGAATTGTGGCGCTTGAAGCGATGGCGGCTAAAAGCCCCGTTGTAGTTTCTGATACTGGTGGCTTGTCAGAAATAGTAGAGCACGACGTGACTGGCATTAAGGTTTACCCGAATAATCCGGACTCGCTGGCATGGGGAATCACAAGAGTTTTGCTTGACGAGAATTTGGCGAATAAGTTGAGGGAAAACGCCTACCAGAAGGTTATTGAAAATTATAACTGGGAAAAGATAAGCCAGCAAACAAAAAAGGTGTACGAGAGTGTTTTAGGCGAATATTCAAAGACTTTTTGGGCTTAGCAGCAGCTACGGGTACTTAAGCCTAATCGCCTTATGCGGGCAAGCGTCAGAACACTTCAAACAGTAAATACATTCTGGGTCGCTGAACTTCTCCCATGGAAGCTCCAAAATTGGAACCATCATGGGACAAGCCTTGACACATTCTCTGCATTCCCCCTTAACACATCTCACTGGATCCCTTCGCAAACCAAGAAAGCTAAACTTGTTTAGAAAAGCCATTATCGCGCCATGGGGGCATAGATATCTGCACCACCCTCGCGGAACATAAGCAGCCAAAACGAGAACAGCTATAAGAATGAACAATTGGACCCAGAAAAGAGGGGGCAAATCCAAAACTCGCGATAAAACATCTGAAACTGGCTTCTCTATAATCTCAATTGAAAAACTTTGAATCCCTCTCGGCAACAGCGAAAACAAGGTTTCAGCTGGACTTATGGCACTGAATGGAGCGTAGGCAAATATGCCCAATGCCCTTTCATAATCTCTTTGAACTTTCGCAAGCTTAGCAGCTGAAAATGTTAGGCTAATGAAAAGCACAATGCCTAAAATAAAGTACTTCACCAAAGCCATGCTTTTGTGGGTTTTGGGCGAAACCTCTGTTTTCTTCATTTTAAGAAAACCTACTAAGTCTTGGATGAAGCCGAAGGGGCAAACCCAACCGCAGAGGGATTTGCCAATCAAAATGCCGACCAATAGGAAGGACGCAACTGCGAGTAACGGGAAAGCTACTGTCAAGCGCTCCCACCCACTGAACATTAACTGTAGTGCCGTGAAAGCGTCTCCAACAGTGTTTGGCTGATAACCCCAAGTCCATAACACGGGGAGCAATATAGGCAGCGAGCCTAAATTAAAGACCATGGCGCTGAAGAATATGAAGGATAGAAACTGAACCGTTCTACGAGGCGTGTTAAATTTGATTAGGCGCTGTCGGATGTTCGCTTTCAACACTTTCAGCCCCATTTTGGTTGAGATAGTTGAGGGTTTAGGTTATTTTACTTTCCGATAACTTTAACGTTTTCCACAAGAACCCAAGGCGTAACAAGCGAGCCAATTTTCCTCTCATTATTCGCCAAATCTGAAATGTTCTTCAAGACATCGAAAACGTTGCCAGCCAACATGGCACCCTTAACAGGATGGATTACTCTGCCTCTCTCAATTTTCCACGCAGGAGTTGCCACAACAGAGAACTCCCCGCTCGCGGGGTTGCTGCTGTGTGCTCCCTGCAATGAGTAGACAAGAAGCCCCTCATCAACCTCGCCTATAAGCTCTTCTGGAGACTTTTCCCCAGCTTCAAAGTGGAAATTTGTTGTTTCAACATTCGGCGTAGACAAATAGCCAGCTCTAAAGGCGTTTCCAGTGCTTTCCCTCCCCTCTTTTTTGGCAGTATAATTATCGTAGATGAAGTTGCGCAAAACACCCTTCTCTATTATGAGGGTTTTTTGCTGTGGGACGCCTTCACCGTCGAACTTCCATGTGCGGAGCCCGCCTTCAAGCAAGCCATCATCACATATTGTCACAACCTCAGAAGCGACTTTTTCGCCAATCTTGCCTTTAAGAGCTGACTGGTTTCGTTGCACATAATCCGCTTTAACAGCGTCCATCAAGGTGTAATAGAGAAGCTGCTGTAAGGCAAAATGAGTGAAAATAACCTCCATATTTCTTGTCTCCACCCGTTTAGCCCTTAGCGCCAAAGCCGCAAGACGCGCAGCTTCTCTGCCCACCCACTCTGGGTCTATTTTGTAAATTCTCTCGGCGTTAAACTCGAAACATACAGGTGTTACTTCGCCGCCTTCATGGGCTACGGTTGCCAAACTGCACTCGATGATTGTTCCACAATCAAAGCCCATTACGCCATTTGAGTTTACAACAGCCCGTGAGAGGTAAGAGGCGCCAGTTCCGCCCTCTATTGGAAAGACACGTTCATCAGTCTTTTCAGCAGCCCCCAACATTAAAGAGGAAAGTTTAACTAAATCCTCTGGAGATGACTCGTAAACGGTACTGTCAAACGTGCCTCTTACATTGACGTAGGATTTTTTATATGGAAAGCCTTGCCAATCCTTGTCCGGCTTACTTGCCTTTGCAGATTTAAAAGATTTTAGAGCCACCTCTTCAATTGCGGTTTTGCTCCCAACAATGTTTGTGTAGGAAAAACCAACCGCCCTACTGACAACTGTTCTAACTCCAAGTCCCTGGTCAATTATTCTTGAACTTTTTGAAATCTGTCCCCTTTCAATAGTCACAGCTGTTGTGAGGCCTTGATATGCAAAGGCTTCAGCCTCATCAGCCCCATGTTTAAGTGCAAATTTCACGGCAGCCTCAGCCAAACTAACAATTTCTTCTTCCTTAAGCACTGCCACCCACCAACACCCCTTTAACCCTTATATGCGGACCACCATCGCAAACAAATGCCGTTTGACCCTTACCGCATCTTCCAGGCCATAGTTCAAAGTCTTTTCCAACGGCATCCACCTTATGCAATGTTTCAAGTGTATTCCCGCTTATTGAGGCGTTCCGCACTGGTTCGCCGACTTCGCCGTTAACTATTTCATAGCCTTCTTGAATCCCAACTTGAAATGTGCCGTCTAGATTTGCTTGTCCCCCTCTGAAGCTTTTGAAGTAGTATCCAAATTTTATGCCTTCAATAAGCTCGTCAAAAGAGTGGTCTCTTGGTGCTAGGAAAGTGTTGCGCATTCGTATTATCGGCTCAACGCGAAAGTCTTCGGCTCTTGCATTACCAGTTGGTTTAGCACTGAATTTTTGTGCTGTTTCACGGTTATGCATAAGTCCAACAACGACGCCATCCTTAACCAATAGTGTCTTTTGGGTTAGGACACCCTCATCATCATATTTGAAAGAGCCAAAGGCTCCTTCAATGGTTCCATCATCATAAATTGTGACAACTTCAGACGCCACCTTCTTACCAAGCTTGTTCATAAGAACAGAACCCGACAACGTTAAATCCGCCTCAGCCAAATGACCAAAAGCCTCGTGGACAAAAACTCCAACAACGTTTGGACCTAAAACTACTGGAAAAATGCCGCCTTTTGGAGTTTTAGCCTTCAATTGTTCTATGGCTCTTTTTGCAGCCCTTTCTCCAACAGCTTCTGGAGCTTCCACATCAAAGATCTCGTAGCCGCTTGTCGAGCCTATTTCTTCACGACTAAATGTGAAAACTTCGCCTTCTTTCGCAATAACAAGAATTCTTGACCAAACATAGAGTTTATCTTGTTCAATGTATGCACCTTCATTGTTTAGGAAATAGCTTGTCCCAGCCAAGTCTAAATAGTCTACTGTGCAGCTCTTAACGCGCTGATCATATCTTAAAACCGTTTCTGCAATAGTTGAAGTTGTTTTAATCTTATCTTCTATTGAGATGTTTGAAGGGTCTTTTTTGGGCTTTGCGGAAACACAATCTTCGAAGGCTTTGCCTTCAACAAGTTTTATTGGACTTTTGAGTTTTTGGCTGGTGGCTTTAGCCATTCTGCAAGCTTCAGAAACGACATTCACCAAAGCTTTAGTGTGAAGCGAGCATGTAGATGCGAAACCCCATGCCCCATTAACAAGCACTCTTATGGCAGCGCCATTCTCAATACCCTCTTTGGTTGCCTCAACCCTTTCCTCTTTAAGGGTAAGCATAGTCTTGAAAAGTTTCTGCGCACGCACCTCCACATACTCGGCACCAAATTTATCAACAGCCACGCTAACAACTTCGGCCAGAGTGTCTTTCAACATCCCCCTTCCTAAAGTAGCTTTTAGGGGATGATAATCACGAAAATGGTGCTAATAAAAATTACCTACAAAAACAAGTTTGCAAAAGTGGAATCTTACGTTTTTCTCATGAGAAGTTTAACTTGACTTGCGAAGTCGCTTTCTCGAATCTTCTCTAATTCGATTCGGCGGAGCAGCCCATAACTTGAGTATATGTCCTCCAAAATCTTCCGCTCAATAACATAAGCTCCAGATCGTAAGAAATCTTCAAGTCCCTTTGCAAACAAATCAATTTTATCGGCAATCTCATTTCGTCTAACAGAATAATTGCTCTCTAAATAGCGATAGATTAGGCGTGTAGCCTCATCGCCAAAAACTTGCCTCATGACACGGTCGATTATCTTGCAGATTTTTTCGTTTTCTTTGTATGTTTGCTGGTTTATTGTGGCGTTCATGGAAATCAATTGTATCGTGTGTATTGCGACTTAATAAGCTTTGTTGTGCACACGTCCAACACACATACACAACAAAAACATCAGAAAAACCATCACATGAAATCGGTAAGATTCAACTGTTGAACTTTTCCCGAAGCACTTTCCGCAGCCGAAGCCTCATCCCCAAAAATTATTGGGCGACCATAAACCCCATCGTATCCCGGCACAACCTTAATTCTGTCTTCCCTAACCCTAATTATGGCCTCTGCAACTTTCCCATTTACAACCAATTCTAAAGCTTCTCTAGGCGCATCAATGAGCACCGAATATTCATCCCCAAACTTCTCAACCAACTTATTATAAATGCCCCAAACCTGTTGGGTTGATGGAGAATCAACATTTAAAACTGTTGCAATAATTTCTGAAAGGGGCAGCAAGTGCAAATATCCTATAGCATTTTCAGGCTTAAACCCGGCTGGGCGGTCTGCAAGTTCCTCAACCCTCTGTTCAACGCCCTTGGTCAGTTTTTTACGGCAAACCGGGCAAATGTTTCCAAGCTTAATGGCCTCTTTTGGCGAAAGTGAAATGTTGCAATTCCTATGTCCGGTCCAATGATACTTTCCATAGGCGGGGTCTGTTTCAACTGTGAACTTAAACTTTGCTTTGTCTTTGCTCTTGATGGCGCCAACGATTTCCCAGTAGCATGGGCTTTTCAGCTCAAAAACGTTGGCTTCTCTTCCCATGCGCCATGGCCAGAAGCTGTGACTGTCACTATTTGAAACCAATGTGAATTTGTCGAGTTTGCTTAGACGCCAGTTCATAGGCGGGTCTGACGACAATCCAGTTTCGAGAGCGTAAATGTGTTTTGCCATGTCTTGGTAGCACTCTTCAACGCTGTTGAAGCCGCTGAAGGCTCCAAAGATGCTGAACCAAGGCGTCCAAGCATGGGCTGGAAAGACCATGTTATGCTCTGAAACTTCCATAATCTCCTCAACAAGTTGCGGAGCAGACATGTCAAGGGTTGGTCTCCCATCAATCGATAAATTGCCATACTTGGCAAGGCGCTCATTTATCTGAACTGCTGTTTCCATGCTTGGCGTTAGTATAACATGATGAATCTTCTTTACATCGCTTTCAAAAGTAAATATTGTACTGACCTCAGTTGTCAGCATAAAATAAACGGGGAGCTCTAGATTCTTAGCAGCTCTATACAGACCAGTTCCAGCTTCCTCCACCAATGCTTCTTGCAGTTCCTTAAGCCATTTAGGATGGGTGAAATCTCCAGTGCCAACAAGGTTTAAGCCCTTAATTTTTGCAAAACGGGCGATTTCCTCGATGCTCATTTTTTGGCTTGTGGCGCGGCTATACCGCCCGTGAATGTGGAGGTCGGCTATAACTCTCATTCTTCTCGTTTAAACCTCATTAGCGTTTAATGTTTAAGTCGTTTGCGGAAGCGACAAAGTGCTTATTTCTTGCAGATTATCATGAAATGCTCACTGATGCCAACCGCTGTTGGATGTGTACAGGTTTTTAGGTGAATTTCTTGCCAGTTCTTCCAAGCATTGGGGTATTTCTTGAAAAGTCTGTTTATTTCTTTCTGGTGACGTGTTGCTAGGCCTTCAAGGCCGACCATCTCTAAAATTTTAACATTTCTTTTTCTGAACGATTTCTCTAATTCTTCTGCTAGATAGAAGTGGGCCGGCGGAAAAATGGCTTTTTTACCAGCGTACCATTTTGTATAAACTCCTTGGATACCATGGTAATCCCCGGTTTCGCATATATGCTGATAAATTCTACTATTCTCCATTTCGTGAGGCCAATAGATTATAGCATTAATTAATACCGCCAATCTGCCTATTACAGAAACAAAGATTGGAGCGCCGCTCTTTGCAATCTGCAATAATTTAGGCGTTAAATCAAGTAAAACAACATCATATCCTAATTTTGCCAACTCAATCGTGTATCTTCCGGGCCCTCCACCAGCATCCAACACCAAACCCTTTGGCGGCAGGTATTTTCTGAGAAAATGCATGGTTGTGTCGAATTCTAGCCGGTGGTAGGGGTCTCTTATGAGTCTTCTCCACTCTTTCAAACCAACTTTAGAATAATACTCTTTAATAGCATCTTCGCTCATAACAAATGCTTCCTGTGC
>JAVZOA010000050.1:0-7331 GCA_038882535.1 Bathyarchaeia archaeon | reverse complement strand
CCGAATAAATATGATTTGTAGTCTCCTCCGAAAGTAACATAATACGTTGACAGATTATACCTTAAATACCCAGTAAAATTGACGTACTTCGCATTAGGGTATTCGTTGACAGTTACGTTTATGGGCAATCCTCTCGTTGCGTCAGCTGGTACTATCTCTAATATACCGTAGTTAACTGTAAATCGCGCGGAACGTGCTCCACTTCTGTCCCATGCAACATCCTTTACGGCGTCATCAAAAGTTATGAATGACTTCTTTACGGCGTCAAATTCTGAAGCGCCCCTTTGACGCTCTAAAACTTGGTACGCATAGTTACCAGCAACCAAAACCAACACGATAGTAACAGCTGTTATAATAACCATAGATATTGCCGGGCTAACAGCTTTCTTGTTCTTCTTTAACCTCGAACTTCTTGAAGGTTTAAACTTATGCTTCAACGCTCCCCCTCTTTATATTATAGGAACATGGGCACGAGTTTCGCGGCTAAAGCAGCGATTATCACCAGTATTGCGGCGTGCTTAAACCCCGCAGCCACGGACTCCTCGCTTATTTTGCCAGCTACAACACCTATCAGGTAGCTGTGGAAAATCACCGACGTGGTGAAAATTGTTTTTATGCCCGTCATGTCTGCCGCTGGACTACCCCCAGCAACTTCTCTAGTGGCGCCAGCAAAGTTTAGCATCATAATCGTTGTTGCCACCAGAAGAATTGCAGCAAAGTAAGGCATCATCACGTATGGGCGTGTAGCCATTTTCTTCTCCTTCTCCACCTCCTGTGTCAAGTTGTTGAACCTTGCAAGGGATTCAATCATGGCTATGGTTCCGCCACCCACATCTATCGTTTCCACAAGAAGGAACATGACAAGCTGAGCCAGCCAACTTTTCGTACGCTTAACAAAGTCCATAATCACCTTCCTAACTGGAACACCCCAAGAGATTTCAGAGCTTATTTTACGCAGTTCCTTGCTGAAAACGCCATAATCACGGTTTGATAGGCTTTCAATGCATTTCTCAGGCGACAAGCCAGTCTTCCTGACCTCTGTTAAGTCCCTTAAGAAGCTGTTTATTCCTTGCTCCATGCTTGCTCTATAACTGCTGACCTTATGGTACACTATGGCTGCAGGAGCTGTTGTAACAAATAGAGCTATTGCTATAGCCATTGGCAAGTCCACAACTGTTTGAAACTGGCTGAAGAACGGAACCTCAATGAGACCAAAGAAGTTCGTTAACAAAAGCAGCAGCGTTATGCCGAATATGCTGCATATTCCGAAAACCTTGTAGGGGCGCATATCCACAACTGGTGTTTTAGGCTGCATGCTATGCGCCAAATAAATAAAGACAAGCGAAAGCATAGGCGTGAATATGTACGTGTAAAGGATTATGCCAGACTGCATTGAAACCCCTCCACCGCCGCCAACGTTAGGCATGCTTTCCACAGCGAAAAGAATGAAGAAGCACATGGACATCAAAACCATGACAATTATGAAGGTTTCTAGAAGCATCCCAAGCCTTTCAGCAGCAGCCTTCACCCGCATAGCCCTCGTCTTAAAAATGTCCTCAGCTTTTCTCTCAAGGAAGTGCCCGATGTCCCCGCCTATTATGACTGTTGAGGCGTAACCAGCCAAAAAGTCTTTGAAAATGTCTAGGGGGTTTCTTTTAGCTGCACTTTCTATCGCCGTTAAGGGATCTATTCCAAAGATTTCCACATCCTTTATTATTTCCCTGGCTTCGCTTCGCATGGCTGGCATCAACTCAACCTCGGCTAAACGCTTAAAACTCGTGTAGGGGGCTATGCCACCTGAAGCCATAACGCTAATGTACGCGGCTACGAAGGGCATCTCCCTTTCAAGGTTGGAAGCCCTCTCGCCAGCCCTTGACAATGGTATTAGGAAGAATCCTATCATCACATAAATTGGAAGTGGCACGAGGAATATGGCTGGTAGAAAACCGAGGTACACCAGGATTAGAGAGATTATGGTTACTGGGATTGTCAAGACAGATATAAAAAGCATTAGCGAAACATATGTTTCAGGGTAAATTTTGATTTTCGCTCTTTCCAGATAGTCTTTGAACTCCACAACATGCTTTAGGAAGAAAGGCGCTAACCGTCCGAAGATGCGGAAGGACCACGCTTCAAGGGTTTCTAGAAACGGCAACAGCTTTCACCTCCTCCCCGGCGAGAACTTTTTCAAAGAACTGCTTTGGACGAGCATAGTATTCGGCGATTATTGCGGCTACGTCTCTGTAGCTTCTTATGTTGCGCTCCCGCATCCATTGCAAAATCTGCTTACGCCTATCAATTTCCTCCAGTAAGTCCTTCTTACTTACTCCTAGCCGCTCTGAAATTCCAGCCAACATTATGCTTTTGTTCATCGATGGCAAATGTTCATCTTTCACTGGGTGCCACTTGAATGTGCACCGGTAGTCCTCATAATCGGCTATCTCGTTCACGTTCATCACACGCCTGTAAGCCTTCTTCTCACCGGACTTTTGCAAGTGCACCCTCTGAACTGACAAGACAATGTTCATCAGTGGAATGTAGGCCGGCGCAATGTCCATTGGCTTCTGGGTTAAACGTTTTATGGCAGAGTCTAGGTTTTCAGCGTGCATTGTGCACATGCCGCCGTGACCAGTAGCAAGCGCCTGGAAAAGCACATAGGCTTCTTGTCCTCTAACCTCGCCCACTATTAGCACGTCTGGACGGTGTCTCATAGAGGTTTTAACGAGGTCGAAGAGAGTTACTTCGCCGACGCTGCTTCCGCCAAGTCCGTAGCTTTGTCTGGCTATTAGGGAAACCCAGTTTTCGTGGGGGAGGTTAAGCTCCGCCGTCTCTTCTATGGTGATTATTTTGCTTCCAGGTCTGATTAAGCATGCCAAAGCGTTTAGGGCTGTTGTTTTTCCGGCTGCAGTTCCTCCCAAAACCATTATTGAGGCTCTGTTTTCTAGGCATAGCCAGAAGTAGGCAGCCATCTCCTCGGAGAAAGTGCCGAGGTTTATAAGGTCTACTATTGAGTATGGGTCTTCCCTAAACTTTCTAATTGTGAAGGCTGTGCCGAAAGGCGTAATTTCACGCCTATAGCAGACGGCAAGCCTATGTTTTCCCGGAAGCGAAGCGTCCACAATTGGGAAGGCTGAGCTTACGTGTTTTCCAGCCATGTGCACAAGCTTAACAACCATGTTGTCAAGTTCTTCATCGTTTTCAAATTCTAGGTTTGTTTCAATGCTTTCGTAGTTTCTGTGCCAAACATAAACAGGCTTATTCACTCCGTCACATGAAATATCCTCAATATTTGGATCCCGCATTAATGGGTCTATTCTTCCGAACCCTACGAGGTCTCTTTCAGCATGATAGAGAATCTTGTACCATGAAACGTCTGGAAGCCACCCTAGGCTTATGCGGTACTTGTCAACAATCTTTTTAGCTTCTTCTGCGAAGAACTTTCTAGGGTCTGTTATTTCCTCTTTAGGGGACTCTATTTCTGCAAGGAGTATCTCAAGGATGCGGTTGTAAACGCTCCTTTCCAGAGGGTCGAGCTGCAACTCGTCCAAAATGTACTTGTACTCACCAGTTTTTGGATTTTGCACTATGGCCACATGGGCGAAGGGCTCGTAAAGCGGATAACGCTCAACAACCTTAAAGCCTTTAGGAATAGCCTTTGGTGGGGGTGGTGGGATAGCCACCTTTTTGGGTTTTCCAATGTTGAATTTTATTCTTATTTTCTTGATTTTTGCGAGTTTTTCTTTGAGGTGTAGTTTGGTCATGTGTCTTCTCCTGTACTTATGTTATATATCTATACACTTTGGTTATTAAATATTACGTCTTACGAAACGCTACCTTCCTCTTCCTCACCAAACGAAACCTTGATAACCCCTAACTTCACCAAGACAACAAACACAACCACCAACAACACCGGAATAAGCACAAGCAAAATTGTCAACCAAGGAATTCCTCCACCAGCCTCCGGAACAACAGTTAAAGAAACACCGGTAGGCGAGCTTACATACCCAAACTTCTCGGCACTCACAGTAATTATGAGGTTCATTGTCTCACTTACTCTAGGCGTCAATATAGAAAACACACAATAGCCACTTGCATCCGTCACACCCGGCTGCGAAATCAGCGTTCCCGCGTTGAGAACAACTGAAACATTTGCGCCAGCCACTGGCTCACCATTACACATTACATAAACATCGATTTCAACAGAACTTTCTGATGGTGCAGAGTAGGCTCTCGGAGAAACTATTATTGTTAAGATTCCTGGCCTAGCAGTCAGCACCAATGAACTTGTGTTAGTAGCAAAGCCTTTTTTTGAGACAATCGCGGTTATGGTAATATTTGTTTCTTCGGAAACTGGTGGTGTTACAAAATTGAAAATGGCGTTTCCGTAACTATCTGTCTGGCTGTAAGCAGGTGAAATGGTTCCATTAGTAGCGGACAAGGTAACGTTAGCCTCTTCAACTGAAGTTCCATTATGTTCAACGTGAACCGTCATCGTCACGGTTTCCTCAGAAAATGTTGTGTTTCGCGCGGCTGCAATTTCTATCTGGAACATTTTTGGCGTGATTGTTATGTTTGTCTGCCCCTCGCCATCCGCAAATCCTTCCTTTGAAGCATACGCTACAATTGTTGTTATGATTTCATCTGATGTTTGAGGAGCAGTAAACGTGAAAGAGGCTATGCCATTAGAATCCGTTAACTTTGAAGATTCAGCGAAGCTTCCGCCGTTAGCTGAGGATAATGTAACGTTAGCACTTTCGACAGGATAACCAACCCAAGAAACATAAACGCTTACCGTCGAATTCTCACCCGACAAAACTTCAGATGGTTGGGTTTCCACTTCAACTTGAAGGGGTGGAAAAACCGTCAAATACTGGTGGCATGAGCCGTCTGCAAACCCGCTTTTCGAAGCCCTCGCTACAATCCTGATATCACTTATCTCTTCGACTGTTGGTGCTGTAAACGATGCTGTGAAGTAACCAGAAGAATTCGTCAAACCATATTGTGGCGTAAAAGTTCCCCCTCTTATAGAGAAAAAGGTTACATTGGCATCTCCAACAGGATTTCCACCTCGTGAAACATATGCTGTTATTGAAATTTCTCCGCCGGATGGAACTACATTATTGCTTGGGATAAGCTCTACATTTAAAGGCGGCAAATTCGTTACATAAATAGTTACAGAAGCTGAACTGCTAATCTTGCCAAAATCGTCCATAACCCATAGACGAGCAATGTAGTCTCCAAGCGCGGTGTAGGCGTGGAAGAAAATCGAAAGTGTAGTCCAACCAGTGCTATGTCCATCCCCAAAGTCGTAATAGTACTGGTCAACACGGCCCTCATCAAAGGAGTCAAAGCCAACGAAAGCAACCTCTTGGCCAAGTGCAACTGTAGTTTTGTCAGTCCAAAAAACAGCTGTTGGCGACTGATTAACGTAATCTATTGGCGCTGTTAGAAAGAATATGAAGTCGAGGTTGACGCCGTCGCCGCCTACGGGGTTGCCTTTTCCATCTGGATTTAACCATTCATGGTATGGTCCACTTGGGTCTCCCCAGTAATTGTGGGTTGCATTCACCGTGGCGTTAGCCGAAACATCCATGCCCAAAACGTTGCCGATAATATTGTTGAAATTTGCCTTATGCTCGTTTCCCCACTCATAAAAGATTCCCACCTCATTTTGGAGAATATAATTTCGTGATATAACAGTGCTTGCATTTGTGTAAACATAGAGCCCGTAATAGTTTAAGATCATTGTGTTGTTTCTTACGACAAAGCCATTCTGGTTGTAATCTTCCATTAAGAAAGATATTCCGCTTTTTCCGTTTAGGCTTATGCTGTTTCTTGTTATGTTAATGCTGAATGTCGCCAGTTTTCCCGTTAAAATTACGCCGTCTCCATTTGACTCTATTGTGTTAGCCTCTACTGTTACGTTACCTCCGGATATATAAATGCCGCTTGCGGTGCTGTTGCATATTAAGTTGTCAGGTCCAACGGTTACAGAGCCATTTAACGCCATTACTCCATTTCCAGAATTTAAGCGTATAATGCTACTTCGAATCGTTAGTTCGCCATTCTCTATTGTTATTCCGTTTGATCCGTACTCTATTATACAATTTTCCAGCAACGAAGGAGGCTGCCCAGTTCCATTAAAATAGAGTGCTCCCCAGTCTCCAGGTTCAGGCGTCTCCTTGTTAGAAGTGAATTTTATTAGCCTATTAAATTCCCTTGTTCCTTTTGCAAAGAGTCTGCCATTAACAATCAGTGAGAACTTTCCACCAAATCTCACCTCAACCCCTGGCTCGATGGTTAATGTTACTCCTTCACGGATGGTGACGTTTCCAGAGAGGATGAAGGGACTGTCAACAATGGTCCAGAGCGTGTCCATGGTGATTTCTCCCTCAACATAAGTTGCCTTCGCGACTGGGAATAGTATGTTAAACGGGAAGATGGATACGCTAAAAATTGCAATGAAGATTAGGGATACTATTCTTATTTTGTTTTTCATATGGATGCATCCATACATTGGTTAAACTATCCTTTCGCCAAGGCTTGCTTAAGCATTATGAATCCGAAATAAAACTTAGAAATACATCGCAAAAGTCTGTTTTAGAAGTAATGAAAAGCAAGAGTTTTAACATAGAGGAAGCACATCATCTAGAAAACATAAAAGCTGGCGTAAACCTTGAAAGAATTTAAAGCCATAGCCCTTGAAGGCTTTCCTTTAATAAAACCCGGAGACAACATAGCAGAAATAATTGTTGAAACTGCAAGGAAAAACGGTTTGGAAATTGAGGATGGAGACATTATCGTTATTGCTCAAAAAATTTTCTCGAAGGCTGAGGGGAGAATCGTCAACATTAAAGAGGTTGTCCCATCTGAAGAAGCTAAAGAAATTGCCAGAAGAACGGGGAAAAGCTCAAAGTTTGTGGAGCTTGTTTTAAGGGAAACAAGGAATGTTGTGAAGGCTGCTAGTGAAATTCTGCTGGTGGAGGATGTTCGAGGCTTAGTTTGCATAAATGCTGGGATAGACAAGTCAAACATTGAAGGAGAAAGCAACTTCACGCTTCTGCCAGAAGACCCAGACTCTTCAGCAGAAAAGTGCCGAAGAGAGATACAAAAGTTAACTGGGAAAGATGTGGCAATAATAATGTGCGACACCTATAGCCGACCCTTTAGACGTGGGCAGGTAAACTTTGCCATAGGGTTGGCTGGAATCAAACCCTTTAAAGACTATAGGGGCAAAAGGGACCTTTACGGATACGTATTGAAGGTTAAGAATGTTGCGGTTGTCGATGAAATCGCTGCCGCAGCGGAACTTCTCATGGGGCAAGCCGAGG